>NZ_JBPTTK010000031.1:0-28942 GCF_053290175.1 Enterobacter sp. 186315 | reverse complement strand
GTTGTTTGTGAAGTGATTCACATCCGCCGTGTCGATGGAGGCGCATTATAGGGAGTTCTCCGGAGGCCGCAATAGAAAAATGACAGAAAAATGACTGACTGCTGCATTCCACAGCAAAACCCCGCCTTATACCTTTTTACACACAGAGTTATCCACAATGCTGCGAAAAAGTGAAAAATCACGAGCGATGCGCAAACGTTTTCGTTAAAATGCTCGCGCTTAACAAGGATGTCCCGTAAGGGGTGTTAGCTGAGTTTTTTTGGGGAAAATTCATCTAACGCTCTCTGTAATCGTGAAATCCAGGGGATTTACCATGCAACAACGTCGTCCAATCCGCCGCGCGCTGCTCAGTGTTTCTGATAAAGCCGGTATCGTCGAATTCGCTCAGGCACTTTCTGCACGTGGTGTAGAGCTGCTTTCTACTGGCGGCACCGCTCGCCTGTTAGCAGATAAAGGCCTGCCGGTAACCGAAGTGTCCGATTACACCGGTTTCCCGGAAATGATGGATGGACGCGTGAAGACCCTGCATCCAAAAGTGCATGGCGGCATCCTGGGCCGTCGCGGTCAGGATGACGGCATTATGGATCAGCACGGGATCGCGCCGATCGATATGGTTGTCGTTAACCTTTATCCGTTCGCCCAGACCGTTGCCCGTGAAGGATGCTCTCTGGAAGACGCCGTTGAGAATATCGATATTGGCGGCCCGACCATGGTGCGCTCCGCCGCCAAGAACCACAAAGATGTGGCCATCGTTGTAAAGAGCAGCGACTACAACGCCATTATTAATGAAATGGATGCCAACGACGCCTCCCTGACGCTGGCTACCCGTTTCGACCTCGCTATTAAAGCTTTCGAACACACCGCCGCATACGACAGCATGATCGCCAACTACTTCGGTAGCCTGGTCCCGGCCTATCACGGCGAAAGCAAAGATCCTTCCGGCCGCTTCCCGCGCACCCTGAATCTGAACTTCATTAAGAAGCAGGATATGCGTTACGGCGAGAACAGCCATCAGCAGGCTGCCTTCTATATAGAAGAAGAGGTAAAAGAAGCGTCCGTTGCCACCGCGACACAGGTTCAGGGCAAAGCGCTCTCCTATAACAACATCGCGGACACCGACGCGGCGCTGGAATGCGTGAAAGAGTTCAGCGAGCCAGCCTGCGTTATCGTGAAACACGCCAACCCGTGCGGCGTGGCGGTAAGCACCTCTATTCTTGATGCTTACGACCGCGCCTATAAAACCGACCCGACCTCCGCGTTCGGCGGCATTATTGCCTTTAACCGCGAGCTGGATGCGGAAACCGCGCAGGCGATTATCTCCCGCCAGTTTGTTGAAGTGATCATCGCGCCATCCGCCACGGAAGACGCCCTGAAAATCACCTCCGCAAAACAGAACGTTCGCGTGCTGGTCTGCGGCCAGTGGGCAGAGCGCGTGCCGGGGCTGGACTTCAAACGTGTGAACGGCGGTCTGCTGGTTCAGGATCGCGATCTGGGGATGGTGACAGAAGCCGACCTGCGCGTGGTGACCAAACGTCAGCCAACCGAGCAGGAGCTGCGTGACGCGCTGTTCTGCTGGAAAGTCGCGAAGTTCGTGAAATCCAATGCCATCGTGTATGCAAAAGAGAATATGACCATCGGGATAGGCGCAGGCCAGATGAGCCGCGTGTACTCCGCGAAGATTGCCGGTATTAAAGCCGGTGATGAAGGTCTGGAAGTGAAAGGCTCCGCGATGGCCTCTGACGCCTTCTTCCCGTTCCGCGACGGTATTGATGCTGCGGCAGCGGTAGGCATTACCTGCGTGATCCAGCCGGGCGGTTCTATTCGCGACGACGAGGTTATTGCCGCAGCCGACGAACACGGTATCGCAATGATCTTCACCGACATGCGCCACTTCCGCCATTAATTCCCGGAGCACAGAATGAAAGTACTAGTGATTGGTAACGGTGGACGCGAGCACGCCCTGGCGTGGAAAGCAGCGCAGTCGCCGCAGGTTAAGACCGTTTTTGTCGCGCCGGGTAACGCCGGTACGGCGCTGGAGCCTGCCTTGCAGAACGTGGCTATCGGCGTGACCGATATCCCGGCCCTGCTGGACTTTGCCCAAAGCGAGAAGATCGATCTGACTATCGTTGGCCCGGAAGCCCCGCTGGTGATTGGCGTGGTTGATGCCTTCCGCGCGGCTGGCCTGAAAATCTTCGGCCCAACGGAGGGTGCAGCGCAGCTGGAAGGCTCTAAGGCCTTCACCAAAGATTTCCTCGCGCGCCACGACATCCCGACCGCAGAGTATCAAAACTTCACGGAAGTGGAGCCCGCGCTGGCCTACCTGCGCGAGAAAGGCGCACCGATTGTAATTAAGGCCGACGGTCTGGCTGCCGGGAAAGGCGTGATCGTGGCGATGACGCTCGAAGAGGCCGAAGCCGCCGTGCAGGATATGCTGGCAGGCAACGCGTTTGGCGACGCGGGGCATCGCATCGTGATTGAAGAGTTCCTCGACGGCGAAGAGGCGAGCTTTATCGTGATGGTTGACGGTGAGCACGTCCTGCCGATGGCCACCAGCCAGGATCATAAGCGCGTGGGCAACGGTGATTCCGGCCCGAACACCGGCGGTATGGGCGCTTACTCCCCTGCCCCGGTCGTGACGGACGAGGTGCATCAGCGCACGATGGATCGCATCATCTGGCCTACCGTAAAAGGGATGGCCGCCGAGGGGAATACCTACACCGGTTTCCTGTATGCCGGGCTGATGATCGACAAGCAGGGCAATCCGAAGGTGATTGAGTTCAACTGCCGCTTCGGCGATCCGGAAACCCAGCCGATCATGCTGCGCATGAAGTCGGATCTGGTGGATCTTTGCCTGGCCGCCTGCGAAGGCAAGCTGGACGAGAAGACTTCCGAGTGGGACGAGCGTGCTTCTCTGGGCGTGGTGATTGCTGCGGGTGGATACCCTGGCAATTACAGCACCGGCGATGAGATCCACGGCCTGCCGTTGGAAGAAGTAGACGGCGGGAAGGTGTTCCACGCGGGAACCAAACTGGCTGATGACGATCGCGTGTTGACCAACGGCGGGCGCGTGCTGTGCTCTACCGCGCTGGGCCATACCGTAGCGGAAGCGCAGAAACGCGCGTACGCGCTGATGGCGGATATTCACTGGAACGGCAGCTTCAGCCGCCAGGATATTGGTTATCGCGCGATAGCGCGTGAGCAGGGCGAGTAATTTCCCCCTCACCCTAACCCTCTCCCTCAAGGGAGAGGGAATTTACGTCAAAAACTCTTCTCTGTCGGCTGCCAGGTGCAGAAATCTTCGTTCGCCACCAGCAGCAGCTGAGAGCCTTCCGGCGCTTCAAGCCACGCCACGCTCACGTCCATTGAAGAATGACGCTGACGACGCTGAATGTGTTCCGTCGCCCAGGATTCGAGATCCGGCTTCACGGTCTGCCCTTCGCAGGTGGTAACCGTGCCATCGTTATGCCAGCGCCCCTGGCGCAGCACCACGCGTCCCAGACGGAGCGCATCGCTGGTCTGGCGGATCTGTTCGGCTCGATATTTATAGAGGGCGATTTGATCGCTTGAAAGCTGCTGTTTTTGGCCGCTCACTTCGCGCTGCATAAAGCTCAGGTCGCCGCGATCGTCAAAACGCACTTTCACATGTTCGGGGGTCTTACTGTAGATATTCAGCTCGATAAGCGAGAGGCTTTCACCCTGCCAGCGATACTCGGCAGTGGAGGTGCTTCCGCTATGCCACGGGCTGAAGGCGGAGAGAAGATGGACTTCGTCGCCGGAGTCTTTACGCCACATCCTGACGGCGCCCTGGTTGTCAGCGTAGCCGCTGGCGGTAAAGGGTGGCAGGGAGGAGTCATGGCTACAGGCAGAGAGCAACAGCACGCCTGCCAGCGCGAATACGCCGCGCCAGACAGACAAAAGGGGCGTTACCGCCCCTCTGTTAAAACTGTTCACTGCCACGCGTCTTACTTAACAGCGTCTTTCAGTGCTTTACCAGAAACAAATGCCGGCACGTTAGCTGCGGCGATTTTGATTTCTTTACCGGTCTGCGGGTTGCGGCCAGTACGCTCAGCGCGGTGGTTCACTTTGAAGGTACCGAAACCAACCAGTTGTACAGCATCGCCTTCTTTCAGAGACTCAGTAATAGCAGCCAGGGTAGATTCCAGAGCAGCTTTAGCCTGCACTTTAGACAGATCAGCCTTGTCCGCAATTACATCAATCAGTTGAGTCTTGTTCATAAGTTATCCTTTCAATGTGTTTATCGCTTGCTAAGCATCGAGTGCGACGAAAATGCCAAAAAAGCACTCTCCTGCATACACGCACCGATAGCCACTTTTTTTCGCCCCCCAAATGTAGACCAGTCCGGGGGCGAAAGGGAAGAGTCGAGGAGTGACAAAACAGGCGTTAAATCACGTTTTGTTGTCTCATTGGTTAAAAATTATACCAATATTGCTCTCCCCCGCCTCACGTAAGTCCGCGCGCAGCCCTTTTATCAGCTCAATGTCGCGTTCTTCACAGTCGGCCAAAAGTCGGAATATTTCCCACTGAATGTCCCATTCTTGCTCAACCGCCGGGTTCGCACGCAGCTCTTCGTCGGTCATTTCCCGACCTTCCTGGGTCATTTCCAGCATCGCCACGGAAGTAATCGAAGCCTTACTGACCTCGATCGCGTGCTCCAGTGTTTCACCGCTCAGGCGGGAATGGATCAGTTCGCTTAACGCGACGCAGGCATCGATAGCCGGGTAGACACCATACAGGTCAAAATCATCTGCCACGGGAATGGCTTCTTCCAGCTTCTCAAGCTGGGAGTCGAAGTTCACCTTCGCGTCTTTCACCGTCAGCGTTTCCCAGATAAGGTCCAGGATGCGGCGATAGATAAAGCCATCCCCAAAGCCCGTCTGCTTGCAGAAGGCGGCGTAGTTGGGATACATGCGCTCGCACAGGCAAGCCATAAAGGTGACGTGCTGCCAGCTTTCCAGCTTCTCAAGGCGCAGGTGAATTGGGTTTTGTAACATGATGATGTCTCGAATCGAAAATTAGCCGCAGTTTACCTGAATCATCGCTGAATTTCCTGCCAACGAACGAATGCCGGACGCGCGGACGCCACCGCGTCTGCCCAGCGCGTCGGCTCGGGTAAACGGTAGCCTCTCATGCAGCGCTGCACCCACGCCAGCGCGCTGTCCGTGCTGACGCGATGGCCGGTGGCAATAAACAGTGGGTTGCACCGCGCTTTGCTGCGCCAGACCCAGGCCAGCTGCTCGCCTTTATCCATCAGCGGCGCGAGTGCGCCGGGCTCGGCGGAGAGCGGTTCGAATGCGCCACACAGACGCTTTTTCGCCACGCCTATCGTCGGTACATCTACCAGCAGACCAAAGTGGCTGGCAACGCCTAAGCGCCGCGGGTGCGAGATCCCGTGTCCGTCAACGAACAGCAGGTCAGGTTTTTGCGAAAGTTGCTCCCACGCTGCCAGCAGCGCGGGATATTCACGGAAAGAGAGAAAGCCGGGGATGTACGGCATGGTGGTGGCGATACGCGCGACTTTGTACTCCACCAGCTCAAGAGAGGGATACTTCAGCAGCACCATCGCCGCTCGCGTCACTTCACCGCCCTGCTCAAACCCCACGTCCGCGCCGCCAATGTACTGCGGTGGGTCCGTATCCAGACGATCTTCCCGGATAACCGATGAGGCCAGCTCGATTTGTTGAGCGCGTAATGACGCGAGATCCATAACCACTCCTTACTTGTGATATTGCGCAGAAAGTCGGTGTACTGCCTCCACAAAGGCGCCAGCGTGTTCTGGCGGGACATCCTGATGGATGCCGTGACCGAGGTTAAAGACGTGGCCTTCGCCCTGACCAAAACCGGCCAGAATGGTTGCCACCTCTTCTTCGATACGCGCAGGCTGCGCGTAGAGCATAGACGGATCCATATTGCCCTGTAGCGCCACTTTGTCGCCCACGCGACGGCGCGCATCGGCGATGTCGGTGGTCCAGTCGAGACCCAGCGCATCGCAGCCGGTCGCCGCCATCGCTTCGAGCCACTGACCGCCGCCTTTGGTGAACAGGGTCACCGGTACGCGACGGCCTTCGTTTTCACGCAGCAGGCCATCGACGATTTTGTGCATGTAGTAGAGCGAGAACTGCTGATAATCACGCCCGGTCAGCACCCCGCCCCAGGTATCGAAAATCATCACCGACTGCGCGCCCGCTTTGATTTGCGCGTTGAGATAGAGGGTGACGCTCTTCGCCAGCTTGTCGAGCAGCGCGTGCAGGGCCAGCGGCTCGGCGTACATCATCTTTTTGATCAGGGTGAAGGCTTTGCTGCTGCCGCCTTCCACCATGTAGGTCGCCAGCGTCCACGGGCTGCCGGAGAAACCAATCAGCGGCACTTCGCCTTTCAGCTCGCGGCGAATGGTACGCACCGCGTTCATCACGTAGCCCAGCTCGTCTTCCGGATCGGGGATCGGCAGCTTATCGACGTCGGCTTTACTTCTGACAGGCGAAGTGAAACGCGGGCCTTCGCCGGTTTCGAAATAGAGGCCGAGGCCCATCGCATCAGGAATGGTCAGAATGTCCGAGAAGAGGATCGCAGCATCCAGCGGAAAACGGCGCAGCGGCTGGAGCGTCACTTCGCAGGCCAGCTCGGCGTTTTTGCACAGCGACATAAAATCGCCCGCCTGCGCGCGCGTGGCTTTGTACTCTGGCAGATAGCGGCCTGCCTGGCGCATCATCCACACGGGGGTGATATCAACGGGCTGGCGCAGCAGCGCGCGCAGATAACGATCGTTCTTCAGTTCGGTCATTTTTGCAGTTCCTTAAGCGTCATGGCTCCAGTGTAACATTACTCATACTCGGCCCGACACATTGCCACAGTATCTTCAATTAAGCGACGCGCCACGGTGCCCGGCGGCGGTAACAGGGGTAAATCGTCGTAGCGATACCAGTCCGCCGACAGCAGCTCTTTCTGGTCGATGACGATCTCGCCGCTGTCGTATTCAGCCATAAAGGCGGTCATTAGCGACTGCGGGAAGGGCCACGGCTGAGAGGTGACGTAGCGCAGGTTTTTCACCTTGATGCCGCTCTCTTCCATCACTTCGCGCGCGACCGCCTGCTCCAGCGTTTCGCCCACTTCGACGAACCCAGCCAGCACGGTATGCACGCCGTTGCGATGGCGGGTGTGCTGCGCCAGCAAAATGGAATCATCACGACGAATGGCGACAATGATGCACGGGGCAATTTGCGGGTAGTAGCGTTCGCGGCAGTGGCTGCACAGCATCGCCCACTCGGTTTTGCTCGGGTGCATGGTGTGGCCGCAGTAGCCGCAGTATTTGTGCGAGCGGTAGAACTCCGCGAGCTGCACGCCGCGACCGGCAAGCTGAAACAGCCCGACATCCAGATCGAGCACCTGGCGAACGGATCCCATATCCTGACGGCGCGCCTGCTGAACCAGCCATACCGACTCGCCCTGCCACTCGCCGATCCTGAGCGCAGGTTGCCCCACCAGATCGAACGTGTCCGCCGCGCCAAACGGGATTTCGCCCGCAGGAAGCCATAATTTTTGTTCGTGGCAGACTAACCACCAGCCGCGATCTGATTTTTCAATAATACGATCCATATCTATTGCACTACCTTCGCTTCACTGACATGTTGTTAGCATTGTGATTACATTTTGGGTACGCAGAGTTAATTCTAAACCTTGTGGAGTCGAACATGTTAAACCAGCTAGAAAGCCTTACAGAGCGCGTTGGAGGAAGTAACACACTGGTGGATCGCTGGCTACATGTGCGCAAGCATCTGCTCGTTGCTTATTACAATCTGGTCGGTATTAAGCCTGGCAAAGAATCCTACATGCGTCTGAACGAAAAAGCGCTGGATGATTTTTGTCAGAGCCTGGTCGACTACCTGTCCGACGGCCATTTCAATATTTATGAGCGCATTATCCGCGAAATGGAAGGCACAGGTCTCGCATTAACCGCGTCGAGGCTTTATCCGCAGCTGGAGGACAATACCCAGCAGATTATGGATTACTACGACTCCACGCTTGAGAACGCTATCGATCACGATAACTATCTTGAGTTCCAGCAGGCGCTGTCCGATCTGGGCGAGGCGCTGGAAGAGCGCTTCACGCTGGAGGATAAGCTTATTTGCCTGGCGCTGGATAACAATCTGAAGCTCGGCAACGAAGAGAACGTCGCGCCACCCGCTTGAGTTCTGAGTCGTTAACGAGTAGTTTACAAACATTCGCCCCTCTTCGGAGGGGGATTTTTCTTGTCGGAGTGCCTAGCGTTGCCAAAACGCAGGCTGAGACCGTTAATTCGGGATCCGCGGAACCTGATCAGGCTAATACCTGCGAAGGGAACAAGAGTCTATCTGCTGTTGTATCGCCTCCGGGCGATCTCCTCTTGCTTCATCCGTCGTCTGACAAGCCACGTCCTTCACTTTTGGAATGAGCTATGTCTGCCACAAAACTGACCCGCCGCGAACAGCGCGCAAACGCACAACGCTTCATCGACACTCTGGAAGGCACCGCTTTCCCCAACTCAAAACGGATCTACATTACCGGCTCCCAGGCGGATATTCGCGTGCCGATGCGTGAGATCCAGCTAAGCCCTACCCTTATCAGCGGCAGCAAAGAGCACCCGCAGTTTGAAGAGAACGAAGCAATCCCGGTGTACGACACCTCCGGCCCCTACGGCGACCCTGAGGTGGCGATTAACGTGCAGCAGGGGCTGGCAAAGCTGCGCCAGCCGTGGATTGACGCCCGCGCCGATAGCGAGGCGCTAAACGAGCAAAGCTCCGCGTATACCAAGGAACGCCTTGCTGACGACGGTCTGGACGAACTGCGTTTTACCGGCCTGCTGACGCCAAAACGCGCCAGAGCGGGCAAACGCGTGACCCAGCTGCACTACGCCCGTCAGGGGATCGTGACCCCAGAGATGGAGTTCATCGCCATCCGCGAGAACATGGGCCGCGAGCGCATCCGCAGCGAGGTGCTGCGCCACCAGCATCCGGGCGAGGGCTTTGGCGCGCGCCTGCCGGAAAATATCACCCCGGAGTTTGTGCGTGACGAAGTGGCCGCCGGGCGCGCCATTATTCCCGCCAATATCAACCACCCGGAATCCGAGCCGATGATTATTGGCCGCAACTTCCTCGTGAAGGTGAACGCCAACATCGGTAACTCTGCCGTGACGTCGTCTATCGAAGAGGAGGTGGAAAAGCTGGTGTGGTCAACCCGCTGGGGCGCGGACACGGTGATGGATCTCTCCACCGGGCGTTACATCCACGAAACCCGCGAGTGGATTTTGCGTAACAGCCCGGTTCCGATCGGCACCGTCCCGATTTATCAGGCGCTGGAAAAAGTGAACGGCATAGCAGAAAACCTCACCTGGGAGGCCTTCCGCGATACGCTGCTGGAGCAGGCCGAACAGGGGGTGGATTACTTCACCATCCACGCGGGCGTGCTGCTGCGCTACGTGCCGATGACCGCCAAACGCCTGACCGGGATTGTCTCGCGCGGCGGTTCGATCATGGCGAAATGGTGCCTGTCCCATCATCAGGAAAACTTCCTCTACGAACATTTCCGCGAGATTTGCGAAATCTGCGCGGCCCACGATGTCTCGCTGTCGCTGGGCGACGGCCTGCGCCCCGGCTCGATTCAGGACGCCAACGACGAAGCGCAGTTTGCCGAGCTGCATACCCTGGGCGAGCTGACCAAAATTGCCTGGGAGTATGACGTGCAGGTGATGATTGAAGGCCCGGGACACGTACCGATGCAGATGATCCGCCGCAACATGACCGAAGAGCTGGAGCACTGCCACGAAGCGCCGTTCTACACCCTGGGGCCGCTGACCACCGATATCGCGCCGGGCTACGACCACTTCACCTCCGGGATTGGCGCGGCGATGATTGGCTGGTTTGGCTGCGCGATGCTCTGCTACGTGACGCCGAAAGAGCACCTCGGCCTGCCGAACAAAGAGGACGTGAAGCAGGGGCTGATCACCTACAAAATCGCCGCCCACGCGGCGGATCTGGCGAAGGGCCATCCGGGGGCGCAAATCCGCGATAACGCCATGTCGAAGGCACGCTTTGAATTCCGCTGGGAAGATCAGTTCAACCTGGCCCTCGACCCGTTCACCGCCCGCGCTTATCACGACGAAACTCTGCCGCAGGAGTCCGGCAAAGTGGCGCACTTCTGCTCCATGTGCGGGCCAAAATTCTGCTCGATGAAAATCAGCCAGGAGGTGCGCGACTACGCTGCCGCCCAGGCCATCGAGGTGGGAATGGCGGAGATGTCCAAGAACTTCCGCGCGAAAGGCGGCGAGATCTACCTCAAAAAAGAGGAGGCATAATGTACCAGCCCGATTTCCCAACGGTTCCCTTCCGGCTCGGCCTTTACCCGGTGGTGGACAGCGTGATGTGGATTGAGCGTCTGCTACAGGCCGGCGTTCGCACCCTTCAGCTGCGCATCAAGGATAAGCGCGATGACGAGGTAGAGGCCGACGTGGTCGCCGCCGTTGTGCTGGGGCGGCAGTACAGCGCCCGGCTGTTTATCAACGACTACTGGCGGCTGGCGATTAAGCACCGCGCTTACGGCGTGCATCTGGGTCAGGAAGATCTGGAGACCACCGATCTGAGCGCCATTCGCGAGGCGGGGCTGCGGCTCGGCGTGTCAACGCACGATGACATGGAAATTGATATCGCCCTCGCCGCGCGTCCGTCCTATATCGCCCTCGGCCACGTCTTCCCGACGCAGACCAAGCAGATGCCGTCGGCGCCGCAGGGGCTGGCGCAGCTTGCTCGCCATATCGAGCGTCTGGCCGATTACCCGACCGTCGCCATCGGCGGGATTAGCCTTGAACGCGCCCCGGCGGTGCTGGAAACCGGCGTGGGAAGTATCGCCGTGGTCAGCGCCATCACGCAGGCCGCTGACTGGCAGGCAGCCACCGCGCAGCTGTTAACGCTGGCAGGAGCGGGTGATGAACGATCGTGACTTTATGCGCTACAGCCGCCAGATCCTGCTGGAGGATATCGCCATCGACGGGCAGCAAACGCTGCTCGCCAGCCGGGTGCTGATTGTCGGTCTGGGGGGCTTAGGCGCACCGGCCGCGCTGTATCTGGCGGGTGCAGGCGTGGGCACGCTGGTGCTGGCGGACGACGACGAAGTTCACCTCAGCAACCTGCAACGCCAGATCCTCTTTACCACGGACGATGTTAACCAGCCGAAGGCGCAGATCACCCGGCAGCGGCTGAACCAGCTGAACCCGGATATCGAGCTGATTGCCCTTCAGGAGCGCCTCCACGGCGAAAACCTGCGTCGCGAAGTGGCGCGTGCGGATGTGGTTCTGGACTGCACCGACAACATGGCTACGCGGCAGGCCATTAACGCCGCCTGCGTGGCGCAGAATATCCCGCTGGTGAGCGCCAGCGCGGTGGGTTTTGGCGGGCAGCTCATGGTGCTGACGCCGCCGTGGGCGCAGGGATGTTACCGCTGCCTGTGGCCAGACGATGCCGAGCCGGAGCGCAACTGCCGCACGGCGGGCATTCTTGGCCCGGTGGTGGGCGTGATGGGAACGCTTCAGGCGCTGGAAGCCATCAAGCTGCTCTGCGGCATGGACACGGAGCGCAACACGCTGCGCCTGTTCGACGCCCGCTCCGGCGGCTGGCGGCACCTGGCCCTGCACCGGGCCAGCCACTGTCCGGTATGCGGAGGCCACCATGCGCATTCTCTTTAACGATGAGCCGATGACGTGCGACGACGATCTCACCGTGGCGGGGCTGCTCGACAGGCTGCGCCAGCTTAAGCCGGGCACCGCGCTGGCGCTAAATCAACAGATCCTGCCGCGCGAGCGGTGGGAACATCAGCAGGTGAGCGAAGGCGACAGCATCCTGCTTTTTCAGGTTATCGCAGGGGGTTGAGATGTTACGTATTGCCGACAAAACCTTTGAGTCACACCTCTTTACCGGCACCGGAAAATTCGCCTCACCGCAGCTGATGGTAGACGCCATCCGCGAGAGCGGCAGCCAGCTGGTGACGCTGGCGATGAAGCGCGTTGACCTGCGCAACCACGGCGATGCGATCCTCGCGCCGCTGCTGGCGGCGGGGGTGACGCTTCTGCCGAACACGTCCGGCGCCAAAACGGCGGAAGAGGCCATTTTTGCCGCGCAGCTGGCGCGAGAAGCGCTGGGCACGCACTGGCTGAAGCTGGAGATCCACCCGGACGCCCGCTGGCTGCTGCCCGATCCGATTGAAACCCTGAAAGCGGCGGAAGCGCTCGTTAAACAGGGCTTTACGGTCCTGCCCTACTGCGGCGCGGATCCGGTGCTGTGCAAGCGGCTGGAAGAGGTCGGCTGCGCGGCGGTGATGCCGCTGGGCGCGCCGATTGGCTCCAACCAGGGGCTGGAAACCCGGGCGATGCTGGAGATCGTCATCGAACAGGCGACGGTGCCGGTAGTGGTTGACGCGGGGATTGGCGTGCCGAGCCACGCCGCGCAGGCGCTGGAGATGGGGGCCGACGCGGTGCTGGTGAACACCGCCATTGCGGTGGCTGACGATCCGGTGACGATGGCGCGCGCGTTTCGCCTGGCGGTTGAGGCGGGGCTGCTGGCGCGGGAGTCCGGTCCCGGCACGCGCAGCGCGCAGGCGCAGGCCACCAGCCCGCTGACCGGTTTTCTGGAGGCCTTCTGATGACCACCTTTACCGACCGCTGGCGGCAGCTCGACTGGGACGATATTCGCCTGCGCATCAACGGCAAAACACCGGCGGACGTGGAGCGGGCGTTAGCGGCCCGTCACCCGTCCCGCGACGACCTGATGGCCCTGCTCTCTCCGGCGGCCAGCGCGTATCTGGAGCCAATGGCCCAGCGGGCGCAGCGGCTCACCCGCCAGCGTTTTGGCAACACGGTGAGCTTCTACGTGCCGCTTTATCTTTCCAACCTGTGCGCCAACGACTGCACCTACTGCGGCTTTTCCATGAGCAACCGCATTAAGCGCAAAACGCTCGATACATATGAGATTGCGCGCGAGTGTGCAGCCATCCGCGAGATGGGGTTTGAGCATCTGCTGCTGGTGACCGGCGAGCATCAGGGAAAGGTGGGGATGGACTATTTTCGCCAGCATCTCCCGGCGATACGGCGGGAATTTGCGTCGCTACAGATGGAGGTGCAGCCGCTGTCTCAGGACGAATACGGGGAGCTGAAGACGCTGGGGCTGGACGGGGTGATGGTCTATCAGGAAACCTATCACGAGGCGATGTACGCCCGGCATCACCTGAAGGGCAAAAAGCAGGATTTCTTTTTCAGGCTGGAAACGCCGGACCGGCTCGGGCGCGCGGGGATCGACAAAATCGGTCTGGGGGCGCTGAGCGGGCTGTCCGACAGCTGGCGGGTGGATTGCTATATGGTGGCGGAGCACCTGCTCTGGCTACAGCAGCACTACTGGCAAAGCCGCTACTCGGTCTCGTTCCCGCGCCTGCGCCCCTGTGCCGGGGGCATTGAGCCTGCGTCGCTGATGGATGAACGCCAGCTGGTGCAGACTATCTGCGCGTTTCGCCTGCTCGCGCCGGAGGTGGAACTGTCGCTCTCCACGCGGGAATCGCCAGCGTTTCGCGACCGCGTGATCCCCCTTGCCATTAACAACGTAAGCGCCTTTTCCAAAACGCAGCCGGGCGGTTACGCCGATAACCATCCTGAGCTGGAGCAATTTGCCCCGCATGACGACCGACGCCCGGAAGCCGTTGCCGACGCGCTGGCGGCGCAGGGGTTGCAGCCGGTGTGGAAAGACTGGGACAGCTGGCTGGGAAGAGCCTCGCAGCCGCGCTGAAAGGGGATGTAATCACAAAGAAACTCTACGAGCCGCCTCGTAAGTTCAAAACCGGGTGATTGCCGTGCAGCGCCCGGTTTTTTTATTCTTGCTTCGTCAGCAACGGACGCTGACCAGGGCGAAAAGCTTCTTCCTCGTTTCGCCCTGCCCCCTGCCCACACTTAAGAAAATTTGAATTAATCAATTTTTCTTAAGCGAAATCATCTCGCCGGGGACAAGATTTTGTATAATTCGTCATCAGCATGGCGGCAACGACTATGCTGAAGGGAGATCAGTTGCACTCACGTTTTACCTCATCTGGACAGATGCAAGACTCATGGCACTTCATACCAAAAAACTCTCGTTCACCAGGCCAATCATGGTTAGCTTCGCAGGGATATTATTCAGCTTTGGCCTGATCGCTGCGTTTATCATGCTGACTCAGCGGAATGATTTTCTCGATGATTATCATAAGATTAACGGAAACTTCACCCATAACCTGGCGGTGAACTATACCGAATCTATCCTGCGGGAGAACGACTACATTCTGGGGCGCGCGGCGACCTTCTTCGCGCGCAATAACCGGCTGGATCAGACGGTTGTTGCCAATCCCGAAGAGGGGTTGCAGGTGTTAATGCATCTGCAAAACCTGATGCCGTCGGTCTCCTCTATTTCGCTGGCCGACACCGAGGGGCACTACCTGCGCGCGCCGGAAGTGCGCCTGACGGAGAAAAGTAAGGGCTACGATGCCCGTACGCGCCCGTGGTTTGTCGGGCAGGCCGAAGCCAGCACCTTCAGCCACTATACCCATCCCTATCTGGACTATTTCACCGAGCATCCGACGGTGACGGTCTATAAGCCGGTTATTTCCCCGGAAGGACGGCTCAAAGGCTCGCTCGCGTTTCACCTGGACCTGACCTCGATGGGCTATACCCTGCGTCAGATGGTGGCCCCCGTTCAGGGCGAATTTTTTGTCGTCGAGCGCGACGGTGCCGTGGTGTTACACCCGGATACCGGCGCGCTGTTTAAGCAGTACGTGAGCGAAGCGCTGATGGACAAAATGACCAGCGGCGAGGGGCATATTTACGACAAGAAAACGAAGACCTGGTATTACTACTACTCCTTCACCAACCCGGACTGGTTCGTGATTTACCGCGTATCGAACGCGACGCTCAGCGAGACTACCCGCCATGAGACCACGATTGTTGGGTGGGGATTTGCGCTGGCCGCGCTGATTATCGTTCTGTTTGGTCTGTACCTGCGTCATGCCTCCCGTACCGTGCTGATGAACATCATCAACGCAATAAAAACCGGGGATGTCAGTCAGGCGCCGCGCCTTGAAGCAATGCTCAGCCATACCATCCAGAGCAATAAAGAGCGTGAGGAGGCCTATGTTCGCCAGGCCACGCACGATGCGCTCACCGGCTGTAAAAACCGCCGCGCCTTTGACAGCGACGTGGCTGCCCTTCTCGAAAACCATCAGCCGTTTATGCTGGCGCTGGTGGATATTGATAACTTCAAATCCATCAATGACACCTGGGGTCATTTGAGCGGCGACATCGTTCTGCGCAGCGTCGCGCGGGAAGGCTTGCAGGTGATGCAGCCGCAAAACGTGTCGGTTTATCGCTATGGGGGCGAAGAGTTCGCCGTGATCTTCACCACGGAGATGTTCGACTCCTCTCTTGAGCTGCTGGAAAGCTGGCGACTCGCCGTGCAAAACCGCGTCTGGCGGGAAGATAATCTGCACGTCACCTTTAGCGCCGGGCTTGGCGAATGGCATTTTGAGCCGCTGGATAAGTTCGTTGCCAGCGTCGATGGCGCGCTCTATAAAGCCAAACAGCAGGGCAAAAACCGCATCCTGCTCACCTCCGCAAACTAATCCCCTTTCCTTTTTTAATGCCCGTTTCGACGGGCATATTCTGTTCTGCCACAAAATTGTAACCGGTTTCAGAAAATTGCTGATTTCTTTGTGATGCCAGACACACAATCGCGGTAAACCGGTTGTTGAAGCCGACTGCACGGGATAATTATCAATAAACACATGTACATCGAGGCTGACTATGAAGAACATTGTTTTATGCTGTGCAGCGGGAATGTCGACCAGCATGCTGGTTCAACGAATGAAAGATGCCGCGCAAAAAAAAGGGGTGGAAGTCACGATCAAAGCCGTCCCGGTCGCGGAATTTAAAGACAATATTGCCAGCGCCGACATCGTATTACTGGGGCCACAGGTGAAATACGAACTGGCAAAACTTCAGGCGCAGGCTGAACCACTGGGCAAGAAGGTCGCGGTGATCGATATGATGGATTACGGCATGATGAAAGGCGATGCCGTACTGGATAAAGCCCTCAAACTGCTGGAGTGATCCGTGGACGATTTAGAAACGACGATTATGGAGCTGCTGGTCAACGCGGGTGCGGCGCGCAGTGCAGCCCTTACCGCATTGCAGATGGCGCGCAAAGGCGATTTTGACGAAGCCGAAAAAGCGATGGAAGAGTCGCGCGAATACGTTAAGCATGCTCACACTATCCAGACGCAGCTGATCGGTTTTGATGAAGGCACCGGAAAGCTGCCGGTGAATCTAATCACCGTCCACTCTCAGGATCACCTGATGAACGCGATGGTTATCCAGGATTTGGCGGGCGATATGATTGAGCTTTATCGCCGGTTGCCGTTGATTAACTAATAACGGTTTTTGCGATCGTAAGCCGGATACCCGGCAAAAAAAAACCCGCCGAAGCGGGTTTTTTATTTGGCTGCATCAACGATTACTCGTTGTCGGAACCGCCCAGACCTGCGTTCAGCAGTTCTGCCAGGCTCGCCGATGCATCTTCCGCAGTCACCTGCGGTGCAGCTGGCAGTTCGCCTGCTGCGCGACGACGCATACGATCCTGGTGGTACGCATAACCCGTACCAGCCGGGATCAGACGACCCACGATAACGTTCTCTTTCAGACCGCGCAGTTCATCACGTTTACCCGCTACAGCTGCTTCGGTCAGGACACGCGTGGTCTCCTGGAACGATGCTGCGGAGATGAAGGACTCGGTTGCCAGAGAGGCTTTGGTGATACCCAGCAGGTCACGTGCGTAGGTCGCACTGACTTTGCCGTTCGCTTCC
Organism: Enterobacter sp. 186315; assembly: GCF_053290175.1. Taxonomy (NCBI): domain Bacteria; kingdom Pseudomonadati; phylum Pseudomonadota; class Gammaproteobacteria; order Enterobacterales; family Enterobacteriaceae; genus Enterobacter; species Enterobacter sp. 186315. The sequence goes on along the minus strand of NZ_JBPTTK010000031.1, from coordinate 12,031 downwards.
AGCTCGCGGTTCGCGATCTTGACGCGTGAGTATTCAACCTGCTCGCCTTCCAGGAAGTCGGAGCTGCCCGCGTTTTCGATGGTTGCTTTACGCAGCATCTGACGAACGATAACTTCGATGTGCTTATCGTTAATCTTAACGCCTTGCAGACGGTAAACGTCCTGTACTTCGTTGGTGATGTAACGCGTTACCGCGTGTACGCCACGAAGACGCAGAATGTCGTGCGGTGCTTCTGGACCATCGGAAACAACGTCACCACGTTCTACACGTTCACCTTCGAACACGTTGAGCTGACGCCACTTAGGAATCATCTCTTCGTACGGCTCGCTACCATCTACTGGAGTAATAACCAGACGGCGTTTACCTTTGGTTTCTTTACCGAAGGAAATGATACCGCTGATTTCTGCCAGGATCGCAGGCTCTTTCGGACGACGTGCTTCGAACAGGTCCGCAACGCGCGGCAGACCACCGGTAATATCTTTGGTACCGCTGGATTCCTGTGGAATACGCGCCAGAGCATCACCCGCACCGATCTGTACGCCATCTTCCAGCTGTACAATCGCTTTACCCGGCAGGAAGTACTGCGCAGGCATGTCGGTACCTGGGATCAGAACGTCGTTACCCTGAGCATCAACGATTTTCAGTGCAGGACGCAGATCTTTACCACCGGCAGTACGTTCAGCAGAATCCAGAACCACCAGAGAAGACAGACCGGTCAGCTCGTCGGTCTGACGAGTAATGGTCTGGCCGTCGATCATGTCAGTGAAGCGGATGAAACCACTTACTTCGGTGATGACCGGCATGGTGTGTGGATCCCAGTTTGCAACGGTTTCACCGCCGGCAACCTGCTCGCCATCACCTTTCGCCATAACCGCACCGTAAGGCACTTTATAGCTCTCTTTGGTACGACCGAATTCGTCGATCAGTTTCAGCTCGGTGTTACGTGAGGTCACAACCAGCTTGCCAGCGGAGTTAACAACAGACTTCGCGTTGCTGAGCTTGATGCTACCTTTGTTTTTCACCTGGATGCTGGATTCAGCAGCCGCACGAGATGCCGCACCACCGATGTGGAACGTACGCATCGTCAGCTGTGTACCCGGCTCACCGATTGACTGTGCCGCGATAACGCCGATTGCTTCACCTTTGTTGATGATGTGGCCACGCGCCAGGTCACGACCATAGCAGTGAGCACACACACCGAAATCGGTGTCACAAGATACAACGGAACGCACCTTCACGGAGTCAACAGAGTTCTCTTCCAGCAGGTCACACCAGTGCTCGTGCAGCAGCGTGTTGCGTGGAACCAGAATGTCTGCGGTACCCGGCTTCAGAATGTCTTCCGCGGTCACACGACCCAGTACGCGATCGCGCAGTGGCTCTTTAACATCACCACCCTCGATAACCGGGGTCATGGTGATACCTTCGAGGGTGCCACAATCGTCTTCGGTAACAACCAGATCCTGCGCAACGTCAACCAGACGACGCGTCAGATAACCGGAGTTCGCTGTTTTCAGTGCGGTATCCGCCAGACCTTTACGCGCACCGTGAGTAGAGATGAAGTACTGGAGTACGTTCAGACCTTCACGGAAGTTCGCGGTGATTGGCGTTTCGATGATGGAGCCATCTGGCTTCGCCATCAGACCACGCATACCTGCCAGCTGACGAATCTGTGCTGCGGAACCACGCGCACCGGAGTCGGCCATCATGTAGATGCTGTTGAAGGAAACCTGCTGCTCTTCTACGCCGTCACGGTTAATCACGGTTTCGGTTTGCAGGTTATCCATCATCGCTTTGGATACACGATCGTTCGCCGCTGCCCAGATATCGATAACTTTGTTATAGCGTTCGCCCGCGGTTACCAGACCAGACTGGAACTGCTCCTGGATCTCAGCAACTTCAGCTTCCGCTTCAGAGATGATCTCGTGTTTCTTCTCTGGGATGACCATGTCATCAATACCAACAGATGCACCTGAACGCGCTGCATAAGCAAAGCCGGTGTACATTGTCTGGTCAGCGAAGATAACGGTCGGCTTCAGACCCAGAATGCGGTAACAGGTGTTCAGCATTTTGGAGATCGCTTTCTTGCCCAGCGCCTGGTTGACGATGGAGAAAGGCAGACCTTTCGGAACGATCATCCACAGAATCGCACGGCCAACGGTCGTGTCTTTCAGGCTGGTTTTCGCAACGAATTCGCCGTTTTCATCTTTTTCGTATTCGGTGATACGCACTTTAACGCGCGCATGCAGAGAGGCCAGGCCAGCGCGGTAAATACGCTCAGCTTCTTTAGGGCCAGTCAGCACCATGCCTTCGCCTTTGGCGTTAACACAGTCACGGGTCATGTAGTACAGACCCAATACAACGTCCTGAGAAGGAACGATGATTGGTTCACCGTTCGCTGGGGACAGGATGTTGTTGGTAGACATCATCAGCGCACGCGCTTCGAGCTGGGCTTCCAGCGTCAGCGGTACGTGAACAGCCATCTGGTCACCATCGAAGTCGGCGTTATAGGCCGCACAAACCAGCGGGTGCAGCTGGATAGCTTTACCTTCGATCAGTACTGGCTCAAATGCCTGGATACCCAGACGGTGCAGTGTTGGTGCACGGTTCAGCAGTACCGGGTGTTCGCGGATCACTTCGTCCAGGATATCCCAAACGACAGCTTCTTCACGCTCAACCATTTTCTTAGCGGCTTTGATGGTGGTGGCGAGGCCACGCAGTTCCAGCTTGCCGTAGATGAACGGTTTGAACAGCTCCAGTGCCATTTTCTTCGGCAGACCGCACTGATGCAGACGCAGGTATGGACCTACGGTGATTACAGAACGACCGGAGTAGTCAACACGCTTACCGAGCAGGTTCTGACGGAAACGACCCTGCTTACCTTTGATCATATCGGCCAAAGATTTCAGAGGACGTTTGTTAGAACCGGTGATCGCACGACCGCGACGGCCGTTATCCAGCAGGGCATCAACCGCTTCCTGCAACATACGTTTTTCGTTACGTACGATGATATCTGGCGCAGCCAGATCCAGCAGGCGCTTCAGACGGTTGTTACGGTTGATTACGCGACGATACAGATCGTTCAGATCGGACGTTGCGAAACGACCACCATCCAGCGGAACCAGCGGACGCAGATCTGGCGGCAGAACCGGCAGAACGGTCAGGATCATCCACTCTGGTTTGTTACCAGACTGAACGAACGCTTCCAGCAGTTTGATACGCTTGGTCAGCTTTTTACGCTTGGTTTCGGAGTTGGTTTCGTTCAGCTCTTCACGCAGCTGCTCGCACTCTTGCTCCAGATCCATGCTCTTCAGCAGGGCCTGGATAGCTTCCGCACCCATCTTCGCGTCGAATTCGTCACCGAACTCTTCCAGCGCGTCCAGATACTGTTCTTCGGTCAGAATCTGGTTACGTTCCAGGTTCGTCATACCGCCTTCGATCACAACATAAGATTCGAAGTACAGAACACGTTCGATATCGCGCAGCGGCATATCCAGCAGCAGGCCGATACGGGACGGCAGAGATTTCAGGAACCAGATGTGAGCGGTCGGAGAGGCCAGCTCGATGTGGCCCATGCGCTCACGACGCACTTTAGTCTGGGTCACTTCAACGCCGCACTTCTCACAGATCACACCACGGTGCTTCAGGCGCTTGTACTTACCGCACAGGCACTCGTAGTCTTTTACTGGCCCGAAAATACGCGCACAGAAAAGGCCGTCACGCTCAGGTTTGAACGTACGGTAGTTGATGGTTTCCGGCTTTTTAACTTCACCGAAAGACCATGAACGGATCATGTCTGGCGAAGCCAGAGCAATTTTGATCGCATCAAACTCTTCGGTTTTAGTTTGCGCTTTCAGAAACTTTAATAAGTCTTTCACGGATTTGCTCCCGTCGGAGTTAGCACAATCTGGTGTCGGGTATTACCCCGACACCAGTGACCTGTTTGAGCGAGAGTTACTCGTCTTCCAGCTCGATGTTGATACCCAGAGAACGGATCTCTTTCAACAGTACGTTGAAGGATTCCGGCATACCTGGTTCCATCTGATGGTTACCGTCGACGATGTTTTTATACATCTTCGTACGGCCATTCACGTCATCAGACTTAACGGTAAGCATTTCCTGAAGGGTGTATGCTGCGCCGTATGCTTCAAGCGCCCACACTTCCATCTCACCGAAGCGCTGACCACCGAACTGAGCCTTACCACCCAGCGGCTGCTGAGTAACCAGGCTGTAAGAACCGGTAGAACGCGCGTGCATTTTGTCATCGACCAGGTGGTTCAGTTTCAGCATGTACATGTAGCCAACGGTAACCTGGCGCTCGAACTGCTCACCGGTACGACCGTCGAACAGTGTGATCTGACCGGAAGTCGGCAGGCCACCCAGCTGTAACAGTTCCTTGATTTCAGACTCTTTCGCACCGTCAAATACTGGCGTTGCGATAGGCATACCTTTACGCAGGTTCTCAGCCAGACGCAGAACTTCATCATCGCTGAAGGTGTTCAGGTCAACTTTCTGACGAACGTCGGTGCCCAGATCGTAAGCACGCTGGATGAACTCGCGCAGTTTCGCGACTTCCTGCTGCTGTTTCAGCATGGCGTTGATTTTCTCGCCGATGCCTTTTGCAGCCATACCCAGGTGGGTTTCAAGGATCTGACCGATGTTCATACGCGATGGTACGCCCAGCGGGTTCAGTACGATATCTACCGGCGTACCGTTAGCATCGTGTGGCATATCTTCGATCGGGTTGATCTTGGAGATAACACCCTTGTTACCGTGACGACCTGCCATCTTATCACCAGGCTGGATCTGACGTTTAACGGCCAGATAAACCTTAACAATCTTCAGCACGCCTGGTGCCAGATCGTCGCCCTGAGTGATTTTACGGCGCTTCGCTTCGAGTTTTTTCTCGAATTCGTGTTTCAGTTCGTCATACTGCTCAGCCAGCTGTTCCAGCTGATTTTGTTTCTCTTCGTCGGTCAGACCCAGTTCCAGCCAGCGATCGCGTGGCAGTTTGTCGAGCTTCTCAGCTTCAACGCCACCGGCAACCAGCACCGCATAAATACGGCTGAACAGACCCGCTTCGAGGATTTGCAGTTCTTCAGACAGGTCTTTCTTAGCCTGTTTGAGCTGCATCTCTTCGATTTCCAGCGCACGTTTATCTTTCTCAACGCCGTCACGGGTGAAGACCTGAACGTCGATAACCGTACCGGAAACACCGTTTGGTACGCGCAGAGAAGAGTCTTTAACGTCAGACGCTTTCTCACCGAAGATAGCACGCAGCAGCTTCTCTTCTGGCGTCAGCTGGGTTTCACCTTTCGGCGTTACCTTACCAACCAGAATGTCGCCACCGGTCACTTCCGCACCGATGTAAACGATACCGGATTCATCCAGTTTGGAGAGCGCAGCTTCACCCACGTTAGGGATGTCAGCGGTGATCTCTTCTGGCCCCAGCTTGGTGTCACGGGACACACATGCCAGTTCCTGAATGTGGATCGTGGTGAAACGGTCTTCCTGAACAACACGCTCGGAAACGAGGATGGAGTCTTCGAAGTTGTAACCGTTCCACGGCATGAACGCTACGCGCATGTTCTGACCGAGCGCCAGTTCACCAAGGTCGGTAGACGGGCCATCAGCCAGCACGTCGCCGCGCTCGATTGGCTCACCCAGAGACACGCATGGCATCTGGTTGATACAGGTGTTCTGGTTAGAACGGGTGTACTTGGTCAGGTTATAGATGTCGATACCTGCTTCACCTGGGTACATCTCGTCTTCGTTAACTTTGATAACGATACGGGAAGCATCCACGTACTGAACAGTACCGCCACGTTTAGCAACCGCAGTTACACCGGAGTCAACGGCAACAGCACGTTCCATACCGGTACCAACCAGCGGCTTATCAGCGCGCAGAGTTGGAACGGCCTGACGTTGCATGTTCGCACCCATCAATGCACGGTTGGCGTCATCGTGTTCCAGGAACGGGATCAGGGACGCACCGACGGAAACCACCTGCTGGGTGGAAACGTCCATGTAGTCAACCTGGTCACGGCTGAACAAGCTGGATTCGCCTTTGCTACGGCAGGTAACCAGATCTTCTACAAAGTGGCCTTCGTCATCCAGGTTGGAGTTCGCCTGAGCGATAACGTAGTTGCCTTCTTCGATAGCAGACAGGTAGTGAATTTCGTCGGTTACAACACCGTCAGTCACTTTACGATACGGAGTCTCAAGGAAGCCGTATTCGTTAGTCTGTGCGTACACGGACAGGGAGTTGATCAGACCGATGTTTGGACCTTCAGGCGTTTCGATTGGACACACGCGACCGTAGTGAGTCGGGTGTACGTCTCGAACTTCAAAGCCTGCACGTTCACGAGTCAGACCGCCTGGGCCGAGCGCAGAGATACGACGTTTGTGCGTAATCTCAGACAGCGGGTTGTTCTGGTCCATAAACTGAGACAGCTGGCTGGAACCGAAGAACTCTTTCACTGCTGCTGAAATCGGCTTGGCGTTGATCATATCCTGAGGCATCAGGGTATCCAGATCGCCCAGAGACAGACGCTCTTTCACCGCACGCTCAACACGTACCAGGCCAACGCGGAACTGGTTTTCCGCCATTTCGCCTACGGAACGGATACGACGGTTGCCGAGGTGGTCGATATCATCCACTTCGCCTTTGCCGTTACGGATATCAATGAGCTTCTTCATCACTTCGATGATGTCTTCTTTGCTCAGGATACCGGAACCTTCGATTTCGTCGCGCAGCAGAGAACGGTTGAACTTCATACGACCAACCGCAGACAGATCGTAGCGGTCTTCAGAGAAGAACAGGTTCTCGAACAGGCTTTCAGCTGCTTCGCGAGTTGGCGGCTCACCAGGGCGCATCATGCGGTAGATTTCTACCAGAGCGCTCAGGCGATCGGTCGTCGGGTCGACGCGTACAGTCTCAGAGATGTACGGACCGTGGTCCAGATCGTTGGTGAACAGCGTTTCGATACGTTTGTGGCCAGACTGGCTCAGCTTAGCCAGCAGATCCAGGCTCAGCTCCATGTTCGCCGGGCAGATCAGCTCGCCAGTTGATTCATCAACGTAATCTTTCGCGGATACTTTTCCTGCAATGTATTCAACCGGGACTTCGATGTGTTTGATATCATCTTTTTCCAGCTGACGGATGTGACGCGCAGTGATACGGCGGCCTTTTTCCACATACACTTTGCCGTCGGCTTCGATGTCGAACGACGCGGTCTCACCACGCAGACGTTCCGGCACCAGCTCCATTTGCAGCTTGTTGTCGCGGATTTCAAAGACCACTTTCTCAAAGAACAGATCCAGAATCTGCTCAGTCGTGTATTGCAGCGCACGCAGGATAATGGTTGCAGGCAGTTTACGACGACGGTCGATACGGACAAACAGGTTGTCTTTCGGATCGAACTCGAAGTCCAGCCATGAACCACGGTAAGGAATGATACGTGCGTTATATAGTACTTTACCGGATGAGTGCGTTTTACCTTTATCGCTGTCGAAGAAGACGCCCGGGCTACGGTGCAGCTGGGAAACGATAACACGCTCAGTACCGTTGATAACGAAAGTACCGTTGTCTGTCATGAGTGGAATTTCACCCATGTAGACTTCTTGTTCTTTAATGTCTTTAACGGTGCCTTCAGGCGCTTCGCGCTCGTAGATCACCAGACGCAGTTTTACGCGCAGCGGTGCGGAATAGGTCACGCCGCGGATCTGACATTCCTGAACGTCAAACACCGGTTCGCCAAGGCGATAGCTGACATATTGCAGCTCGGAGTTACCGCTGTAGCTCTGAATCGGGAACACGGAGCGGAATGCAGCTTCCAGACCGTACTGCCCTTCAGGATCTTGCTCGATAAACTTCTGGAACGAGTCAAGCTGGATAGAAAGGAGATATGGGACATCCAAAACTTGTGGACGTTTGCCAAAATCCTTACGAATACGTTTTTTCTCGGTATAGGAGTAAACCATAGGGTTCCTCAGCTCGCTGACAAGTCGACCCATCTGTCCGACGAAGGGACAGTTTGTGCAACACCATTTTGTTGATCGGAAAATGGAACACTTTCCGCAATGCCTGTTGCTATCACGCTTAAACCATTTCGTCGCGATTTACACAGAGCGAGCACCCTGTCGCAATATATTAAGTCGTCGATAGAAACAAGCATTGTCAGGACAACCAGCAGTCAAACAGTGTGAAATGCTACTGATGCCTTACAGCGCAAAAAGGCTGGTGACTAAAAAGTCACCAGCCATCAGCCTAATTACTTAGGCTGCAACCAGAAAAGTTGGCTTATTTAACTTCAACTTCAGCGCCAGCTTCTTCCAGAGATTTTTTCAGTGCTTCTGCGTCGTCTTTGCTCACGCCTTCTTTCAGCGCAGCTGGAGCAGATTCTACCAGGTCTTTAGCTTCTTTCAGACCCAGGCCAGTTGCGCCACGTACTGCTTTGATAACAGCAACTTTGTTAGCGCCAGCAGCTTTCAGAATTACGTCGAATTCAGTTTTTTCTTCAGCAGCTTCAGCCGGGCCAGCAGCTACAGCTACAGCAGCAGCAGCGGAAACACCGAATTTTTCTTCCATTGCAGAGATCAGTTCTACAACGTCCATTACGGACATAGCTGCAACTGCTTCAATGATTTGATCTTTAGTGATAGACATTTAAATTGTTCCTGAAAATCAGAATAAGTTTATACGTAAGCAAATGCTTTAAAAAGATAACTGCTATTAAGCAGCTTCTTTCGCATCGCGAACAGCAGCCAGAGTGCGAACCAGTTTGCCAGCCGAAGCTTCTTTCATGGTTGCCATCAGGCGTGCAATTGCTTCTTCGTAGGTCGGCAGGGTTGCCAGGCGATCGATTTGCGATGCCGGGATCAACTCACCTTCAAAGGCTGCAGCTTTAACCTCAAATTTTGCATTCGCTTTCGCGAACTCTTTGAACAGACGAGCAGCAGCGCCCGGGTGTTCCATAGAGTATGCAATCAAGGTTGGACCAACAAACGTGTCTTTCAGGCACTCGAACTGAGTACCTTCAACTACGCGGCGCAGCAGGGTGTTACGAACAACACGCATGTAAACGCCAGCTTCACGACCTGCTTTACGCAGTTCAGTCATTTTATCTACAGTAACGCCACGGGAATCCGCAACTACTGCAGACAGCGCGCCTTTGGCTACTTCGCTGACTTCAGCAACAATCGCTTGTTTGTCTTGAAGATTTAAAGCCATTAGCTTTGCTCCTGGATGTTTGCCGGAACTCATGTTCCGGAACTCACTTCACTCTCCCCAACGGAAAGAGCGTCTTAATACGGTGAGCAGAAACAAGCCAGAGTATTAAAAATAATCTTAGCGTTCTGTCACCGTCTACGCAGGGGATTAAGTTTCTTGCGAAACACCTGCGGTCTTCGACGGAGGCCTGGATAGGCCAGGCTCCAACGAACAAATCTTTTAGCCGCTAACTTCGTTAGCAAACGTGGGGGTAAGATTGTAGACAAAATCACCGCCCACGTAAAGGCATTAGTTTGCAGCAGCGCTCAGGCCAGCCTGGTCAACTGCAACACCTGCACCCATGGTGGTGGAGATGCTAACTTTCTTGATGTACACGCCTTTCGCCTGAGTTGGTTTTGCTTTTTTCAGCGCAACCAGCAGAGCTTCCAGGTTTTCTTTCAGTTTGTCAGCGTCAAAGTCCACTTTACCGATGGTGGTGTGGATGATGCCGTTTTTGTCGTTACGATAACGAACCTGACCCGCTTTAGCGTTTTTAACCGCTTCAGCAACGTTAGGGGTTACAGTACCGACTTTCGGGTTTGGCATCAGGCCGCGTGGACCCAGAACCTGGCCCAGCTGGCCAACAACGCGCATTGCATCAGGAGATGCGATAACAACGTCAAAGTTCATTTCGCCTTTTTTGATCTGATCAGCCAGATCTTCCATACCTACCAGTTCAGCGCCGGCAGCTTTAGCAGCTTCAGCGTTTGCACCCTGAGCAAATACAGCTACGCGTACGGAACGGCCAGTACCGTGTGGCAGTACAGTTGCGCCACGAACGTTCTGATCGGATTTACGAGCGTCGATACCGAGGTTTACAGCAACGTCCACGCTTTCAACGAACTTAGCAGTAGCCAGTTCTTTCAGCAGAGAGATAGCTTCGTTGATGTCGTACTGTTTGGTCGCATCAACTTTGTCACGGATCACGGACATGCGCTTGGTCAGTTTAGCCATTTCTTAGTCCTCCACTACCAGGCCCATGGAACGTGCAGTACCTTCGATTGAGCGAGTCATCGCTTCAATGTCAGCACCGGTCATGTCGGCAGCTTTGGTCTGCGCGATTTCCTGCAACTGAGCGCGGGAAATTTTACCCACTTTGTCTTTGTTCGGTTTACCGGAACCAGACTTGATACCAGCCGCTTTCTTCAGCAGAACTGCTGCTGGAGGGGTTTTGGTAACGAAAGTGAAAGAACGGTCAGCGTAAACAGTGATTACAACTGGGATTGGCAGACCTTTTTCCAGGGATTCAGTTTTTGCGTTGAACGCTTTACAGAATTCCATGATGTTCACACCCTGCTGACCCAGAGCTGGACCAACTGGTGGACTTGGGTTCGCCATACCAGCTGCAACTTGCAGCTTGACGTAGGCTTGTACTTTCTTAGCCATTCTAAAATCCTCTGATTGGGTGATAACGCCTCAGTGAGGCTCCCCGTGAATAAAATTCGTTTTACGGGCCGAGACCCATAAAAACAAAAGGCGCGAAATTGTATTCCAATCTCGCGCCCTGTGCAACGACTAAATCGCCGCTTTTTTGATCGCTGTTTAGGCTTTTTCGACCTGCGCGAAGTCCAGTTCTACCGGAGTCGCACGACCGAAGATAGATACGGAAACTTTCAGGCGGGACTTCTCGTAGTCCACTTCTTCAACCACGCCATTAAAGTCAGCGAACGGACCGTCATTAACACGCACCATTTCACCCGGTTCAAACAGCGTTTTAGGACGCGGCTTATCACCAACCTGTTGCAGGCGGTTCATAATCGCATCAACTTCTTTGTCGCTGATTGGCGCCGGACGGTCAGACGTGCCGCCGATAAAGCCCATCACACGCGGTACGCTGCGCACCAGGTGCCAGCTCGCGTCGTTCATAACCATTTGAACCAGTACGTAACCCGGGAAGAATTTGCGCTCGCTCTTGCGACGCTGGCCGCCACGGATCTCGACCACTTCTTCGGTCGGAACCATAACTTCGCCAAACAACTCTTCCATGTTGTGTAATTTGATGTGCTCACGCAGCGACGTTGCTACGCGGCCTTCAAAACCGGAAAACGCCTGAACGACGTACCAGCGCTTTTTAGGGGCTTCAGACATCTTAGAACCTCAGGCCAGTGATAAAGGATACCAGGCGAACCAGAATACCATCCAGTCCCCACAGGATCAGTGACATTACAGCGGTTACCGCCGCTACGATCAGCGTGGTGTGCAATGTTTCCTGGCGAGTCGGCCAAATTACTTTGCGGACTTCGGTACGCGCTTCACGGGCAAATGCGACGGTCGCTTTGCCTTTCGTCGTCAACAGCGCGACACCACCCGCTGCAGCAATCAGAATTACCACTGCAAGCGCGCGTAGCGGCAGCATCATGTCACGATAAAGATAGTTGCCAACGATCGCTACGATAAGCAGCACGGCTACAACTACCCATTTCATCGCTTCCAGGCCGCGCCCGCTCCCTTGAGCTTCGGTATTCGCACTCATAAACCAACCTGTCAGAAGTATTCTACAAACATTTTCACCCCGCGATCGCGAGGCAAACCAATCGAAATGCGTATTCGCTTTTCGGATTATACGCTCTCAGCAGAGCCTGTCTCAGCAATGATTATGACAAAAATAATCACTGATGAGCCAGGTTCTGATGTGAAAGCGTGCAAAAAGGGCATCAAATGATGCCCTTTTCATGCGCATTGCGTCAAATATTATCAGCAATTAGCCGAGAACTTTAGCAACAACGCCCGCGCCAACGGTACGGCCGCCTTCACGGATTGCGA
>NZ_JBPTTK010000030.1:0-30554 GCF_053290175.1 Enterobacter sp. 186315 | reverse complement strand
ATGAAAGCCTGTCCTCAGCATAGTACTGGGAAGGAGGGAGTGACCATCTCATTAAATAAAGCACGTTAAGCCGGTGGCAGTGGTCGCAACGGTCTGAACTTGCCTGCGCCGACCTTGGTGCTGCTGCGCCAGAGGTAATCGCCGGTCAGATTGATGTGTTCCCACCCCAGCGGTGACAGGTATTGAAACAGCGTCTCGTCTACCGGTTTGCCGTGCCCGTTCAAAGCATTGGTTGCCCGTTCCAGATAGGCCGTGTTCCAAAGCACGATGGCCGCCGTTACCAGATTGAGGCCGCTGGCCCGGTAGCGTTGTTGCTCAAAACTGCGGTCGCGGATTTCGCCCAGTCGGTTGAAGAACACCGCCCTGGCCAGCGCGTTGCGCGCCTCGCCTTTGTTGAGTCCGGCCTGCACGCGGCGGCGCAGCTCCACGCTTTGCAGCCAATCCAGTATGAACAACGTGCGCTCAATGCGCCCCAGCTCGCGCAGTGCAACGGCCAGTCCGTTCTGACGCGGATAGCTGCCGAGCTTGCGCAACATCAGCGAGGCCGTCACCGTACCCTGCTTGATCGAAGTGGCGAACCGCAAGATTTCATCCCAATGGGCGCGTATCTGCTTGATGTTCAGCCGGTCGCTGCTAATCATCGGCTTGAGCGCGTCATAGGCGGCATCGCCCTTTGGGATGAATAGCTTGGTGTCGCCCAGGTCTCGGATACGTGGCGCGAATCGGAAGCCCAGTAGGTGCATCAGGCCGAAGACATGATCGGTAAGGCGATCAATGACAAGGTGCGGATGTATGGCCGCATCGGCCAAGCCTTGCTGGAAGCCAAACAGAGCGGCGGCGATCCGTTCGCCGCCATCGAGGCCGTAATGCCGTGGGATACCTTCGCCGCCAGCGTCACGGAGGCGCAAAAGCTCGCGCAGCCGGAGAGCTTCGACTTTCTGCATCGCATCGGTGAAAGCTACGCCACGTTGCGCCGCTACGCGCCGCAGTTCCTGGACGTACTTAAGTTACGGGCGGCACCAGCCGCCAAGGGCGTACTCGATGCCATCGAGGTGCTTCGCGGCATGAACAGCGACAACGCCCGCAAGGTGCCCGCCGACGCGCCGACCGCATTCATCAAGCCACGCTGGGCGAAACTGGTGCTCACGGACGATGGCATTGACCGGCGCTACTACGAGCTGTGCGCCCTGTCAGAGCTAAAGAACGCGCTGCGATCAGGCGATGTCTGGGTGCAGGGTTCGCGCCAGTTCAAGGACTTTGATGAGTACCTGGTGCCGGCCGAGAAGTTCGCTACTCTGAAGCTGGCCAACGAATTGTCGCTGGCAGTGGCCACCGATTGCGATCAGTATTTGCACGACCGACTGGCATTGCTGGAACAGCAGCTTGCCACCGTCAACCGCATGGCGGCGGCCAATGATCTGCCGGATGCCATCATTACCGAGTCCGGCCTGAAGATCACGCCGCTGGACGCGGCGGTGCCGGAGACCGCACAAGCCCTAATCGACCAGTCGGCGATGCTGCTGCCACACGTCAAGATTACCGAACTGCTGATGGAAGTTGATGAGTGGACAGGCTTCACCCGGCATTTCACGCATCTGAAGACCGGCGACACGGCCAAGGACAAAACCTTGCTGCTGACGACGATCCTGGCTGATGGCATCAATCTCGGGCTAACCAAGATGGCCGAGTCCTGCCCAGGCACGACTTACGCCAAGCTGTCGTGGCTGCAAGCCTGGCACATCCGGGATGAAACGTACTCAACGGCGCTGGCCGAACTGGTCAACGCGCAGTTCCGGCAATCCTTTGCCGGAAACTGGGGCGATGGCACCACGTCATCGTCGGATGGCCAAAATTTCAGAACCGGCAGCAAAGCGGAGAGCACCGGGCATATCAACCCGAAGTATGGAAGCAGTCCAGGCCGGACGTTTTATACCCATATCTCCGACCAGTACGCGCCCTTCAGCACCAAGGTAGTCAACGTCGGCGTGCGTGATTCAACCTATGTGCTCGATGGCCTGCTGTACCACGAGTCGGACTTGCGGATCGAGGAGCACTACACCGACACAGCGGGCTTTGCCGGAAGCCTGAAACTGCTGCTGATGCTTGTTCTTGGCGGCGTTGAATAGTTTGCCAATGATGCGGTCGTGCAGGTCGATGATTTCGTCGGTGACGGTGGCCATACCTTCAATGGCCAGCGAAACCAGAGTGGCATAGCGTCGTTGCATCTCGAACTTTGCCAGATCGGCAGGCGTCATCTGCCCACCCTCACGGGCGATCTTGAGCAGGCGGTTCTGGTGAACTTGTCGCTCGATGCCTGCGGGAAGGTCAAGCGCCTGCCAAGCCTTGAGGCGCTCGATGTGTTCAAGCATATGCCGAGAGTTCGGCTTGACGGGCGACTGGCGCAGCCATGCCAGCCACGTCAATTTGCTGCCGTCCTTGCGCTTGAGAAGTTCGTCCAGGCGCTGACGGTGGAGCGATAACAAAGAATCGGTCAACGCCGCGTAAATACGCCGGTTGGCACGGGTGATGGCCTCGGCGCTCGCGCGCTCGATGGCATTCATGGCGGGCAGGATGATGCTCTGCCGCCGCAGGTTTTCGACAAGGGTGCTGGCCAGCACAATCCCTTTATCGGTCTGCAAGGCCAGCTCGGTCAATGTATGCACGGCTGCCGGTAGTGACTCATGGTGAAGGGCTTGAACCCGAACACCGTTTGCAGCTCGACCAAGTGCTCCCGCCGCGTCTGCTCGCGCTGGCCGTAATCGTTCCAACTTTCCACCGGCACCTTGAGTTGTGCGGCCACCATGCGCAACAGGGGCGGAAACGGAGGCTCATCGATGCCCAAGAAGATGCCAGGGAATCGCAAGTAGCAAAGCTGCACGGCGAAGCCCAATCGATTCGCAGCGCCGCGACGCTGGCGGATCACCGATAGGTCGGTTTCGTTGAACGTGTAGTGCCGTATCAGTTCGTCTTTGGCATCTGGTAGTGCCAGCAGGCTTTCGCGCTCGGTGGCGGACAGGATTGAGCGGCGCGGCATGATCAGTCTTCCCGCAGGTACTGGTACAAGGTTTCGCGACTGATGCCGAAGTCACGGGCCACCAAGGTTTTTTGATCGCCTGCCGCGACTCGCTGTTTCAACTTGGCAATTTGTTCGCTGTTCAGCGATTTCTTTCGTCCCCGGTAGGCACCGCGCTGCTTGGCCAGCACGATTCCCTCGCGCTGGCGTTCGCGGATCAGTGCGCGCTCGAACTCCGCAAAAGCCCCCATGACCGACAGCATCAAATTGGCCATCGGTGAGTCATCGCCGGTGAACGCCAGCCCTTCTTTGACAAACTCCATCCGCACGCCCCGTTGTGTCAGCCCCTGAACGATGCGGCGCAGGTCATCGAGATTGCGTGCCAACCTGTCCATGCTGTGCACCACCACGGTGTCGCCCTCGCGCACAAAGGCCAGCAGCCTTTCAAGTTCGGGACGTTGCGTGTCCTTGCCGGAAGCCTTATCGGTGAATACCTTACCGACTTCGATTTGCTCCAGTTGCCGATCAGGGTTCTGGTCGAAGCTGCTGACGCGGATATAGCCAATGCGTTGACCTTGCAAGGTGCCTCCAAAGGTAAAAGTGTCAGGATGAAATCCATTACCCTTGGCGGCTTGTGTCAATAAATACAAACTACAACTCTATTCTGACGTGCTTTGCGCCAAGCATCTGACATCAGGTTAGGGTATGCCTCAATCTGACGGCTGCGAACCGCCAGGGACAGGCGCAATGTCAGATTCTGTCGCGGCCTTGGCGCGTGCCTGGAAGCGTTCATAGCAATCCAGCCCGCAGAAATGTTCGACGTATTCCGCGCCTTCCGGGGTGAAGGCGGCATCGAGCGGAATTTCTTTGCAGCATACGCAGCAGGTGGTGCAACTGGCAGTGTTCGGGGCGTTTGCGTTCATGGTGGTACTCCTCCAGATTGGTAGCGAAGCTCAAAGCTGCCCACTCTCGGCTGGCTGGGAAGCGGTCATGATCTTCCCTTGAAGGCCCGCAGCAGCCGCGTCACAGACAGGACAAACAAGCCGGTCAGCGTGAGGGCTGCAATACCCCAGTGCTCCCCGATGAACGCGCCGGCCGTCGTGCCGGCTAGCACAATGGCGAGAATCGGCAAATGGCAGGGACAGGTGAGCACGGCCAGCGCGCCCCACAAGTAGCCGGTGATCGGTTTGTGCGTCTCAGACGGCAAGTGCTCTGGGCTGTTCATGGCAGACTCTCCGCGTGCTGTGCCGGTTCGGTTGGCATGGCGGCCAGTTGCATTTCGAGGCTGGCCAGGGCCTCGCGCCGACGCTCGACGAGTTGCCGCAACACGGCAAGCTGCGCAGACGCACCGTCACCGTCCGCAGCATCCAGCGCCCGGCACAGCCGCGCCAGTGCGTCCAGGCCGATACCCGCTTCGAAGGCAGCCCGTACAAAGCGCAGCCGTTGCAACGCGGTGTCATCGAACAAGCCGTAGCCGCCCGTGGTGTACGCGACCGGCCGTAGCAATCCGCGCAGCAGGTAGTCGCGCACGATATGCACGCTCACCCCGGCATCAAGGGCCAGCCGGGACACTGTGTAGGCGCTCATTGAACACCTCCTTTTCCTCATCCGGCGCAGCACGAAAGCTGCTTCACGTCCTTGCTGAAGGTCTGCGCCGCGAGCTTCAGCCCTTCGACCATGGTCAGGTAGGGGAACAATTGGTCGGCCAGTTCCTGCACGGTCATACGGTTGCGAATGGCGAGCACCGCCGTCTGGATCAGTTCACCCGCTTCCGGGGCCACCGCTTGCACGCCGATGAGCCGTCCGCTACCTTCCTCGATGACCAGCTTGATGAAGCCGCGTGTGTCGAAGTTGGCAAGCGCACGCGGCACGTTATCCAGTGTTAGCAGGCGACTGTCGGTCTCGATCCCGTCGTGATGTGCTTCCGCCTCGCTGTAGCCCACGGTGGCGACCTGCGGGTCGGTGAACACCACGGCCGGCATTGCGGTCAGGTCCAGGGCCGCATCGCCGCCAGTCATGTTGATCGCCGCACGAGTGCCGGCCGCTGCCGCCACATAGACGAACTGCGGCTGGTCGGTGCAGTCGCCGGCCGCGTAGATGTTCGGGCTACTGGTGCGCATGCCCTTGTCGATGACGATGGCCCCCTGCGCATTGACGGCTACCCCCGCCGCTTCCAATGCCAGGCTGCGCGTGTTCGGTGTCCGGCCGGTGGCGACCAGCAGCTTGTCGGCGCGCAATTCACCGTGCGTGGTGGTCAGCACGAATTCACCGTCCATATGGGCGACCTGGCTGGCTTGCGTGTGCTCCAGCACCTCGATGCCCTCGGCACGGAAAGCGGCTGTCACCGCCTCGCCGATGGCCGGGTCTTCACGGAAGAACAAGGTATTGCGCGCCAGGGCCGTGACCTTGCTGCCCAGCCGGGCAAAGGCTTGCGCCAGCTCCAGCGCCACCACCGACGAGCCGATTACGGCAAGGCGTTCGGGAATGGTGTCGCTCGCCAGGGCCTCGGTGGAAGTCCAGTAGGGTGACTCTTTCAAGCCCGGAATCGGCGGGACCGCCGGGCTGGCACCCGTGGCGACCAGGCAGCGGTCGAACATCACGACGCGCTCGCCACCCTCGTTCAAACTAACGATAAGGCTCTGGTCGTCCTTGAAACGCGCTTCACCGTGCAGAACGGTGATGGCTGAATTGCCGTCCAGGATGCCTTCGTACTTGGCATGACGGAGTTCTTCGACACGGGCCTGCTGCTGGGCCAGCAGCCGCTCGCGCAAGATCGTCGGCGGTGTGGGTGGCATGCCGCCGTCGAATGGGCTTTCCCGGCGCAGATGGGCGATGTGGGCGGCGCGGATCATGATCTTGGACGGCACACAACCGACGTTGACGCAGGTGCCGCCGATGGTGCCGCGCTCAATCAGCGTGACCTGCGCGCCTTGCTCGACGGCCTTCAGTGCTGCCGCCATCGCGGCTCCACCGCTACCAATGACGACGACCTGCAACGGGCGTTCGTTGCCACTGGGCTTATCAGCGGCCCCTATCCAGCCGCGCATCTTGTCGAGCAGGCCGGCGCGGTTGTCCGTCGGTGGCGCATCGGCAAGCGTTGCCTCGTAGCCCAGTCCGGCCACGGCGGTAGTCAGCGCATCCGATGACGTGCCCGCCTCAATGGCGAGTTGCGCTGTGCCCTTCGGATAGGACACCAGCGCCGATTGCACGCCGGGCACTTTCTCCAAGGCTTCCTTGACGTGAGCCGCGCACGAGTCGCAGGTCATCCCGGTGATTTTCAGGGTGGTCATGTATTTTTCCTTTTCTGTGGTGGCTACGGCTGTTGCCGTCAGCCACGTTGTTCTGGCAATTCACAGCTGTCCGGCCCGCAGCGGCGATGTGCTGGCGAGATGAAATCCCAGACCGACACCCCAACCATCAAGGCCAGGCCGACATAGAGCAGTCCACCGCTCTGCCAGCCGTAAGCCCGCATTAAAAACACCGCTGCCAGCACCAAGATCGGGCCTATCGTGCCGAGCGCCGTGCGTCGCCACTGTCGATGATTGAGCCAAGCGATAGCATTGGCGAGTAACGCGATGCCGGCGAACATCGGCAGCAGGATGCCAATGAATAGCCCCTCGTACTGGCTCAAGAAGCCCAGTCCGATGGCCGCGCCAAAGCTGGCGATGGCAGGAAAACAGGCGGCGCAGCCCATCGCGGAAACGACGCTGCCGAGCGCGCCGGTTTTGCCAGCGATGCGCGTGATGAGTCCCATGTGTCGCTCCCGAGTTCGGTTAACGGATCAGCGTTTGAGGCTGGACGGATAGCCCGCGTCCTCGGTCGCCTTGGTCAACTTCTGGACGTTGGTCTTGGCATCGTCGAAGGTGACGACGGCCTGGCGCTTGTCGAAACTTACGTCGGTCTTGCTCACGCCCTCAACCTTGGAAAGCGCGTGCTTGACAGTGATCGGGCAAGAGGCGCAGGTCATGCCAGGCACGGACAGCGTGACGGTCTGGGTGGCGGCCCACACGGGGGCAACAACGGCAGCGAGGGCGAGGGCGGCAAACAGTTTTTTCATGATGAACTCCTGTGATTAATAGAAAAATGGCATGACGTAGGGAAATCCGAGCGAGACCAGGACCAGCGCGGCCACGATCCAGAAAATGAGCTTGTAAGTAGCTCGCACTTGGGGAATCGCGCAGACCTCACCCGGTTTGCAGGCTTGCGCCGGGCGGTAGATGCGCCGCCAGGCGAAAAACAGCGCGACCAGCGCTGCGCCGATGAAGATCGGGCGATAGGGTTCCAGCACCGTCAGGTTGCCGATCCATGCCCCGCTGAACCCCAAGGCGATCAAAACCAGCGGCCCCAGGCAGCAGGCCGACGCAAGAATGGCGGCCAGCCCACCGGCGAAGAGCGCGCCGCGCCCGTTTTGTGGTTCAGACTTTTGTGGTTCAGACTTTTGTGGTTCAGACTTTTGTGGTTCAGACATACGCTTGTCCTTTCAAATTTGGTTTGGATAGCTTAAGCTTACTTCCGTAGTTATGTACGGAGTCAAGCGATATGCAAATTAATTTTGAGAATCTGACCATTGGCGTTTTTGCCAAGGCGGCCGGGGTCAATGTGGAGACCATCCGGTTCTACCAGCGCAAGGGCCTGCTGCCGGAGCCAGACAAGCCCTATGGCAGCATTCGCCGCTATGGCGAGGCGGATGTAACACGAGTGCGGTTCGTGAAATCGGCCCAGCGGCTGGGCTTTAGCCTGGACGAAATCGCCGAGCTACTGCGGCTGGAGGATGGCACCCATTGCGAGGAAGCCAGCGGCCTGGCCGAGCACAAGCTCAAGGATGTGCGCGAGAAGATGGCCGACTTGGCACGCATGGAGGCCGTGCTGTCTGAACTGGTGTGCGCCTGCCATGCGCGGAAAGGGAACGTTTCCTGCCCGCTGATTGCGTCACTGCAAGACGGAACGAAGCTCGCTGCATCGGCGCGGGGGAGTCACGGGGTGACTACGCCTTAGCGTGCTTTATTTTCCGAATTCTGAGACGACCCCAACTGGTCACGGGAGCTTGGGCAATGAAGCCGTATTTCCGTAAAGCCGGAAACCCGGCTTCACACACACACGTACTCCCGGCTCTCCGTAGAGCCGCATTCCCGGTCGTTCTGCTAGCGGCGACCGCGCTCGCGGGCTGCGCGACCACCAATCCGCCGCCGGAGATTTCCTACGACAATGCGGCTCCGGCGGTGCAGACCGTCGATCCACCCGCGCCGGTCACCGTGGTCGAGCTGCCCCGGCCGCTGCCGCTGCCTGGCCAATTGCAGCGTGTGGAGGAGACGCGGCGTGCCCCGGAGCCTTCTAATCCGACCGCTCGCGTCAACCAGGCAAACGAGGCGGCACGAGTCCAGCCGGTGCGCGACGGCTTCATTAACTCGATGCAGGTCTACCCGTGGACTCAAGGGGCGCTTTATCAAGTCTATACCGCCGTCGGGCAGATCACCGACATCGCGCTCCAACCCGGGGAGCAGCTTGTCGGCGCAGGCCCGGTGGCCGCCGGCGACACAGTGCGCTGGATCATCGGCGACACCGAGAGCGGATCGGGGGCAACGCGCCAGATCCACATCCTAGTAAAGCCCACCCGCGCCGACCTGATGACAAACCTCGTCATCAACACCAACATGCGCACCTATCACATGGAGCTGCGCTCGACAGAGCGCACCTATATGGCGTCGGTCTCATGGCAGTATCCGCAAGACCAGCTCATTGCGCTGCGCCGTCAGAACGCCGAGGCGCAGGCGGCCCAGCCGGTGGCGAGCGGCGTCGATCTCGCGAACGTCAACTTCCGCTATGCGATCGAGGGCGACCGTGCGCCGTGGCGGCCGCTGCGCGCCTTCGACGACGGACGCCAGGTCTTTATCGAGTTTCCGCGCGGCATCGGTCAGGGCGAGATGCCGCCACTCTTCGTCGTCGGCCCCGAGGGCAACACCTCTGAGCTCGTGAACTATCGCGTTCGCGGCCACCACATGATCGTTGATCGTCTGTTCGCGGCTGCCGAACTTCGCTTCGGCTCCGGCCGCGAGCAGAAGCGCGTCAGGATCGTCCGCACAGACGGGAGGCCGACCTCGTGAGCGAGAACCCGCCCCGGATTGAGGAAGTGCCGGACGACGATGCGCAGCCCCTGACCGGCGAGCCGGTCGGGCCTGCGCCGATGCGGCTGCGGGCCGAACCGCCCCGCGTCACCCGGTTGTCGCGGAAGGTTCTCGCCGGCCTCGGTCTTGTCGCCAGCGTCGGGCTCGGAGGTGCGCTGATCTACGCGCTTCAGACCCGCGACGCCGGTCGGCCGAACGACGAACTCTATTCGACCGAGAACCGCTCGACCGCTGACGGACTGGCCGGCCTGCCGCGAGATTACAGTGGCGTGCCACAGCTCGGTCCCCCTCTTCCCGGTGACCTCGGCCGGCCGATCCTTAGTACCCAGGATCGCGGACAGCCGGTGCCCACACCCGGGACGGCCACGCCCAATCCCGGCATCAGCCCGGAAGAGCAGCGCCGCCTTCAGGAAATCGAGACCGCGCGCACCAGCCGTCTCTTCTCCGGATCGGAAAGCCGGGGCACACCCGCTGCTGCGGGAGCTGCCCCAGCGCTCGCGCCGGTGCCGGATTTGGCGAGCATTGGCCTCGCTCCGCCGCCCGCCACGCCCTCGGCGCAGGACCGGCAGAACGCGTTTCTGAACGCCGCGGCCGATCGCAGGACGGTTGCGCCCGATCGCGTCGCTGCGCCAGTATCGCCGAACGTCCTTCAGGCGGGAGCAGTGATATCCGCGGCGCTGATCACCGGCATCCGATCCGATCTACCCGGCCAGATCACCGCGCAGGTCACCGAAAACATCTACGACAGCCCAACCGGCCGTATCTTGCTTGTGCCGCAAGGCACTCGTGTGGTCGGGCAGTACGACAACAACGTGCAGTTCGGCCAGAGCCGAGTCCTGCTCGTCTGGACTCGGCTCGTCTTCCCGAACGGGCGCTCGATCGTTCTCGAGCGCCAGCCTGGTGCTGACGCTGAAGGGTTCGCCGGGCTGCAGGATGGCGTCGATTACCATTGGTGGGATCTGGCCAAGGCTGCGGGATTGTCGACACTGCTGAGCGTCGGCGCCGAACTCGCGGTCGACAACGACGATCAGCTCGTTCAGGCGATCCGGAACGGTGGGCAGGACACCATCAACGACGCAGGGCAGCAGATTGTGAGGCGTCAGCTCAACGTCGCGCCCACGATCACTATTCGGCCCGGATTTCCCGTGCGCGTTCTCGTGACGCGAGACTTGGTACTGGAGCCATATGGAGGGTGATGATGTCGAAGCTTAAGCTAGGCCCCATCGCGGACGACAAGCCGCTTAAGGTACAGGTCGAGCTACCTGCAGCTCTCCACCAGGACCTTGTTGACTACGCCCACCTATTGGGCCGAGAGCAAGGTCAGTCCGCTGTTGACCCAGCTCGGTTAATCGTCCCGATGTTACAACGGTTCATCGCGACAGACCGTGGCTTCGCCAAAGCCAGGCGAACGTTGACGCCGGGGAGCGCC
The DNA here is from genome assembly GCF_053290175.1 of Enterobacter sp. 186315. NCBI lineage: Bacteria > Pseudomonadati > Pseudomonadota > Gammaproteobacteria > Enterobacterales > Enterobacteriaceae > Enterobacter > Enterobacter sp. 186315. The sequence continues at coordinate 19,990 of NZ_JBPTTK010000030.1, read as the reverse complement.
GATTAATCCGTGGTCCCCGCTCTAGAGGGGGTGTCGAAACACTTCAGCAGCAGCGGCAGAGTCGGGTTGTCGTTGTCACTGGAAGAAATTATAGCGGCCGTCGGCGCCCGCGCCGATGGGAGCGGGATCAACGCGATATCCGGCCGGTAGATCACGCTGGTGATGGTCAAGCCGAAGCCCTGTTCGACCATCGTCAGCAGGGTTTCTCGGCTGACTTGTTGGATCGAGAGTTGAACCGCTCCGTCTCCGGCGCCCACCATGCGCCGGAGTATGCCAGCGAGCTCACGCCCAGCGCCATCCGAGCGAACGAGGAAGACTTCGTCACAAACGTCCTCCCACGACAGCTGTGGCCGTGCTGCCAACTCGTGAAGCGGGGACAATGCCACGAACAGATCTGGTTCGCAGAGACGTCGAACTTGGAACTGAGGGCTCTTGCTCGCACTCAGGCTGATTGCTGCGTCCAGTAATCCGCGCTTCACCCCCAAAGTGTTTTCTTCTGAAGTGCCTTCCTCAAGCTTTACCTCGATCGTCGGATGTCTATTTCTGAATGCCGAGAGAATGTTGATGATCGGGCACGCCGGGAACGCTTCAAGCATTCCAAACCTCACGAGCCCGGTCTTGAGTTTCCGCGCGGAGCGGATCTCCGTTGCGGCGTTACGAAGGTAGCGCGCTCCCACCACCGCTTGTTGAAGGAAGCGCTCACCTTCTGGAGTCAGCCCTGCCCCCGCTCGCGTACGCTTGAAGAGAGAAAAGCCAAGTTGGCGCTCAAACAGCTGCACACGTCGGCTGACGGTGGATTGCGATATCGATAGGCGCTCCGCCGCTCGGCGGAAGCTGCCGGCCTCGGCGACCTGAACGGCGTACTTCAGGTATCGGAGATCAAGAGTCAGGTCGGGCATGAGACCCGTCCGATCATACCGGCGGTCTCATCGGCGAACCGCCTGCGCCCGGTGAGCGGCACCCATGCACGTCCACTTTCATCGAGCCCACCCCCGCTAGCGCCTGGGGAACGAGCACGTCCGTTGATCTCAGATGTGGAATCCGAGCTGAGCCCCTCAATGAGCATGACCATGTCCGAATCTGTCATAGATGCATGCGGCGGTCATACATTTTCACACGCTTGAAGTCTATGCGCGAAGCATATATTCTTGCGGTATGGAGCCTGAGGTCGCCAAGTACCATTTAGGTGCACTCGCGTTGGCCGTTGCAGACAGCATCGCCAGTGTCTCGGCCTCGTTTTCACCAAGCGGCCCGGGGACCGCCGTGATGGTGTTACTCAGCATGGAGCCCGGACTGCCGATCAGCGTTTTGGCTACCTCGATCGGGCTTTCTCATGCCGGGACGGTGCGATTGATCGATAGGCTCGAGCGCGAACAGTTGGTGGAACGACGAAGACAAATCACCGACAGGCGGGCGCGCTTCATTCACCTCACCAATTCGGGGAAGAAGATAACGGACGCCTTGCTCAAGGCACGGGAGCAGGTGATCTCCGAATGTATTTCGCCCCTGTCGCCCAATGACCTCGACATTCTAGGCATGCTGTCGGAGCGGCTCCTTGTGGCAAACGGCTTCGACAAAGATGGCTCGGTCAGCCTTTGCCATCTGTGCGGCTACAGCAGGATCGCGCCTTCCCGTGGTAAAGCTAAGCCGGGGCGCTCGCCACGCTGGAACGTCGCATCAGAAGGCTGACGATATGATCAGGCAGGCTTGAAATAATGGGATCGTTTGCGCTCGAACTTCTTCTATGCGTACTTGCCTTCGGGTTCGGATATGCGGCGAACCAAGGCGGAACCTGTTTAGTGGTGGCCGCTCATGAGTTACACAGAAGACAGCCGCCGAAAATGTTCGTCGGATTTCTCGCAGCGTCGGCAGCGGCAGGCCTGGTTGCGGTCCCGATAGTCTGGACGGGAACACTGGGCGCAACACTCGCACCCTCGACCAGCATCAATTTCCTCCTGCTCATCGGCGCCATCGCCTTCGGCCTCGGCGCACTCATTAATGACACATGCCTGCTCGGATCGCTGGCGCGGCTTGGGGATGGGGAGATGCGACTTCTAGCTCTACCCTTGGGATTAACGATTGGTATCTTGGCTGCCGACCATGGCAGGTTCGGCTACGATTCAACATGGCCAAGCTTAATCTCCAAACCGAGCGCAACAGGCCTCGTTACTCTCCTAGCCTTCCTAGTTGTGCTCGTGCTGGCACTCGTTTTCGTTTCCACGAAGAGCGTTCTGCGAACAAAGCCGGGTTGGTCGTTCGGCGCTTCGATGATTGGACTCGGTATCACTGGCGGACTTCTATATGCACTCTCGCCGGCCTGGACCTTCGCAGACGTGATTCAACGCGCCCTTCCTCTCAGAATGTCCCCGGCCGGCGAGGTCGCGCTCACTGCGGTGATCTCTTCGATCGCAGGCGCCCTAACCGCCTCCTTTCGCCAAGGCAATCTGCGTCTCCAACTGCCGACAGCCAATGGCATTCTGCGATCTGTCGTCGGCGGCACATTGATGGGTATCGGCATCGCGCTCATACCCGGCGGGAATGATGGGTTGATCCTCGCAGCGGTTCCGACTCTTTCACCTGGTGGGATAGTCGCCTACCTTCTGATGACGACGACAATCGTCTTCGGATTTGCAGCGCGTGGTAAGTTATTCCGGCGCTGCCTTTCACGGCCATGATAAGGGCAACAGAGGACTTGCCCTCCTGACATGAGCATTTATCCCGACCGGGAATATCGGCTGACTAGCTCGTATGCCTTTGCAGGCCCTTGGACCATGATGACCACTTCAAAGGCCGCCGGCCCCAGAATCCTGTAGGTTGCATGGTAGGTGTCGTCTCCGCAGGCATAGACGCCACTCGCTTCCAACCCGGTATCCGTCCGCGAGAAACTCAAGCTGAGGAACTGCGTCCCGATATGAGGTCCGTCTGCGAACTCGACGACAACACTGTCCTCGCTCAAGCGATAGCGATACTGCCGGCACGCGGAGAATACTCTGCCATCTGCCAGTGAGAGAATGCCGCTCTCTCGATAAGCGAGCGCGCCTTCGCCGATCGCTGCTACGATTTCGGTGGGCATGGTTATCTCGTCCAGGGCCGCGTCCATCCGTACAGGCTGGACGTTTGCCAACGGGCTATAGGCCCACCCGGAGCGCCAGCCCCATCAAGTCAAAATCCCGCAAAGGTCGCGCGTTTGCTGGGTAAAGGCATCGCCGATGAGGATGGCTTCGTGAGGCAGCGAAGCGCGAGCCAGCCGCTCGACATATCTCGCTTATTAGTATATGGTATATGCGTCGCGCATATACTGCAACGCCTGCCCGAAGCACGTAGACGACGTTCGTGACGTTCCCACGGGACCACTGTTGAGGAATTTTAGATGAGCATTTTCGACCGTTATGAATTTCTTGTCCCCGAGCACGGTCGGAGGGATCTTGGCCTGCTTAGATGGGCTCTCGTGATCGTATTTCTGTGGTTCGGCGCGATGAAGTTCACAGCGTACGAGGCCTATGGTATCGCCCCGTTTATCGAACACAGCCCGATCATGAATTGGCTCGGCATGTTCGGGACGCAGGGGCAAAGCTATTTCATCGGCGTTATCGAGTTATCGACCGGTCTCGTTCTGATCCTTGGTGCATTTCGTCCACTCTTCTCTGCGCTAGGCGCACTAATGTCAGCAGCGACCTATCTGATCACGCTGACCTTTTTCATCACCACTCCAGGTGTCGCGGAGCAGACTGCCGGCGGCTTTCCTGCGATTTCGGCTGCACCAGGGCAGTTTCTACTGAAGGACGCAGTTCTGCTAGCGGCGTCCCTCGTGCTGCTGCGTGCTTCGGTCCGCCACAGAGGGGCGCTTGTGCTCTCGTGACTGTGGTCCTCTCGTGACGGCGGGCGTGCAAATCCTGCAGAACCTCCGCGGGGCATGGATGCTCCGTCGCGATATCGAGCCCGGAGGCGCTCAGCTGCATGGCGACGCGGTCTTCGCCCGTTTCGCCGCAATCCCCGACGTCGTGGAGCACGGACTGTTCCTCAATGGGATTGATACAATCGTGATCGCGCGCGGTGACACGATGGAAGTGCGACGCCGGGGGCAAGCTAGGTCTCGCTGATCTGCACCTGCGCGGCCTGGATGACAGCGCTGACGCGGAGTGATTCTCGGGCGCGACCTACGGCGATTCCGAGCGAAAAGGCTTGCCCTATAGCCGCCAGGTATCAACGGTTCCGCGGCCTTAACGAGCCGGACCCGTTTTTTTCGGCGCGCTCGATCAGTCGAAATCCTCCGAAACCCTTCTAAAACAGGACATTTTCCACAAGCCGCGCGGAGGAAGAGGACCACGGTATGGCTTGCTGTCTATGCTCCGCGCACATATAGATGTGGCAATGGATGGACCTCGAGATCGAAACATTTTCGGGGCGTTCGCACTCATGATCAGCGACGACATCGTTCGCGCTAGTTCATCGCGGGCGCCGGAAGCTGGACCCGCCGCCTCAGCGCTGGCGTTGCTCGCGCACAAGCCCGGGCTCTCGATCCGTATGCTTGCGATCGGGGTGGGCCTTTCACATGCTGGAACTGTTCGCCTGGTGGATAGATTGGTAAGCGAGGGATTGATCGAGCGTAGGGAGCATTCGACAGACGGGCGCGCGCGATCCCTCTATCTTACTCCAACTGGCAAGGTCGCGAGCGACGAGGTCCTGGCCTCGCGCGATCAAGTGATTGCCGAAGGGCTATCGATCCTTAATCCAGACGAACTGAAAACCTTATCGGACATCGCTGAACGCGTTCTCCGAAATCGCTTGGAAAACCTCGAGCAGTCATACCGCATCTGCCGCTTGTGCTGCTACGAGGGCTGCACGAACTGCCCCGTCGATGCCGAATTGCATGAGCGAGGTGTGGACCGCGAGAAGAACGACGACGCGTAGGAGACTCGCAATTGCGGCAGCTCAACGCTGCTCAGATGGCGGGGCTTCATAATGTCAGCGAGCCTACCATCAGCCGCATTCTTTTGGCTACGCGTCAAGCCGGCCGATCGGGCATGGCGGTCTCATTCTAATATGTCGGTGATCGCCCCACTTTTAGCCGCTCAATTGATCGGAACGCGGTTTCGGAAGCGGCCGTTCAAACCACTCGCTGCATTCCCATTTCTCTATGTCCGATAGGTAGTTTCGGGGAAAAGCAGTCGGGAACAGGTTTCGGGAACGCATGCTCCGGCAGGAGCGCAGCGCGCGTCCCAAACGCGTTTTCCCGGTAGAGCTTCCCAATCGGCAAAGTGCGGGCCACCTCAGACTGCGAACGCGAAAAACCGCCTGGCTGGTCACTCAAGGCAGGGTAACGACGATTTTCGCTGCGGATACACCCGCCTTCAGGGCTTCCAAGGCAGCCTGGAGCATTTCAAGGCCCTGGCCCACGATCTTCGCCGGAGGGGCGGGGACGAACGTGCGCGCCGCGAGAGCCTGCGGCAGGAATTCGCGGTAGATCATTGGACCAACCTCGTCATCCTTGAGGCTCGTCCCGGAGATGTGCGTCGCCTCGACTCCAAATGAACGCTCGTCGGGCGGGGCCAGCGTCGCTGCCACCCGGCGCGAGCCCTCGCATCTCGCAACTACGGCAAAACAGTCTTTCATGTGACCGGTCGCGTGAAGCGTTCCAGCGAGACTGCGCCCGCGCATTGCCTCAATCACGTCTTCCACGATGGCTGGACTCGAGTGGTCAAGAACCTCGCTTGCACCCAGCTCCTTCAACAGGCCGACGTTGCGCGCCGAAGCGGTGGCGACGCACCTGTAGCCCGACGCCACCGCGAGCTGGATGGCGTTGCAGCCAACGCTCGACGATCCACCCCAGACCAGAACGACCTCTGGACGCGCGGTCGGCGAGTGTAACGGTGGCGCGAGAGCCAACTGTGTCCGTCCGTAGAGCCCGCTTGCGGCGGTGCCAAGGCCAAGCGGGAGGACTGCCGCATCAGCGAAGGCAATGTTGTTGGGGATCGGCGCCGCCATGTGGTCCAGCACGATCGTGTGGTGCTGGAACGCACCCTGCGCAGGTTGATTTACGGTTGTCCCGACCGCCTGTCCGATGACTCGATCGCCGACCTTGAACCGCTCGACCGCGCCACCGACCGCCGCGACCTCACCGGAGACGTCGCTGCCGAGAATCGCGGGATAGTCGAGCCATGGCAAAAGCGCGACGTCCTGCAGAATCCAGTCGAGTGGGTTGATCGCGATGGCCGCGTTGCGGATCAATATCTCGTTCGCCGCCAGATGCGGCAGAGCGGTGACACCGATCCTCAGTGGCTGCCCCGGCGCTTTCTGCCAGGCGGCCTGATTAGTCACGGTTTCGGTCATCATCAACTCTTTCTGTCAAGTATTACAGCTGGGCGTTCGTCTGAGCGGTCCAACCGCCAGGTCGGGCGCACGAAGTGGCAGCTATAGCCCCCAGGATAGCGCACCAGGTATTCTTGGTGCTCTGGCTCCGCCTCCCAAAAGGGTTCTTCTGGGTTGATCTCCGACACGACCGGGCCTGGCCAGCTTCCTGATGCCTCGATTTCCGCGATGGTTGTGAGGGCGACTTCCTTCTGCACTTCGGTGGTGTAGAAAATCGCCGATCGATAGCTCGGACCGACATCGCTGCCTTGTTGCTCGTAGGTCGTGGGGTCATGTATCTGGAAGAAGAGTTCCAAGAGCGAGCGATAGGCGAGAACGGAAGGGTCGAAGGTCACTTCCACTGCTTCCGCATGGCCGTAATGTCTCGCGTAGGTCGGATCAGGCATTTCTCCGCCTGTGTAACCGACACGCGTCGAAATGACTCCCCTGGCTCGGCGCAGCAAATCCTCCATGCCCCAGAAGCAGCCGCCTGCGAGAATTGCTCGCTCTGTCGCGGCCGCCCTATTGCCGGTAGGCGATTGGCTCACAGTCCGTTCGCCCTCCTCCGTGTGCGCCACGGTCAAGCCAGCCTCGCGGGATCCGCAGCCTGACTGGCGCTCAAGAGCTCGGTCTGCACGTCCGAACCCCGGATGAGACTCAGATCGACGGGACACCGATCAGCGATCGCGAGGATCCGAGCGCGCTGATCATCACTCAGCGGCCCATCGAGGACAATGGTGCGGGTGAACCGGTCGGGTGGCATCATGTCCGGCACCTTCTCGTGCTGCACGGTCGTGCTCGCCCGTTCGAGCGGAAAGCCCTTGCGGTTCGCATAGAGACGCATCGTCATCACCGTGCAGGCTGCGAGGCCGGCAGATACGAGTTCGTAGGGAGATAGTCCGGTCCCGAGGCCACCGACCGATGCTGGCTCGTCGGCGAACAGAGTGTGCTCGCCGCTGCGGACCTTGAGCTGGAACGTCCCTGCAAGAGTTTCGGTGGAGACGACGCCCTCCGCAACCTCGACCTGCGGAAGATCCGCGCTGAGTGGTGGGAGAAAGCGGCTCGCCCAAACCGCCACCATGGCCGCGGCGTAGTTCGCGTCCGCGACGTCGGTGAGAAGGTGATCCGCGTTGTCGAGCGAGATGAAGCTTTTAGGGTGCCTGGACGCGACGAAGATGCGCGACGCGTGGTCGATGCCGACCACCTGATCCAGCGGAGAGTGCATGACCAGCACCGGCCGTCGCAGGGAGGCAATGGCCTTCTCGACGTCGATCCCCTCAACCGCCTCAAGGAACCCTCGGCGAATGAGGAAGGGCCTACCGGCAATCTCCACCGAGGCCTCGCCCTCGCTCGCGATGGTGTCCAGATCATTCGGTCCGAAGAGGCGCAAGATATGCTGAAGGTCGGCCGGCGCACCAATCGTCGCTACCGCCGCAATATCAGGCATGTCGGCGGCGGCTACGATCGCAGCGGTGCCACCCAGGCTGTGCCCGACGAGGAGGGACGGTGACATGCCCGCCGCCGCCATCGCATTTGCGGCGGCCCGAAGGTCCTCGACGTCCGACGCGAAGTTCACAGGTTCTCCCGTCCCACCGCCGATCCCGGTCCCGGCGAAATCGAACCTCAAGACCCCGATGCCCGCACGCGACAGCGCGCGCGAGATGTGAACAGCGGCGCGACTGTCTTTCCCGCACGTGAAGCAGTGGGCGAAGATCGCCCAGCCCCGCGGCGTCCCTTCCGGCGGTTCGAGGTGCCCGGACAGCGGAGAGCCAGCCCCACTGACAAACGTAAATGATCTTCCTGCCATGTCCATCAAACCTCCAGCACGCGGCTTGGCGGTTGCGCTCTCAGAACCTTCGACGGAGCTGAGCGGAGCGCACCGCCAACCGGTAATCGTCATCTCAGGCTATCATTTATATGTCTGGCGCATATAGACAAGCCCCTATACCATGATTATATGCGCCAAGCATACTTCTGCGACCTGCTTTCCAAAGGCGGTCTCACGGAAGAGGTATCAGTCAGGCGCGTGGGCCAAAGGACTATGGAACTCAATCAAGTCAGCTATTTCATCAACTTGGCCGAGACGCTGAATTTCACAGCGGCCGCTCGCTTGAGCGGTGTGTCACAGCCAAGTCTGACCCGCGCGATCCGCCGCTTGGAAGATGAGCTTGGCGGGCCGCTGATCTATCGCGACGGGAAGAACAGCCGCCTGACTGGCCTTGGCCATGACGTCGAGGCAGAATTCCGGCGCATGGTGGTCGCGATGAAGAGCGTTCGCAATCACTCGGAGCACTGGGCGATGGGGGGGCACCGCGTGCTGGATGTCGCCGTCGCGCCCACCGTCGGACCAAAGGAATTTACGGCATTCTTCGAGAGCGCATTGGCGGAGATGCCATCCATCGAAATCAAGCTGCACTCGCTCCAGTCGAACGAGGACACATCGGAGGTGCTTTCAGGAAAATACCACGCGTGCATCATGCCGCGTGAAACAAGACCGGAACGCAAGCTGGATGTGCATCCTCTATTTCGGGAGCGCTTCGTGCTCGGCTGTTCTGCAAACCATCCCTTGGCTGCCAACGAGATCGTGCGCGGCGAAGACCTGCTCGAGTTTCCTTTCGTCGATCGCCTGAAATGCGAGTTTCGCGATCGGATCCTCGATCACTTCGCGCGACGGGACTTGCTCATGCGACCTCGCTTTCGATCAGATCGCGAGGACTGGGTGCAACGGGTCGTCGCTGACGGCCACGCCATATGCATTCTTCCGGAACGATCGCCGACCGTGCAAGGCCTCGTCACTCGGCCGATCGACGGATTTGTCTTGGAGCGCGAAGTCGTGATCGCGACAGTATCCGGCTCCACGGCAACGGTCGAGATACGGAACATCGCGCAGCTGGCAGCCCGGTATGAGTGGAACTGAATCACGACGTGAAGAGCTTCGGCGCTATGGAAACTATACGCGCAGCGTATTGGATAAATCTGGGGCGCACTGCGATAGTCGGCGCAATGACTGCAAAGATAAATGACAGTGTGTCGAGCTCTCTAAATAGCTGCGCCTAATACCGCTACACTTTTGCCTGACCATGTTTTCCTCCGGGGAATGGGCTGGCGGTTTCCATAAAATGGCGGACCTTTTTCAGTAACTGCCACATTGAGCGGCACTGATGATTACGGGTTATCGTGTCATGAAGTGCCTGCCATAGCCGTTCCACATGATTCACCCACGGCGAGTAAACCGGCTGGTAAATTACCCTGAACTTGGGATTTGCTTTCAACCAGCGCTGTGTTTCGCGGCTTTTATGGATAATGTAGTTATCAACGATCAGCGTGATTGTTTTCGCCCGCCGGTAAGTGGCTTTCAGGTGCTTCAGCAGAGCGATAAACAGCGCTGAACTTTTGCTGTTGCCGCCCACGTAGCTGACTTTACCCGTGCCACTGTGCAGTGCGCCGGCCAGATAGTATTTTTCGTTCTGCCCCGGCGTCACTACCCGTTTCTGCTGTCCGCGCAACTGCCAGTCCGCACCGATTTTAGGATTAAGGTGGATATCCACTTCATCTTCATAAAATACCGGATGCTCTGCGCTGCATTCATCCAGCGCTTTGTGGATTACCGCCATCTTTTCATCTTTATGTGGGTCACGGATACGCAGAGTTGGCGCGGCCCTGCGCCATACAAGCCCCGCAGATGGCAACCAGCGGCGAACGGTTCCTGCATGTAACTGGCAACCGGTTATCTCATTGATTTTTAATGCCAGTAATTCGGTGCTCCAGCGTGAACGTTGATAACCAAAATCGCCGGGAGAATGCTTTATCAGCTCACGTAACAGGGTGCAGATATGTTCAAAAGGCCAGCGTCGGGAGCGCCCTGCGGGTAAGGATTTCAGGCCTTCAATACCTGAGTGCGTAAACCAGTTAATCCAGCGACCAACGGATGAACGAGCACAACAGAGAGTTCTGGCAACATCGCTGACCCGTTCACCCCGATGAAGCATCAGCATGGCCGTGAGTCTGCGGGCATGATTTTTATCGCGCGTTTTATGAATAGCTTTCTGCATCAGGCGTCGTTCGCCACGGGGTATTGGTGCTATGATCGGCATCGCTCAGTCCGGTTGGTGGTTTTGGTTGGTTTGGCGATTGATCAGATCGCACAATCCGGGCTGAGTTCCCTTTCAGTGATCTACTATTCCGCGCATCTATTTAGATTAATTATTGGAGACTATCATGAAGTTTGAGAAGTCACAGGCAGCAGTTGACCGCCTGACCCCCGAGCAACGCCGGATTACCCAGGATTCGGGGACCGAAAGGCCCTTCACGGGTGAGCACAACGACAACAAGGAGCCTGGCATCTACGTCGACATAGTGTCGGGAGAGCCGCTGTTCGCTTCAACGGACAAGTTCGATTCGGGTACTGGCTGGCCCAGCTTCACCAAGCCGATCGTTCCGGCAAACGTGAACGAGGTGCGGGACAGTGCACACGGCATGGTCCGGACGGAGGTCAGGTCGGTACACGCCGACAGCCATCTGGGCCACGTTTTCCCGGACGGTCCTTCCGACCGCGGCGGTCTGCGCTACTGCATCAACTCTGCGTCCCTTCGCTTCATCCCGCGCGACGAGATGGAGTCCGAGGGATACGGTGAATATCTCGATCAAGTAGAGGAGGCTTAACATGCATCAGCGCGCTGTTCTCGCAGGAGGATGTTTCTGGGGCATGCAGGATCTGATCCGCAAGCGGCCCGGCATCATCTCGACCCGTGTGGGTTACACGGGCGGCGATATTCCGAACGCCACGTATCGTAATCACGGCACGCATGCCGAGGGGATCGAGATTGTCTTCGACCCGACAGTGACGAGCTACCGGCACATCCTGGAATTCTTCTTCCAGATCCACGATCCGACGACGCTGAACCGCCAGGGCAATGATCGTGGGCTCTCCTACCGGTCGGGCATCTATTATGTCGACGAGGAGCAGAAGCGCGTCGCCGAGGATACGATCGCCGATGTGGATGCCTCGGGGCTGTGGGATGGCAAAGTGGTGACCGAGGTCCAGCCGGTCGGCGAGTTCTGGGAGGCCGAGCCCGATCACCAGGATTATCTGGAGAAGCGGCCGGGCGGCTACACCTGCCACTTCGTCCGTCCCGACTGGGTTCTTCCAAAGCGGCATGAGGCCGGCGATGTGAGCCCTGCGGCCGGGGCTGCAGCGGAATAGGCTTCGCTGCCGTTAGTGCCGCGCCGATCCGGTTCGCAACCTCCGACGACCGCGTCAATCGACGCGGTCGTCGAACCCGGCCTTGAAGCAGATCATTCCATTCAGCCGCCGTCGCAGTGCCAGGATCCAGATATGACAGACCTCTCCTCCTTTCCCATCACGCAGCGCTGGCCAGCATCTTATCCGGATCGCTTGCAACTATACGCGGCCCCCACGCCCAACGGCGTCAAGGTCTCGATGATGCTGGAGGAGACTGGCCTGCCGTATGAGCCCCACTTCGTCGACATCTCGAACAACGAGTCGAAGGATCCAGCGTTCGTGTCGTTGAATCCCAACGGCCGCATACCCGCGATCATCGATCCGGCTGGCCCTGACGGCCAGCCCATTGGCATATGGGAAACCGGTGCGATCCTCATCTATCTGGCCGACAAGACGGGGCAGCTCATCTCAACAACACCCGCCCAGCGGTACGAGACTCTGGCCTGGGTGTTCTTTCAGGTGTCGGGCGTTGGGCCGACCTTCGGACAGCTAGGCTTTTTCCTGCGATTTGCCGGCAAGGACTATGAGGACAAGCGACCTCGGCAGCGCTTTGTTGATGAATCCAGGCGTCTTCTCGGGGTCCTGGATCACCGGCTGGAGGGCCGCGAATGGATTGTCGATGATTACTCGATCGCGGACATTGCGACGTTTGGCTGGGTGAATGCGCTGGTCGAATTCTACGCAGCGGGCGACATCCTCGGCCTAAGCAGCTATTCGAACGTGCAGGCATGGCTCGAACGCGGGCTGGCGCGACCGGCTGTACAGCGTGGCCTGCGAATTCCTGCGAGGCCTGCATGGGGTCGTCTCAGAAAACGGAAAATAAAGCACGCTAAGCCGGTTGCAGCGGCCGTAGCGGCCTGAACTTGCCCGCGCCGATCTTGGCGCTGCTGCGCCAGAGGTAATCGCCGGTCAGGTTGATGTGCTCCCAGCCGAGCGGCGACAGGTACTGCAACAGGCCGTCATCGACGGCTTGACCGTGGCCACGCAAGGCGTTCGCGGCCCGCTCCAGATAGACCGTGTTCCATAGCACGATGGCCGCCGTCACCAGGTTGAGGCCGCTGGCCCGGTAGCGCTGCTGCTCGAAGCTGCGGTCGCGGATTTCCCCCAGGCGGTTGAAGAACACGGCGCGGGCCAGCGCGTTGCGCGCCTCGCCTTTGTTCAGCCCGGCATGCACGCGGCGGCGCAGCTCGACGCTTTGCAGCCAGTCCAGGATGAACAGTGTGCGCTCGATGCGTCCCAGCTCACGCAGGGCGACGGCCAGGCCGTTCTGGCGCGGGTAGCTGCCAAGCTTCCTGAGCATCAGCGAGGCCGTCGCCGTGCCCTGCTTGATCGAGGTGGCCATCCGCAGGATTTCATCCCAATGGGCGCGGACGTGCTTGATGTTGAGCGTGCCGCCGATCATCGGTTTCAACGCCTCGTAGGTGGCATCGCCCTTCGGGATGTAGAGCTTGGTGTCGCCCAGGTCACGAATGCGCGGGGCGAAGCGGAAGCCCAGCAGGTGCATCAACGCGAAGACGTGGTCCGTGAACCCTGCCGTGTCGGTGTAGTGCTCCTCGATCCGCAGGTCGGATTCGTGATACAGCAGGCCGTCGAGCACGTAGGTCGAGTCGCGCACGCCGACGTTCACGACCTTGGTGTGGAACGGCGCGTACTGGTCGGAGATATGGGTGTAGAACGTCCGCCCTGGGCTGCTGCCGTATTTCGGATTGATGTGGCCGGTGCTCTCGGCCTTGCTGCCGGTGCGGAAGTTCTGGCCGTCCGACGATGACGTGGTGCCGTCGCCCCAATGCCCGGCGAAGGGATGTCGGAACTGCGCGTTGACCAGCTCGGCCAGTGCCGCCCCGTAGGTTTCGTCGCGGATGTGCCAGGCTTGCAGCCAGGCCAGCTTGGCGTAGGTCGTGCCGGGGAACGATTCCGCCATCTTGGTCAGGCCCAGGTTGATCGCGTCGGCGAGGATCGTGGTCAGCAACAGGTTTTTGTCCTTGGCCAGGTCGCCTGACTTCAGGTGGGCGAAGTGCCGGGTGAAGCCCGTCCATTCGTCTACCTCCAGCAGCAATTCGGTGATCTTGACGTGCGGTAGGATCATCGCCGTCTGGTCGATCAGGGCCTGTGCGGTATCGGGCACCGCCGCATCGAGCGGCGTGATCTTCAGGCCCGACTCCGTGATGATGGCGTCCGGCAGCTCGTTGGCCAGCGCCATGCGGTTGACGGTGGCGAGCTGCGTTTCCAGCAGCGTCAGCCGGTCATGCAGGTACTGGTCGCAATCGGTGGCCACGGCCAGCGGCAATTCGCTGGCCTGCTTGAGGCTGGCGAATTTCGCGGGCGGCACCAGGTAGTCCTCGAAGTCCTTGAACTGGCGCGAGCCTTGCACCCAGATGTCGCCGGAGCGCAGCGCGTTCTTCAGCTCCGACAGCGCGCACAGTTCGTAGTAGCGCCGGTCGATGCCGGTGTCGGTCATCACCAGCTTCTGCCAGCGCGGCTTGATGAACTCGGTCGGCGCGTCGGTGGGCACCTTGCGGGCGTTGTCGCTGTTCATGCTGCGCAGCACCTCGATGGCGTCGAGTACGTCCTTGGCGGCGGGCGCGGCCCGCAACTTGAGCACGTCGAGAAATTCCGGCGCGTAGCGGCGCAGCGTGGCGTAGCTCTCGCCGATGCGGTGCAGGAAATCGAAGTCCTCGGGTTGCGCGAGCCGCTGCGCTTCGGTGACGCTCTCGGCGAAAGCATCCCAGGACATGACGGCCTCGATGGCGGCGAACGGATCGCGGCCCGCTTGCTTGGCCTCGATCAGCGCCTGGCCGATGCGCCCGAACAGCCGCACCTTGGCATTGATCGCCTTGCCGGATGCCTGGAACTGCTGCTGATGCTTGTTCTTGGCGGCATTGAACAGCTTGCCCAGGATGCGGTCATGCAGGTCGATGATTTCGTCGGTGACGGTGGCCATGCCCTCGATGGCGAGCGCCACCAGGGTCGCGTAACGCCGCTGCGGCTCGAACTTCGCCAGGTCGGCGGGCGTCATCTGGCCGCCCTCGCGGGCGATCTTGAGCAGCCGGTTCTGGTGAACCAGCCGCTCGATGCCGGAGGGCAGGTCGAGCGCCTGCCACGCCTTGAGGCGTTCGATGTGTTCCAGCATGTGCCGCGAGTTCGGTTTGACCGGGGATTGCCGCAGCCAGGCCAGCCACGTCGTCTTGCCGTTGTCGCGGCGCTTGAGCAGATCGTCGAGGCGACGGCGATGCACGTCCGTCAGCGGCTCAGCCAAGGCGTCGTAGAGACGCCGGTTGGCGCGGGTAATCGCTTCGGCGCTCGCCCGCTCGACGGCGTTGAGGGCGGGCACAATGACCGACTGCCGCCGCAGGTGCTCGATCAAGGCTCTGGCCAGCACGATGCCCTTGTCGGTTTGCATGGCCAGCTCGGTCAGCAACTGGACAGCCTGCCGGTAGTGGCCAATCGTGAACGGCTGGAAGCCGAACACCGTTTGCAGCTCGACCAGGTGCTCGCGTCGGGTCTGCTCACGCTGCCCGTACTCGTCCCAGCTTTCGATGCCGACCTTGAGCTGGTTGGCGACCAGTCTCAGCAATGGCGGGAACGGTGGCTCATCAGCGCCAAGGATGACGCCGGGAAAGCGCAGGTAGCAGAGCTGCACCGCGAAGCCCAGCCGATTGGCCGGGCCGCGCCGCTGCCGGATGATGGAGAGGTCGCTTTCGCTGAACGTGTAGTGACGGATCAACTCATCCTTGGTGTCCGGCAACGCCAGCAGGCTTTCGCGCTCGGCGGCGGAGAGGATCGAACGGCGGGGCATGCGGTTTCCTTCTTCTTGAAAACGTAGGTTTGTGACAAACCCGCCAAGGCAACCGGCGCGGCACGGGAATCAAGGCATTGCGATTCTCGAAAATAGTTCTTGAAATTCTATTCTTGATTGCATATCATCTCAACGAGTTTCGATAAGAAAGGATGCGCATGCGACCGTCTGTTGTGCTTGACATGAAGCGAAGCGCAGTGCGTGAAGCGGTAGGCCGCTTTCGCGCCGCGAACCCGCGCGTCTTCGGCTCGGTGCTGCATGGCACCGACCGGGATGGCAGCGACCTCGACCTGTTGGTCGATGCGCTGCCCGGTGCCACGTTGTTGGACTTGGGCGATTTGGAAGAAGAACTGAAATCGCTGCTCGGCGTTGACGTCGATCTGCTGACTCCCGGCGACCTGCCGCCGAAGTTCCGGGCCAAGGTGCTCGCGGAGGCGCAACCGATATGAGCGAGAACCGCCTGCCCGATTACCTCGACCACATTCAGCAGGCCGCAACCGATGCGCGCAGCTTCGTGGAAGGGATGGCCAAGGACGACTTCTTGGCCGACAAGCGCACCCAGCAGGCCGTCATCATGAGCCTGATCGTCATCGGCGAGGCGGCCACAAAGGTGATGGATGGCTACGTCGAGTTCACCCAGGCGCATGCCGACGTGCCGTGGCGCAGCATGCGCAATATGCGTAATCGCATGGCTCACGGCTATTTCGACATCAACCTCGATGTGGTGTGGGAGACGGTACAGGAATGGCTGCCGGCGTTGCTCCAGCAATTGCCCGCCGTGCGTCAGGATGCCGACGATGAAGACCGTAACGACAACTGTGAAAGAGGGATCTCCGATGACTGTTGAATCGAGAATATTTTCTGTAGCCGAGTATGTTCAGCCGTCCGAAGGCGAGCCTATTCGTTCCGTTGTGCTTGAAACCCGAGACTCAATTATCGTGGTTTGGCATGTCCATCCCGGGCAGGAAATTGCGGCTCACATTCATCCTCACGGCCAAGACACGTGGACTGTTTTGTCGGGAATGGCTGATTACTTTCAGGGCAATGGGATTGTTCGTGCCCTCAGGGAAGGTGAGATAGCCGTGGCAAGACCGGGCCAAGTGCACGGGGCGCGAAATACAGGTACCGAGCCATTTGTGTTAGTCTCGGTTGTGGCATCAGCCAATGCCGGTTTCGTATTGGCTGAGCGATAGAGCCCAATCTCTGGAGTTGGTCCAATGAGCGGTCGGGGAGATAGGTAACAGACATGCAGCGGACACGGCTGCTAAACCAGGTCGCAAACCTCCTTGCGTCGCAGCGTGCCGCAAGCGACGCGATCAATCGAATGGGGTCGGCATGAGACTGAACACCATCCAGTTCCCGACCGCGTAGCCGCCTGTCCTGCCGATCAGGTCTTGACCATCGACGCCTGGGATCAGTCCTGAATGTTCTTGGAGACCACTACGTTATGAGCCGCAGCCGCCGCAAAACACCCATCGTCGGGCACACGACCTGCGGCAGCGAGCGCGAGGACAAGAAGCTCTGGCATCAGCGCTGGCGCACCCGTGAGCGCACGGCGCTGACCAGCGCGTCGCCCGAAGCCCTGAGCGCCCATCTGCCCCTGCTGGAAAACCAGGCCAGCAGCGTCTGGTCGATGGGCAAGGATGGCCGCTCCTACTGGCCCGTCAAGCGCCAGGCCGCCACGGCGGATCGCATCGCCAATCACAAGGGACGCAACCCGCAAGAACGCGCCTCCCTGAAAAAGCGCCTGCTGCGCAAGTGGATGAGCAAATGAAGCTCTCCTTCCATCAGCACATTGCGCTGTTCTGGATGATCGGTGCTCCGGGCGTCTTCGCGCCCGTGATCGAGAACGCCAAGCGGCCCGATGCCGGCGCCGTCATGGCGTGGGGTGTCGCGATCGTGGCGGTGATGATCCTCTTCACCCCTTTGCTGCTGCGCTGTCCACCATTCCGGCGCTGGTATGGCCGGACGGATGCGCTGTCGGAGCGGCAGCGCCAGGCGCTTGCCGAGCGCGGCCTGCGCCGCTACTACCAGACCGCTTTCGATGACGGCTACGTGCCCCGCGTGATGCCCTACGTGTGGCGCATCATCTGGACGGTCGGCGGGTTGATGGCTGTGACCGCCGTACTGCCTACCAACACCGGACGGCCAGCCTTCGATGCCTTGGTGGTCTTCTCGACCTGGTATCCGATAGGCGTGATGCTGCTGGTTTTCGCGTCGAGGCCCCTTGGCCGGTTGATTCGCCAAAGAGCACAGGAGCGGCGGAAATGAGCACGTCAACCATCGAGGCGCTGGCCAGCGCCTGGGCAAGGATTGCCGAGGAAGCGGAATTCCCCGCTGACTACGAGGGGACTGCCACACCACAAGCGCATCGGGCTAGCGAAGCTATTCAGGAGCAGATTCGGGAGCGCATCGTCGCCACCAACGACATGCGGCTGTTCAGCCTGCTGCACCTGCTGGGTCAGGCGTCGCTGCGCATGGAGCAAGCGCTGTGGCCGGAGGATTACGAGCGGATGACGCGCGAGGTTGAGGAAGCCCTGCGGCAAGCCACCGACGCCAACGCCAGATCGTACACCCACGAAGAAGTGATGCAGGCGATGCAGGAACGCATCGACCGGGCGCGAGACAAGCCATGTTGATTGGCTATGCGCGCGTCTCGACGCAGGATCAGAACCTGGAGCTGCAACGCGAAGCCTTGAGCAAGGCCGGATGTAAAAAGGTCTTCGAGGACAAGGTGAGTGGCACGCGGGCAGACCGGCCTGGCTTGGCCAAGACGCTCGAAATGCTGCGCGAAGGCGATACTTTGGTCGTCTGGAAGCTCGACCGGCTGGGCCGGTCGGTCAAGCAACTGGTCGATCTGGTCGGCGATCTGCACAAGCACGGTGTCCAGTTCAGGAGCCTCACCGACTCCATCGACACCGGCACACCATCCGGGCGGTTCTTCTTCCACGTCATGGCGAGCCTTGCCGAAATGGAGCGCGAGCTGACCGTCGAGCGCACCCGCGCCGGGCTGGAAGTCGCCAAGCAGCTCGGCCGCAAAGGCGGCCGCAAGCCGAAGATGACCGACAACAAGATCGAGTCGGCCAAGAAGCTGCTGGCCAGCGGGGTGCCGCCCAAGGACGTGGCCAAGAACCTCGGCGTGTCCATTCCGACGCTGTACCGCTGGGTGCCAGCCTCCACGCACGCTTAGCGTGCTTTATTTTCCGTTTTCTGAGACGACCCCTGCATGACCATTATCGCCGCATATTATTACAACGAAGGTAAGCGAGTCCGTGAAATCAGGCTCGATGAGCACGTCGAACTAAACGAGAATCGCTCGGGCTTCTGCTGGATCGCGCTTAGCGAGCCCACCGCAGACGAACTCAGCGCGATCCAGACGACGTATAACCTCCATCCTTTGGCGATCGACAACGCCATGCACCCGCTGTGCCCGCCCAAGCTCGAGGTCTACAACGATGAGTTGTACGTCGTCGCCCAGACCGCCGAGCTGGTCGGCGACCGGATCAGCTACGGCAAGATGGCGATCTTCACCGGTCACAATCACCTTATCACCGTGCGGCACGGCAATGCCGGAGCGCTGGGCAAACTTCGGGAGCAACTCGAGGCATCGCCGACGCAGTTCGGCAAGGGTGTCGACTATGTGCTGCACGCGATCTTGCACCGAGTGGTCGACCAGTATCTGCCCATCTTCGAAATGATCGAGGACGACGTCCTGGCGATGGAGCGACGGTCGCTGCACGATTTCCTCGAGCCAGAAGAGGTGGCGCGAATCTTCGAACTAAGGTCCGAACTCACGCGGTTCCAGCGCACGCTCGGGGCTATGGCCGAGCTGGTGCGAAAGCTCGTTCGCGGCCACTTTCCCTGCATCAGCGCCGAAATGACACCATATTTCCACGACGTCGCGGACCATGTCCACCGCGTGCAGTCCATGGTCGACGGCCTCCTGCTTGTCCTGTCCACGGTCTTCGAGGCCAGCAGCCTTCTGGAAGCGCAAAGGATCGGTGTGGTCACTCGCCAGCTCGCGGCCTGGGCGGCGATCTTGGCGGTCCCGACGGCGATCGCCGGAATATATGGCATGAACTTCAAGCACATGCCGGAACTGGACACGCCATATGGCTACTTCGTCGTGCTCGGAGTGATAGCGGTGTTCTGCCTTCTCCTATTCATGCGCTTCAAGAAGGCCAAGTGGCTATGAGTAACGCACTTCGCGAGCTTCTCCGTCCGCCGAGTCACAGCGCGCTTTGTGCGCGAGCGTGTCCAATCCAGTTCAAGATGAAGGTGCTTCCATGACCTCCCAGGTGACCGACGTTCTAGAAGCAGTCCAGTCATTCATCGCCAAAGGCTATGACCGCGAATACCGCGTCAAGGACGGCAATCTCGTCGATCTCGAACTAGGGTCAACCCTCGATGCATGCAGCATTCGCGTCGATGCGGCGTTGCGCCTCGAGAGCGGGGACGACGGCGAAGATGCCTCCAACATCTACGCGATCACCGATCCGGCGACAGAGCATAAAGGCCTGTTGATCGACGCCTTCGACGTGTTCCACGAGGCACTGTTGCAAATAGTCGGTGGTGATAAACTTATCATCCCCTTTTGCTGATGG
>NZ_JBPTTK010000003.1:0-366237 GCF_053290175.1 Enterobacter sp. 186315 | reverse complement strand
GCTCCCTCTCCCTGTGGGAGAGGGTTGGGGTGAGGGCATCAAACGGTATTAGCTTCTGGGGTAATGTTCCGTTCACTATGGCATCTGTGCTTTCTGCGCTATCCGCTGCGGTGAACGGGTTAAGGGGGCTATCGCACCCCCTCAACAATCCCGGCTCCTGGCTATGAAAATCGCCGCTTCGCAGTTCCCTCAACCTTTCGAACCGCCTACAAGGGCTGCTAGATATCGCGGCGAGGAAAATGCAAAACGGCAACCTGGTTACCGTTTTTAGTGTTTGCTCCCTCTCCCTGTGGGAGAGGGTTGGGGTGAGGGCATCAAACGGTATTAGCTTTTGGGGTAATGTTCCGTTCACTAGGGCATCTCTGCTTTCTCCACTATCCGCTGCGGTGAACGGGTTAAGGGGGCTATCGCACCCCCTTAACAATCCCGGCTCCCGGCCATGAAAATCGCCGCTTCGCGGTTCCCTCTGCTTATTGCGCCTGGCTTTCGGGTCGGGCGCGATGTCACATCCCTGTGACTCGCACCCTCCGCCCGCTTCCCTGCGGGCGGCCCCGGCCATCCGCAAACGCCTCGGCGATTTTCTGCCGGACCTGCGTTCCCTCAACCTTTCGTGCGACCTGAAATGCCGGGTGGCGGCTTCGCCTTACCCGGCCTACAAGGGCTGCGGGCGGCCCTCATCATCCTCAAACGGCCTGGTGATTTTCTGCCGGACCTGCGTTCCCTCAACCTTTCGTGCGGCCTCAAATGCCGGGTGGCGGCTTTGCCTTACCCGGCCTACAAGGGGCACGAACATGTAGGCCGGGTAAGCGTACGCGCCACCCGGCTTTTTTATTGACGATGATGATGCCGATGTGTGGGTGTTGAGCGCAGTGCGCAGTGCGCAGCACCGATTTTTTGCGGGGCCGTGGGGATTGAAAAGGGGGCCGCGGCGGCCCCCTTTTCCCGTTCACGGGTTGTGAAAATACATATTCTCCGGAATGAAGGTGAACGGAACAATTCCACTCACCTCTTACGCTTCCTGCTCAACCAATTCCTCTTGCTCCTCGCGCGCCCCTTCATTCTGCGACAGCATCGCCGTCGCGATCCCGTTCCCCAGCACGTTAATCGCCGAACGCCCCATATCCAGGAAATGGTCAATTCCCATCAGCAGCAAAATCCCGGCGACCGGAATATTAAAGCTCGGAATCGTCGCTGCCAGCACCACCAGCGCCGAGCGCGGCACGCCGGCAATCCCTTTTGACGCCAGCATCAGGGTTAACATCAGCACCGTCACTTCTGAGAAGCTCAGGTGAATATTGTACGCCTGGGCGATAAACATCGACGCAAACGAGCAGTACACCATAGAGCCCACCAGGTTAAAGGAGTAACCAATCGGCAGCACGAACGACGCGATATTGCGCGAGCAGCCAAAGCGCTCAAGCTGTTCCAGCGTTTTGGGATAGGCCGCTTCGGAACTGCTGGTGGTGAAAGCAACCAGCACCGGGTCTTTCAGCATGCCGACCAGGCGGAACACCTCTTTTTTTAGCACCATATAGCCCACCGCCAGCAGCACTATGCAGGTCAGCAGAATAGCCGCGTAGTAGCCGCCAATAAACGAGGCATAGTTCAGCAGAATACCCAGACCCTGGGTGGCGATAACCGACGAAATCGCCGCGAAGATCGCCAGCGGCGCAACGTACATCACGTAGCCGGTGACCTTCAGCATGATGTGGGACACCACGTCCAGCGCGGCAACCAGCGGGGCGTTAAATTTTTGCCCCAGCGACGCCCCGGCAATGCCGAAGAACATCGAGAACACCACGATTTGCAGGATCTCGTTATTCGCCATCGCCCCGGCAATGCTGGTGGGAATGGTATGCGACACGAAAGCCTTCAGCGTCATACCGCTTACGGCAAGCCCGGTATCCACCGCCTCGTGCGGGATCGCCAGATTCAGGCCGCTGCCCGGGCGTTCAAGGGTAACGATAAACAGCCCCACCAGAATCGACAGCACCGACGAGCTGATAAACCACACCATCGCTTTACCGCCCACGCGACCAATCGTGGAGGTTTCGCCGAGCTTCATAATGCCGACCGTTAGGGTGCTGAAGACCAGCGGCGCAATCACCATTTTAATCAGCCGCAGGAATATGTCGGTCAGCAGGGTGATATTGTCGGCCCAGGACGAGATGACATCCTGCGGCGCGTATTCATGAATTGCCGCCCCTGAAAGAATACCCGCCAGCATGAAGATCACGATGAAGAGTGTGAGTTTGTTTGCACTTGCCACGAAAAATTACCCTCTATGCGCTAAAGATGTCGCCTGCGCAGATCTATAGGTGTTTTTTATTACCGCGCAGAAATTAATTCAGCAGACAAATTGAAGTAAAGCGCCGTCAGATACAACTGATTTTTATTTTTTATTGACTTTGTTGAATCGGAAAAACCGATATATTGTGACGCTCATCACGTTTTTAGAGATATATCTTCACCTGTCGACCTGATTACGCGGTGCCAATAAAGTTAACCTTTTGTTATAAAAGTAAATACTTTGTCAATAATGCGAAAGTTGAGCGGAGAAAGCGAAGGGTGGTTGAAGCGTTATCCATAAACTAAATTCTCATTAACCCCCACCTGAGGATAGTTAAGCGGGGCTAACATATTGAGTCTAATTAATAAAATGTGAAAAGCGAGCAGAAACATCTTCTGGAGGGCGGTAAATGAATAGAAAACTCCTTTTGATCGGTGCAGGCACCTTTTTATCAGCCGTGACGGTGCATCAGGCGCTGGCGGTAACCAGCAGCGGGACCATCGGCGCAACGCTGACCCTGACCAACGGCTGCCTGATTAACGGCTCGCCAACCCAAAACGGCATTAACTTCGGTACGCTCGATTTTGGTACGCATCCGGCGACCTTCTCCACGCTCACCACCCAGCTCACGGGCGCGAGCGGCGGGAACACCTTCACCATCCAGTGCACCACCGCCAGCTACACGGTAGCGATCACCGGCAACACTAACTCCACCGCACCGGGCACCGTGGTGGGCACGCCGGGTACGCCCGCGCGCTACCTGATTAACACCGCCAACGCCGCATCGGGGGTGGCCTACAGCCTCTACAGCGACAGCGGGTTTAACAACGTCATCGCCAACAACGCGTCGCTCCCCGTCGCCTCCACCGCGGGAGGGGTTAACAGCTACACCCTCTACGGGCGGATCACCGGCGGCGGCAACAGCGTTACGGTTGTGCCGGGCACCTACACCGACACCATCAACGTTAGCGTGACCTACTAACACCGAGCCAGCCATGAAGGCATCGTTTTTACGTCTGCGCGCCGTCGCAGAGGGATTTCTGCACGCTTTTTTTGCGCTGATGGCAGGGGCGCTAGCCACCCTGCCGGCAGAGGCGATTACGCAGCAGAGCTTCCGGGTCAGCGCGACCATCGTTCCGGGATGTTCCGTGACCACCGGAACGGGCGGGCTGCTCGGCACGCTGGATTTTGGCACCCATACCGGGGTGGAGAGCGCCCCGGTTAACACCAGCTTTGTGCCGAACGGTTCGCTCTCCATTGCCTGTACGCCGGGCGTGGGGCTGAGTATGAGCATCGACGGCGGGCAGCATTACGGCTCGGTGCGGCAGATGCAGCGCTCGGGCGGCACGCAGGTGGTGGGGTATCGGCTTTACAGCAGCAGCTCGCTGGCGGCCAACAGCGAGATTGGGGTCAACCAGGCGGTGGCGGTGACCTACACCAACAGCAACAACATTGCGCTGCCGCTTTTTGGTGTGGCGCTCCTGACGGGATTCAGTCCTGCGGGAACCTATACAGACACACTCACCGTGACGTTGTCATGGTGATACAGGGAGAACGTGTATGAAGGCATCTTTTTGGCAGGTATGCGTGCTGGGCGCGTGCTGCGCGTCCGGCGCGATAACTCCTCAGGCGCAGGCAGCAGCGACCATTTTGCTCTGGCCTATCGATCCGTGGCTGTCGGCAGACACCAAAGCGACCGAGCTGTGGGTACAAAATCAGGGCAACAGCGCCACCACCATGCAGGTGCGTATCGTGCGCTGGCGTCAGGAAAACGGCTATGAACGCTATACCGCCCAGCAGGACGTGGTCGCCAGCCCGCCGATTGTGACGATTGCCAAAGGCAGCAAGCAGCTGATCCGTCTGATTAAACAGAGCGAGGTCCCGACGGGCGTCGAGCAGGCCTACCGCATTATCGTCGACGAAATTCCTCACGCTGACGCCAAAGCCGAGCCGACCATCGGCCTCAAGCTGCAAATGCGCTACTCCATTCCGCTGTTTGTCTACGGTCAGGGTATCCCGACCATCAAAGAGGGGGCGCATCACGCGCTGGCCGACACGCAGAAGCTGAGCTGGCGGGTGGTTCAGGAGGAGGGTAAACCTGCGTTACAGGTGCGTAATAGCGGGGATGTTCACGTCAGGCTGAGCCAGGTGGTGCTGGAGCAGGGGGGGCAAAAACGCACGGTCGCGGACGGGCTGTTGGGCTATGTTCTGCCGGACAGCAGCCGCAGCTGGCCGATCCCGGCGGGGGTATCGCACCCGAACCGGATGAGTGCGCAAATTAATGCCCAGGACACGCAATGGCAGTCGACCCCCGTCAACTGAAGCCTGCGATGATGATCCTGCTCTGCGTCACGACAAGTACCTGGGCCGAGCCCGGCGACGACAGCCTACCGCCGCCGCCGGACGCCCGGGCGCTGAATGACGAGGCGCAGTTTCAGCTCACCGTGGTGCTCAACCATTACGATACCGGGCTGGTGGCGCCCGTGACCCAGCGCGGCGGGGCGTTTTTTATGTCGAGCGCCGACCTGCTGCGCGCCGGGCTGCCGCCGGAGCACGTGCCTACCGGGGAGGTTAATCTCTCGACGCTCTCACCGGTGCGGGTCGAGTACGACAGCGCCGGGCAGCGGCTGCTGCTGACGGTGCCCCGGGACTGGATCGCCTCGCGCGTCATGCCGTTCAGCGGCCAGACGGCGCAGAGCAAGCCGCACTACGGCTCCGGGGCGCTGCTGAACTACGACCTCTACACCAATCATACCGAACATACCGGCGGGCAGGCCGCCCTGTGGCACGAGTTTCGCTATTTCAACGAGCGGGGATCTTTCTCTTCTACCGGCTACGCGCGGGAGAATTTCGCCGGGAATTCCGGCCAGCAGGAGGGGTACGTTCGTTACGACACCACGCTGATGGTGACCAACGAAGAGGACGCCACCACCTGGAGCGTCGGGGACGTGATCGGCGATGCCCTCAGCTGGAGCAGCAGCGTGCGCATGGGCGGCATCAGCTACGGGCGCGACTTCTCCCTGCGCCCGGATCTGGTGACCTGGCCGCTGCCCGAGTTCTCCGGGGAAGCGGCGGTGCCGACCTCGGTTGACCTCTTTATTAACGGCTATCGCTCTGGCTCCACGCAGCTCCAGCCGGGGCCGTTTACCCTGACCAATCTGCCCTACATTAACGGCGCGGGGGATGCGGTGCTGATCACCACCGATGCCCTCGGGCGGCAGGTCAGCACCACGCTGCCGTTCTACGTCACCAGCGATCTGCTTAAGCAGGGGCTGAGCGACGGGGCGGTGACCCTCGGCAGCCTGCGGCGCAACTACGGTATCAAAAATTTCGATTACGGCCCGGCGGCGGGGAGCGGCTCTTACCGCTACGGGCTCACCGACTGGCTGACGCTGGAGGGCCACAGCGAAGCGGCTGAGGATCTGGCGCTCGGCGGGGCGGGTACGGTGGTGAAGCTGGGCCGCTTCGGGGTGGTGAACTCGTCCTGGACCCAGAGCCGGATGCGCGGCGATAGCGGCGGGCAGGTCAACTGGGGATATCAGTACAGCACCAGCGAGTTCAGCGTTGCCACCCAGCACACCCGGCGCGACCAGGGCTTTGGCAACCTCGCGCTCTACGATCTGCCGACCATTTATGACGAAAACAACAAGCCCATCGCCAGCCTCAGCCGCAATACCGATCAATATTCGTTGACCCTCAATATGGGGCAGTACGGCAATATCGGCGCGGCGTGGATCGGCGTGGAAAGCTTCGACAGCCAGAAAACCGAGCTGCTGAACCTCTCCTGGAGCCGCAACCTGTGGGGCAGCAGCAGTATCTATCTCGCCGCCAGCCGCGATCAGCAGCGGGGCGACTGGACGGTGGCCATGTCGCTACAGGTGCCGCTCGGTGAGCGTGACAGCGCCGCCGTCACCTTTGAAAACACCCCGGATTCCGGCAGCACCCAGCGCATCAACTACAACCACTCGATGCCGTCCGACGGCGGGTTTAGCTGGAACATGGCATGGGCGAACCAGTCCCGGTCGAGCAACTACCAGCAGGCCACGCTGGGCTGGCGCAATAATAACATCGAGGTGCAGGGCGGCGGCTACGGCGAGCGCGACATGATGACCTGGTGGACCGAGGCGATGGGCTCGATCGTGCTGATGGACGGCGAACTCTTTGCCGCGAATAAAATCAACGATGCCTTTGTGGTGATCAGCACCGACGGCCACCCGGACGTGCCCGTCAGCTATGAAAACCAGCCGGTCGGCAAAACTAACCGTAACGGCTATCTGCTGGTGAGCGGCGTGTCGGCCTATTACCCGGCGAGCTACAGCATCGACACCCTGAATCTTCCGGCGGATACGCGGCTGAAAGAGACCGAGCGGCGGGTCGCCATTCGCCGCCACAGCGGCTATCTGGTGGATTTCCCGATGGAGCAGGAGCGGGTGGCGAGCGTGATCTTGCATGATGAAAACGGGCTGGCGATCCCGGTGGGAAGCCAGGTCAGACGCGCCTCGCGCAGCAACGCGGTGGTGGGCTACGACGGTCTCGCCTGGCTGGAAAACTTAAGCGACGTCAACGCGCTGGAGGTCACCACGCCGCAGGGCAAACGCTGCACCGCCACGCTGACCGTGGACGCTAACCCGGAACACAAGCTCAAAACCTACGGC
This sequence comes from Enterobacter sp. 186315, assembly GCF_053290175.1. Classification (NCBI taxonomy): domain Bacteria; kingdom Pseudomonadati; phylum Pseudomonadota; class Gammaproteobacteria; order Enterobacterales; family Enterobacteriaceae; genus Enterobacter; species Enterobacter sp. 186315. The sequence goes on along the minus strand of NZ_JBPTTK010000003.1, from coordinate 359,292 downwards.
CCGCTGACCTGCCGGGAGGCACCGTGAAGCGCCTGCTGCTGGCGCTGGTGCTGCTGATGTTATCCGGCGGCGGCTGGGCGGCGTGTACCGTCAGCACGGTGAACGCCTCGTTTGGCAGCGTCACCTCGTTTTCCCTGAGCGGCACCGGCGAGGTGGAAACCACCGGCACGCTGGTCGTGGCCTGCGATGCGGTGCTAAATCTGCTGACCAACGATTCGATCACCCTGAACTACACCAGCGCGTCGGTCTTCGCCAGCAGTCGCGCCACCATGAAACGCACCGATAACGCGACCGTTACCGACGTGATCCCCACCCGTCTGTGCGGCGTTTCCGGCTGCGGCGGCAGCAGCGAAGTGCAGATCGCCAAAGCCTACACCTGGAGCGGCAACACGCTGCTCGGGCTGCTCGGGGCAAAGCAGTACAATATTCCGCTCTATTTTCGCACCGTCGCCGGGCAAAACGTCACGGCGGGGCCGTATCAGGTGCTGCTGACCTTTAGCATCAACTACAGCGTCTGTTCCGTGGGCGCCGCCGGGCTGTGCCTGACGCCGCAAAACGGCACCGCGACCACCACCATCCTGCTCAACATGAACGTCACCAACGACTGTAGCGCCATGACCACCCCCGACGTGAACTTTAACAGCGCGCCGCTGGTGCAAAACTTCCCGACCATTTCGCAGGCCATCGCCGTCACCTGCACCAAGGGCAGCACCTACACCATAGGAATTAACAATGGTGCGAACGCGCTGAACAACGTTCGTCGTATGGCCTACGGCAGCAACTATATGAGCTACGACATCTATAAAGAGGCGACAACCAACCGCTGGGGCGGCAGCGGCAGCGAGCGCTGGGCCAGCGCCGCCTCGTCCCAGCTGAGCGCCGACGGGTTACTGCGCACCTTTAACTACACCGCCAAAGTCCTCACCAATCAGACCACGCCGCCCGCCGGGACCTATTCCGACACCCTGATCGTCGACGTCGCCTTCTGACGCCGCGCTTTTCCCTTTCGCAAATGTAAAGTTCCTGTGGTCTGTGCCGATAACACCGTTAATAAATCTCAAAGAAGGTGTTGTATGTTGAACCGTATCCGCGTTGTCACAATGCTTATGATGGTGCTGGTCATTTTCGCGCTTCTTCAGCTTATTTCCGGCGGCCTTTTTTTCTCATCGTTAAAACAAAACCAGGACAGCTTTGTCGCCTCTAACGATCTGCGCCTACAGCAGAGCGAACTGACCTCGACCTGGGATCTGATGCTGCAAACGCGTATTAACCTGAGCCGCTCGTCCGCGCGGATGATGATGGATCCGAACAACCAGCAGAGCAGCGCAAAAACCGACCTGCTGAAAAATGCCCGCGCCACCCTGGCGGACGCGGCAAAACATTACGACGCCTTCAAGAAAATCACCCCGCAGCCTGCGATGGAGCAGGTAAGCCAGAACATTGACGAAAAATACAACGCCTACTTTTCTGGCCTGACGGAGCTTATCCAGTTCCTGGAGAGCGGCAATATGGACGCCTACTTCGCCCAGCCGACGCAGGGGATGCAAAACGCCCTCGGCACGGCGCTGGGTGACTACGCCAAAGCCAGCAACGACCTCTATCACACCGCGTTTGCCGAAAGCCAGAACGACTACCGCTTCGCTAAGTGGCAGATGGCGGTACTGGCCCTGGCGCTGGTGATTGTGCTGGTGGCGGTATGGTACGGCATTCGCCATATCCTGCTGAATCCGCTCGGCCGCGTGATCGGCCACATTCGGGAGATTGCGGCCGGCGACCTGACCAAAACCCTGACCGTGTCCGGGCGTAACGAAATCACCGAGCTGGCGAACAGCGTCGATCATATGCAGCGCTCGCTGATCGACACCGTCGCCAACGTGCGTGAAGGCACCGATGCCATCTACACCGGCACCAGCGAAATCGCGACGGGCAATAACGATCTCTCGTCGCGCACCGAACAGCAGGCCTCTGCCCTTGAAGAGACTGCCGCCAGCATGGAGCAGCTGACCGCCACCGTGAAGCAGAACGCCGACAACGCCCGTCAGGCGTCAAAACTGGCTGAAAGCGCCTCCGACACCGCCCAGCGCGGCGGTCGGGTGGTGGATGGCGTGGTGAAAACCATGCATGACATCGCCGACAGTTCGAAGAAGATTGCCGATATTATCAGCGTAATCGACGGCATTGCCTTCCAGACCAACATTCTGGCGCTTAACGCCGCGGTGGAAGCCGCTCGCGCCGGGGAGCAGGGACGCGGGTTTGCGGTAGTCGCCGGAGAGGTGCGCAACCTCGCCAGCCGCAGCGCCAACGCCGCGAAAGAGATCAAATCCCTGATTGAAGATTCCGTTTCCCGCGTCGATACCGGCTCCGTGCTGGTGGAGAGCGCCGGGGAAACCATGAATGACATCGTGAATGCCGTGACGCGCGTGACGGACATCATGGGTGAAATCGCCTCTGCATCGGATGAGCAGAGTCGTGGTATCGACCAGGTCGCCCTGGCGGTATCGGAAATGGATCGCGTGACGCAGCAAAACGCCGCGCTGGTGCAGGAGTCCGCCGCGGCGGCCGCTGCGCTGGAAGACCAGGCCAGCCGCCTGAAAATGGCTGTCTCGGCGTTCCGTCTTGCTTCAAAAAATACCAATACGGTCAGCCCGCGTGCCGTTTACAGCGAGCCAGCTTCAGCGCCGACTGCATCCCGCAGCCGCGCCGTGGTGACCGGACAAGATGAAAACTGGGAAACATTTTGACTGACATTTAAACCGCGGCTGCTGGCCGCTTGATGGGAGCGTGGATGTTAAATCGTATTCGTATCTCGACCACACTGTTTTTGATTCTGATCCTTTGTGGTGTGTTGCAGGTTGGCAGTAACGGGTTGTCTTTTTGGGCGTTTCGCGATGGCTATCAGAATTTGCAGGAAGTTGAGGCGAGTAACCAACAGCGCTCCGCACTGGCACAGACGCGTGCCGTGCTGTTGCAGGCCAGTACCGCGCTGAACAAGGCGGGGACCTTAACCGCGCTGAGCTATCCGCCGGACGATATCAAAGCGCTGATGGTGACGGCGCGCGACAGCCTGAAGCAGGCCGACGCGCAGTTTAAAGCCTTCACTTCGCAGGGGGCGGTCAGCGAACACGGCAAGGCGCTGAAGGCGGCGATGAAGAAGAATTTTGACCAGTGGCATACCGACCTTGAGCACCAGGCGACCTGGCTTGAAAACAACCAGCTGTCCGACTTCCTGACCGCGCCGGTGCAGGATTCCCAGGCGGCGTTTGACGGCAGCTTTAACGCCTGGCAGCAGGACATCAACACCTCTGTGGAGCGCGCGGGCCAGAGCAGCCGGAAAAGCTACCACATGTCCGGCGTGATTTTTGCCGTGATGGTGATCCTCGCCGCGCTGCTGACCGGGGCGGCGCTGTGGTGGTCGCGTAGGATGATTGTCCAGCCGCTGGCCATCATCAGCAGCCACTTTGACAGCATTGCGAAGGGCAACCTGGCGCGTCCGGTGGCGGTCTACGGCAAGAACGAGATTTCAGCGATTTTTGCCAGCCTGAAGGCCATGCAGGGATCGCTGCGCGAAACGGTGACCGACGTGCGCCAGGGCAGTTACGCCATGCACACCGGGATCTCCGAAATTGCCGCAGGCAATAACGATCTCTCTTCGCGCACCGAGCAGCAGGCGGCCTCGCTGGCTCAGACGGCGGCGAGCATGGAGCAGCTGACCGCGACGGTCAGTCAGAACGCCGACAACGCCCGTCAGGCGTCCGACCTGTCAAAACAGGCGGCGATGACGGCGAAACGCGGGGGCGACCAGGCTTCCCACGTGGCGAGCACCATGCAGGAGATTGCCGCCAGCTCGCAGAAAATTGGCGACATCATTAGCGTGATTGACGGTATCGCCTTCCAGACCAACATCCTGGCGCTGAACGCGGCGGTAGAGGCGGCGCGCGCGGGCGAGCAGGGTCGCGGCTTTGCGGTGGTGGCGGGTGAAGTGCGTAACCTGGCAAGCCGCAGCGCCAACGCGGCGAAAGAGATTAAGGTGCTGATTGAAGAGTCGGTCTCCCGCGTGGAGCAAGGCTCGGCGCTGGTGGACACGGCGGCGAAAACCATGACCGAGATTGTCACCTCCGTCACCCGGGTCAACGACATCATGGGCGAGATCGCCTCGGCGTCCGACGAACAGCGTCGCGGCATCGAGCAGGTGGCCCAGGCGGTCAGCCAGATGGATCAGGTAACGCAGCAGAACGCCTCGCTGGTGGAAGAGGCGGCGGCCGCTACCGATCAGCTGGCAAACCAGGCGGATCATCTCACCGGTCTGGTGGCGGTATTTAACGTCAACGAGCAGGTTGAAGCAGTAACAGAAGTCGGACGGTCGCAGGCCGTGCCAGTTGTATCCTGAATGTGATTAAGAAGGCGCTATGACATCACCCACGCCCTCAGGGCAAACGTCATTATTGTTACAGATGACACAGCGCCTCGCGCTGTCCGACGCGCATTTTCGTCGGATATGTCAGTTAATCTACCAGCGTGCGGGGATCGTGCTTGCGGATCATAAGCGAGACATGGTCTACAACCGTCTGGTGCGTCGCCTGCGCACGCTGGGGCTTGACGATTTTGGTCGCTACCTGAGTATGCTCGAAGCGAACCAGAACAGCGCCGAATGGCAGGCATTTATTAACTCGCTGACCACTAACCTGACGGCGTTTTTCCGCGAAGGGCACCACTTCCCGGTGCTGGCGGAGCACGCGCGCCGTCGCACCGGGGAGTACCGCGTCTGGAGCGCGGCGGCCTCGACCGGTGAGGAGCCGTACTCGCTGGCAATCACGTTAGCCGACACCCTCGGTATGGCGCCGGGTCGCTGGAAAGTCTACGCCAGCGACATCGACACCGAGGTGCTGGAGAAGGCCCGTAACGGCGTCTATCGCCAGGACGAACTTAAAACCCTGTCGCCGCAGCAGCTACAGCGTTACTTCATGCGGGGAACAGGCCCGCACGAAGGGCTGGTGCGCGTGCGTCAGGAGCTGGCGAACTGCGTGGAGTTCGCGCCCGTCAACCTGCTGGACAAGCAATACAACGTTCCGGGGCCGTTTGACGCCATTTTTTGCCGTAACGTGATGATCTATTTTGATAAAACGACGCAGCAGGAGATCCTGCGCCGCTTTGTTCCGCTGCTCAAGCCGGACGGTTTTCTGTTTGCCGGGCACTCGGAAAACTTTAGCAACCTCGCGCGCGAATTTAGCCTGCGTGGGCAGACGGTATATGCGCTGAGTAAGGAAAAAGCATGAGTAAAATCAGGGTATTGTCTGTCGATGATTCGGCGCTGATGCGCCAGATCATGACTGAAATTATCAATAGCCACAGCGATATGGAGATGGTGGCGACGGCTCCGGATCCGCTGGTCGCGCGGGATTTAATTAAAAAATATAACCCCGACGTGCTGACGCTGGATGTCGAAATGCCGCGCATGGATGGCATCGATTTCCTGGAAAAATTAATGCGCCTGCGCCCGATGCCGGTGGTGATGGTCTCCTCCCTGACCGGGAAAGGCTCGGAAATCACCCTGCGCGCGCTGGAGCTGGGGGCGGTAGATTTTGTCACCAAGCCGCAGCTGGGCATTCGCGAAGGGATGCTGGCCTACAGCGAGATGATCGCCGATAAGATCCGCACCGCCTCACGGGCGAAACTCGCCGCGCACAAACCGACGGCAGCCCCGACAGCGCTCAAGGCCGGGCCGCTGCTCAGCTCGGAAAAACTGCTGGTGATTGGCGCGTCAACGGGCGGAACAGAGGCAATTCGCCATGTACTCCAGCCATTGCCGCTCTCAAGTCCGGCTATTCTGATCACCCAGCATATGCCGCCGGGCTTTACACGCTCGTTCGCGGAGCGTCTTAACAAGCTGTGTCAAATCAGCGTGAAAGAGGCGGAAGACGGCGAGCGCGTGCTGCCCGGACATGCGTATATCGCGCCGGGGGACAAGCATATGGAGCTGGCGCGCAGCGGGGCGAACTATCAAATCAAAATTCATGACGGACCGCCGGTTAACCGGCACCGTCCGTCGGTGGATGTGCTGTTTCATTCGGTGGCGAAACATGCGGGGCGCAACGCCGTTGGGGTGATCCTGACGGGGATGGGCAACGACGGAGCCGCAGGAATGTTAGCGATGCACCAGGCTGGCGCCTGGACGATTGCGCAGAATGAAGCAAGTTGTGTGGTGTTCGGCATGCCGCGCGAGGCCATCAATATGGGTGGCGTGAGCGAAGTGGTCGATCTTAGCCAGGTAAGCCAGCAGATGCTGGCGAAAATCAGTGCCGGACAGGCAATACGTATTTGACTCAGGAGTAGTATTTTATGGCGGATAAAGAGCTTAAGTTTTTGGTTGTGGATGACTTTTCCACCATGCGTCGCATCGTGCGCAACCTGCTTAAAGAGCTGGGCTTCAACAACGTTGAAGAGGCAGAAGACGGCGTGGATGCGCTGAACAAGCTCCAGGCGGGCGGATTTGGTTTTGTGATTTCCGACTGGAACATGCCGAACATGGACGGTCTGGAACTGCTGAAAACCATTCGTGCCGACGGCGGTATGTCCTCTTTGCCGGTTCTGATGGTGACCGCAGAAGCGAAGAAAGAGAACATCATTGCCGCCGCACAGGCGGGCGCAAGCGGTTATGTCGTGAAGCCATTCACTGCGGCAACGCTGGAAGAGAAGCTCGGTAAGATCTTCGAGAAACTCGGCATGTGAGGTGATGGAAATGTTGCAACCTGCTATGAAACCCGTTGAAGAACACTCGCCGAGCGACATCATTGCCCGCATCGGCAGCCTCACGCGTATGCTGCGCGACAGCCTGCGTGAGCTGGGGCTGGATCAGGCCATCGCGGAAGCGGCAGAAGCCATTCCTGATGCCCGCGATCGTCTGGACTATGTGGTGCAGATGACCGCCCAGGCGGCCGAACGCGCGCTGAACAGCGTTGAAGCCTCGCAGCCGCACCAGGACGCGATGGAGAAGGGGGCAAAAAACCTGAGCAAGCGCTGGGACGAGTGGTTTGAAAACCCGATCGAGCTGGCGGATGCCCGCGAGCTGGTCACGGATACCCGTCAGTTCCTGGGTGACGTGCCGGGCCATACCAGCTTCACCAATGCCCAGCTGCTGGACATCATGATGGCGCAGGATTTCCAGGACCTTACTGGCCAGGTTATCAAGCGCATGATGGATGTGATCCAGGAGATTGAGCGTCAGCTGCTGATGGTGCTTCTGGAGAACATCCCGGAACCGGCGGCGCGTCCGAAGCGCGAGAACGAAAGCCTGCTCAACGGCCCGCAGCTCGACGCGACCAAAGCGGGCGTGGTGGCGAGCCAGGATCAGGTGGACGATCTGCTGGACAGCCTCGGTTTCTGACGGCTAATACTTACCCTCAGGCTGCTGGCGCAGCCTGAGGGTGGTTTTAACGCAGCTCCATTTTTACCGTCATATTCCCTTCAAACGCCCCTGCGGCGGGTCTCTTCGCCGTGGTACTTACCGGGGCCGCCTGCAACTGAATTTTGCCATTGCCCTGTTCGTCAAGGTTGACGTCAAACTCCACGCTGCCGTCCAGAATCACGTCTTTGCTACCCTGAAAGATCCTGACGCCCAGATCGTCCCGGTTAAGCATTTTACCGATCAGCCCGTCGCTGCCTTCGGCTATCCCGTGGTCGGCGGTCAGAGACAGTTTGATTTTGTCGTCATTGCCGACCGCGGAGCCATCGCAGTGCCAGGAGATATCGACATCTTTTAGCGCAAAGCCCTTAGGTGGCTGGCCTTTAGTGACAAAGTTGTTGGTCACCAGATTGCCAAAATCCACCTCAATGGTGCTGCCGGCGTTAATCACGCAGTTGAGCGGGGCGCTAAGCACGCCGCTGAAATAGATGTTCGAAACATGCTGGGCGTAGGTGAGATTGCAGCTGCCGCCGGTGCCGAAATAGAGGCAGGCGTAGTTTTGCACCACCAGCGTCGGGGGAATGACCTCTTCACCCAGGATCGGTTTTTTGATGTAAAAGGTCATACTCATGACGTTCCATTTGAAACGTCGTTTGACGGTGGTTCCCCCGTTGGGACGCGTTGCGTCGCTACAGACGCTTGCTACGCCCTCCGCATATTTCAAATTTTCTATGAGCTTAGGGCGTAAGCTCACTGGCGTCGGATAGTTATTAATTTTCAGACCAAAAATTCCCGACCCGTCCGGAGAGTTGATTGCGTCGCTGTAGCCCTCAACGTCAATATCAACATTTTCAGTGAGATAACCATAGCCACTTATGCCAGCACTTAACGGGCTTGAGGCGAGGGTTAATTCGTAAACCGTACTGCTGGCGAATATATTCGACGGGCAGTCGCAGGAGGCGGTGAGTTCGCCGCCGCTACCGACAATGTGATCGGAGATCATCAGCGACCGATTTGCCACGTTTTCGGTGGTAGAAAGCTCGCGGGAAAATTGCGCCGCGTAGTCAGGCGCAGACGTAAAGCAGTTCTTTAGCGTGGTCACCGCCGCCTGTCCCTGTGTGGCCGACAGGCAGGAGGCAAAAGCAATAACGCGCAGTGAGGGTTTAAGGTTCACGGACAGTCTCCGGTTGGCAAGGCACGGTAAGAAGGCGAATACCGGCTTTATTCGCAGGTTGCTTAAGTTCATCAAGGGAGAGCATGGCAACGCAGCGCTGGTCGGGCTTATCGCCCCACTGGACGGAGAGTCGGGTATCGCCACGAAGGCCTGCCAGGTAGAGCGTCCCGGTATCGTCAACGATGCCGGAGAGGGTCTGATCTTCGCTGGTGGCAACGGCGCCAAACGGCACAATGCCGCCGCGAGGACGGGTCAAGGTTGCCATGATCCGGTAGCCGACTTTGGCATCAAAGGTCGCCCGCACCGCCGCATTGCGGGTGGGGATCACCGTGACCGCCGTGTCGGTGGTATCGACATCAGGCGGCAGCGTTGTGGTATCCACGCGAATGGTGTTCTCCTGATACGGCGTCAGCGACGGGATCACCGCATTGCCCAGCCAGTCGGTCTGAATACCCCGCTGGTTCAGGAAGCGAACGCCGGATGCGCCATTGGTATTTATGACGGCAAACTGGCTGCCCAGTGGCTGAGACAACGTTACCCCGTGTGGGTGCGCCACAATCGCGCCGCTGGCACCGTAGCTCAGCTGGCTGTTGTTTTCAGACGAGGTGAAATACCCGGCGTTCAGGTTGGCATAGCGGGAGCGATAGGTGCCATACAGGCTACTGCTGTTGACCCCTTCATCCCCGGTGCGGCTCTGCTGAAGGGCGTAGCTCATGCGCTCGTCCTCAAGCAGGGTGCCGTTGATGCCGAGGCTCTGGCTGGTGCCGCCGCTTTTGCTGTTGCTGAGGTTATAGCTGCTCCAGGCGCGCGGCAGCCAGCGGCTCAGCGGCACGCTCAGGCCAAACGACACCCGGCTGTCTTTGCTTTCATCCCCCGCTCTGCTGTAGGTCCACGCCAGGTGCAGATTCACCCCGCTAATTACCGTGTTAAACCCGGCGGACAGGCTGCGCTCCCGCTCGGAGGTGCCCCAGTAATCCTGCTGGTAGCCGTTCAGATAGAAACTACTGCCCCACAGCGACTGGCTGATGCTGGCCTGAATACGGTTGCGCTTGTTGTAGCGGAACGACCAGTCGACGTCCTGTGCGTCATACTTCTGGTTGGCGTCCTCAAAGCTGTAGTAGCCCTGCGTAGAGTACCGGTAGCTGGCGAGCGTAAAGTTGGTATCCGTGGTGTCGATTTTGCCCGAATAGAGCAGGCGATAAGAGCTGCCGCTGCTGCTGACGTCGTTATCCAGCCGGGCTTTAGCGAAGGTGACATCCGCTGAGAGGGAGCCTAACGGGCCAAGCGAGATCCCGGCACCGGTATTACCCGCATGGTATTTTTCTGACGCCGTCACGCCGCCGAACAGGGTCAGGATATTATTTACACCGTAGATGAGACTGCCCTGGGCAAACAGAGGCTCGTTGTGGCTGCCATCGCCGTTCGCCCGATAGCGCGCGGCGGTGACTTCGTACTTCATATGCCCCTGACGCTGCATAACCGCCACGCTGGAGTAGGGCTGAATAAAGCGATGCTCGGTGCCGTCCGCCTCTTTGACCGTGACCTCCAGATCGCCGCTGTTGGTGGTGGAGTAAAGGTCGGTTATTTCAAACGCACCGGGCGCCACGTTCTTCTGATAAATCAGATAGCCGTTCTGGCGCACGGAGACCTCGGCGTTTGAGCTGGCGATCCCGCGGATCGTCGGGGCGAATCCGCGCTGGCTGTAGGGCAGCATTTGCTCGTCAGAGGCAATGTTGACCCCGCGATATTGCAGGCTGTCGAAGACGTCACCGCGCGTACTGTTTTCCCCGGCGGTGAACTGCGCCCGGAGCAGGTCGAGGTCGTGCTGTATAAAGGTGCTGATGTTTTCCCATGAATTCTTTTCTGACGTCTGGCTCCAGGTTGAGTAGTTACGCACCCGCCATCCGCCCGCATTGATGCCGCTGCGCAGGTTCAGGTACTGGCTTGAGGTATTGTTACTCTTGTTGCTGCTCTGGATGCCGGAGAAGGCGTAGTCCGTGAACATCACCGGCACGCCGTCGTCCCAGAGGGCAGGGTCAATATACCCGCGGCTGACGTCGTTGATGGCCGCCTGCGGGATGCTAACCTTCAGCGTCAGGGTCGAGAACTCAAGCGTTGCGCTCGCCAGAGGAATGTAGTGGCCGATAAGCTCAGGAATGGGTTCACTGGCCGGCAGGGCGGCCAGCGTCGGAAAGTTATCGACCTTAACGCCCCACTGGCGCAGCATCAGCGGCGTGAGCTGCGGCTGAAGCTGGCCGTCCGGGCCGTTGAAGTAGGTCAGCGTGACGTCGTCCAGCCGGGTTTCGTTAAGCTTGATGCGGGATGGATAGCGTCCGGGCAGCTGCGCGTTGGATTTTGAAAACAGCGAGAGATCGATATCTGGCTGCGCAAGGGCACCGCCTTCCAGAGAAGACGGTGAGAAATAATACTCCCTGGCACGGGCCTGCGTGGAAGCAACAATCGCGAGGGCAACCAGTACGCTGACGCGCAGCGGTACAGGCAGCGTAAACCGTCGACAACCGGGCTTCGATTTAAACATCATGCAGCAAAATCATCCCTGGTTAAGAACGGCTGTATATTTTTCCGACGGATTACCGTAGTCGGTGATGCAGTGCCACGTCACCGTTTTCCCCGTGGCTGCGGCGGGCAAAGGGAGAGTCACAGAACTAAAAGGCGCAATGGTGTCGGCGTTTTTTATGCGTATGCCGCCCACCGACAGCGAATCAAAGACGCTGTAAAATGCACCCTTGCTCTCTATATGCAGCCTGTTGCCCAGACGCCTGAAAGCCAGCGTTTCGCACGACGCTTTGCTGGTTCCGGTAATGCCTTTTGGTCGCCAGAAAAGCTTCAGTCGGGTTTTATAAATCAGTCGCAGCACGTTTTTGTTGGTATCTTCTTTCGCCACCGCCGGAATAGTGCGCACGTTCAGATAAAACAGCGACTCTCTGTCCTCCGGCAGGGGAACACCGGTCCAGGTAATACGCAGGCTTTGTTCCTTTTGCGGGTCAAGGCGAAATAGCGGCGGCGTCACGATAAAGGGGGCGCGGGTTTTTCCATCGCCATTATCCGCCCATGCCTGAATCAGCCAGGGCAGCTCGCTGTCATTATTAGTGAGCGGCAGCGCGACCTCTTTTTTATTTGCGTCATAAATAATGCGCGTCCTTCCGACCTGGATACCGGCGGCATTGGCGCTGGAATAGTGAAATCCTGAAAGAAGAATGAGGGTGATGAGAGTGAAACGCATAAATTAACCTGCAATGTGTCCATCAAGGGCAAAAGGTAACAATAACGGTTGTGACGCCATTATTACCTTCATTAAATACCCAATGGTGAGATTAGTACCGTTATTAAATTTATCCGTTATGATTATATTTAATGATGAATCATTAACGGTAAAGGATATTAACGGTTAAATCTGCATCTGCCGGACCTGCGGTCACAGTATCGGAAAATGAACGATAGCGGGCATTAAAATCCTGTTTAATGGTGTTTGTGGCAATAGTTGAAAGCTCAATATAAATCTGATCTTCCGCACCATCAAATTTGAGCAGCGTGGAATCTTTTCCATCCGGACTGATTGCAATGCCTACTCCGGTCGCTGCTTTGTCGCCTTCGGTGGTCAATTTACTTACGTCAAGTAAGGTTGTGGACTTGGTTAAGTCGGTTGTGCCATTAAAGGTGAGCTGGACCGCAGGCAGGCCATCGCTCTGTACCGGGCAGTCTGCCAGGGTAATAGAGAAAGGCACCAGCGGAGATTCAGAATTGGTTTTGGCAAATAACGATGTCGGGTAGGTGCCAAGTGGAATGGTGCTGTCCGTGCCGCTATCACCCACGATGGTACAGCTTGGTTCAATGATTAAACCGGTGAAGTGAATTGTGCCGGCATTCATTTCTGCGGCAAATACACTCGTCGACGTTACTGCCAATAAAGCGCCCGCGAGTATTGAAGAAGTCACTTTCATATGTAGAATTTCCTTATCTAATATATCCATTCACTGAATGCAAATAGAGGTCAAATAAATAGCTAAAATTCATCACCTGATTGGGAGGTAGCCTTTGATTTATATAAATTAGTCTATTTAATACGGCGATCATATCAAACTGGAAGTGATTCGCAACAATATTTCTGGGGGCTATTTGTTATCTTTGGTTTATTAAGTTTGAATATGAAATACCCTGGCGCATTAATTCACCACCAGATATTTCTGGTGAATTTATTATCCTCATACATGTGAAATAGTAATATTCATTACTTTTTTGTTTTCCTGATTCTCGGCAGTATTGCAGCGGAAAGGCGATTAACGGTCCTCTCCTAAACAGCCTAAAAAGGCGGGGTTATGCGGGCTTTTCAGGCCATTGATAGCCAGGCGCTCTGGCATGATAAGCGTGACGTAATGGGCTGCGAGCGCGCACAGTGGCAGAAGAGAACGACGACAAAACAGAAGCCCCCACACCCCACCGACTAGAAAAGGCGCGTGAGGAAGGGCAAATACCCCGCTCCAGAGAGCTGACCTCGCTGCTTATCTTAATCGTGGGAGTCTGCATCATCTGGCTGGGTGGGGAGTCGCTCGCCCGCAGGCTGGCGGGAATGCTGTCGACGGGACTACGTTTTGACCACAGCATGGTCAACGACCCGAACCTGATCCTCAGTCAAATCATCCTGTTAATTAAAGATGCGATGATCGCGCTGCTGCCGTTAATCACAGGCGTGGTGCTGGTCGCTATCGTGTCGCCCGTGATGCTCGGCGGTCTGGTCTTTAGCGGTAAATCGCTCCAGCCAAAATTTTCCAAGCTCAACCCGCTTCCCGGCATTGCGAAGATGTTCTCTGCCCAGACCGGGGCGGAGCTGCTCAAAGCGATCCTCAAATCCACGCTGATGGGCAGCGCCGCCGGGTTTTACCTGCTGCACAACTGGCCTGAGATGATGCGGCTTATCAGCGAATCCCCGCTGACCGCCATGAGCAACGCCATGAATCTGGTCGGGCTATGCGCGCTGCTGGTGGTGCTGAGCATCATTCCGATGGTCGGGTTTGACGTCTTCTTTCAGATCTACACCCACATTAAAAAGCTACGCATGTCCCGTCAGGATATTCGTGATGAGTATAAGCAAATGGAGGGCGACCCTCACGTTAAGGGGCGTATTCGCCAGATGCAGCGCGCCGCCGCGCGTCGTCGCATGATGGAAGATGTTCCGAAAGCGGACGTTATCGTCACCAACCCGACGCACTACTCGGTGGCGTTGCAGTATGACGAGAACAAAATGAGCGCGCCAAAAGTGGTGGCGAAAGGGGCGGGGCTGATTGCGCTGCGCATTCGTGAAATCGCCACGGAAAACCGGGTTCCCATTCTTGAAGCACCGCCGCTGGCGCGTGCGCTGTACCGCCATGCGGAAATCGGACAGCAGATCCCGGGGCAGCTCTATGCCGCAGTGGCAGAGGTGCTGGCCTGGGTCTGGCAGCTGAAACGCTGGCGTTTAGCAGGCGGTCAACGTCCTGTGAAACCTGAAAACCTTCCAGTGCCTGACGCGCTGGATTTTATGAACGAGAAGGACACTGATGGCTAATCTGGTGGCAATGTTGCGCCTGCCGAGCAACATGAAATCGACGCAATGGCAAATCCTCGCCGGGCCGATTCTCATCCTGCTGATTTTGTCGATGATGGTACTGCCGCTCCCGGCATTCATCCTCGATCTGCTTTTTACATTCAACATTGCGCTCTCGATCATGGTGCTGCTGGTGGCAATGTTCACCCAGCGCACCCTGGAGTTTGCGGCGTTCCCGACCATCCTGCTGTTTACCACCTTACTGCGTCTGGCGCTGAACGTGGCCTCAACGCGTATCATTCTGATGGAAGGGCATACCGGCGGGGCGGCGGCGGGTAAAGTCGTTGAAGCCTTCGGCCACTTCCTGGTGGGCGGTAACTTTGCCATCGGCATCGTGGTGTTCGTGATCCTCGTTATCATCAACTTTATGGTTATCACCAAAGGTGCCGGGCGTATTGCGGAAGTGGGCGCGCGCTTCGTGCTGGATGGAATGCCGGGCAAGCAGATGGCGATCGACGCCGACCTGAACGCGGGTCTGATTGCGGAAGATGAAGCGAAAAAGCGCCGTGCGGAGGTGACTCAGGAAGCGGACTTTTACGGATCGATGGACGGTGCGAGCAAGTTCGTGCGCGGTGACGCCATCGCGGGCATTCTGATCATGGTGATCAATGTGGTCGGCGGCCTGCTGGTAGGGGTTCTGCAACACGGCATGGACATGGGGCACGCGGCGGAAAGCTATACGCTGCTGACCATCGGTGACGGCCTGGTGGCGCAGATCCCGGCGCTGGTGATCTCGACCGCTGCGGGTGTGATCGTGACCCGCGTCAGCACCGATCAGGACGTCGGCGAGCAGATGGTCGGGCAGCTTTTCAGCAACCCGCGCGTGATGCTGCTGGCGGCGGCGGTGCTCGGTCTGCTCGGCCTGGTGCCGGGGATGCCAAACCTGGTGTTCCTGCTGTTTACCGCCGGGCTGCTGGGGCTGGCCTGGTGGATGCGCGGCCGCGAAACCAAACCGTCGGCGGATCCCGTGCCGGTCAACAAAGTGCAGGAGAATACCCAGGCGGTGGAAGCGACCTGGAGCGACGTGCAGCTGGAGGATACCCTGGGGATGGAGGTGGGCTATCGCCTGATCCCGATGGTGGATTTCCAGCAGGACGGCGAGCTGCTCGGGCGTATCCGCAGTATTCGTAAGAAATTCGCGCAGGAGATGGGCTTCCTGCCGCCGGTGGTGCATATCCGCGACAACATGGATCTGCCGCCCGCGCGCTATCGCATTCTGATGAAAGGGGTAGAGATCGGCAGCGGTGATGCCTATCCCGGACGCTGGCTGGCAATCAACCCGGGCACGGCGGCGGGAACGCTGCCGGGCGAACAGACCATCGATCCGGCCTTTGGGCTGGCGGCGATCTGGATCGAGAGCGCGCTGAAAGAGCAGGCGCAGATCCAGGGCTATACCGTGGTGGAGGCCAGTACCGTGGTCGCGACCCACCTGAATCACCTGATTGGGCAATTCTCCGCCGAGCTGTTTGGGCGTCAGGAGGCGCAGCAGCTTCTGGATCGCGTGACCCAGGAGATGCCGAAGCTGACCGAAGATCTGGTGCCGGGCGTGGTGACGCTGACCACCCTGCATAAGGTGCTGCAAAACCTGCTCGACGAGAAGGTCCCTATCCGCGATATGCGCACCATTCTGGAAACCCTCGCCGAACATGCGCCGCTGCAAAACGATCCGCACGAGCTGACCGCAGTGGTGCGCGTGGCGCTGGGCCGTGCCATCACCCAGCAGTGGTTCCTGGGCACCGGCGAGGTGCAGGTGATCGGGCTGGATACGCCGCTTGAACGCCTGCTGCTTCAGGCGTTGCAGGGCGGCGGCGGGCTTGAGCCGGGCCTGGCGGATCGTCTGCTGGCGCAAACCCAGGAGGCGCTGGCGCGTCAGGAGATGCTCGGGGCGCCGCCGGTGCTGCTGGTGAACCACGCGCTGCGTCCGCTGCTGTCGCGCTTCCTGCGCCGCAGCCTGTCGCAGCTGGTAGTGCTGTCAAACATGGAGCTGTCGGACAACCGCCATATTCGTATGACGGCAACCATCGGAGGTAAATAATGCGCAAGTGGTTATGGATCCTTCTCTTCCCGCTGGTGGCGCAGGCCGCAGGCGAGGGGACATGGCAGGCCAGCAGCGTGGGGGTCACTCTCAACCATCGCG
This sequence comes from Enterobacter sp. 186315, assembly GCF_053290175.1. Taxonomy (NCBI): domain Bacteria; kingdom Pseudomonadati; phylum Pseudomonadota; class Gammaproteobacteria; order Enterobacterales; family Enterobacteriaceae; genus Enterobacter; species Enterobacter sp. 186315. The sequence continues at coordinate 342,980 of NZ_JBPTTK010000003.1, read as the reverse complement.
GCGTGGCGATGTCTTCCCGCCCGCTGGCGCCGTCTGAACCGGTGTCCGGGCAGATGACCCTGGTGGTCTGGAACTATAAGCTTATCGGCCCAACGCCCGCCGGGCTGATCGCGCGTTTGTGCTCTCAAAGCCGCTGCACGCAGATCGATGCCGAAAGCGGCACCACCCAGGCGTTCAACGGCGTAGCGGCCGGTGAAACCCTGCGCTTTATCTGGGAAGTTCCCGGCGGCGGGCGCTTAATCCCGGCGTTAAAGGTCCAGAGCAATTCCGTCATCGTCAACTACCGCTAGAACCCCGCCTTACGCCAGCCGCCGGGCAATTCTGGTGGCTGGCTCGCAAAATTGACCCAAGCTTTTGATACAAAAGAAACGCTGTTTTATAAATCAGTGACACGCGTAGCGACACTCTTTGCATTTTTGCCATTCGCCCTCGTGCGGTGGCAGAAACAGAAAGGTATCCCCTGGTCGATGCTTTTACTGTAGCCGTGTAAAAACTCCCGGATGAGGTTGCTTACAGGGAGTCTCCCAACACTGATTAGGGTTGACGGCAATGAAAAAACGTAAAATTGGACTCGCAAACTACCTTGCTTACGGTTCAGGCGATTTCCTCGGGGCGGGCACCACCGCGCTGACCGCCGCCTGGCTTTTGTATTTTTATACGACCTTTTGTGGACTCTCGCCTATCGAGGCGACCTTTATCTTCGCGGCGGCAAGGGTGCTGGACGCGGTGGTCAGCCCGCTCATGGGCTTTATGACCGATAACTTCGGCACCACCTGGCTCGGCAAGCGCTTCGGTCGCCGTAAGTTCTTTATTCTGCTCGGCATTCCCTGCGTCTTCAGCTATTCGCTGATGTGGGTCGGAGACATGAGCTTCTGGTACTACCTGCTGACCTACCTGATATTCGATATTGTCTACACCATGATCCTGGTGCCGTATGAAACGCTGGTGCCGGAGATGACCGACGACTTCAAACAGAAAACCAAGTTCTCGGGCGCGCGTATCTCCATGGCGCAGATGTCGGCCATCCTCGCCTCCTTCCTGCCGGGGATCCTGCTGACCCACTTCGGTAAAGACAACGCCATCTCCTTCTTCTATGCAAGCCTGGTCTTCTCGGTGCTGTGCGCGCTGATGCTGACCTTCGTCTGGTTCTTCACCTGGGAGCGGCCGCGCGAAGAGTGGACCGAAGCGGCGCTGCGTGCTGAAGATGAGAAAAAGCAGCTTTCGCTCGGGCAGAGCCTGAACCGTCTGATCGTGGAGCTCAGCTCAACCCTGCGCATTAAAATTTTCCGTCAGCACCTCGGCATGTACCTCGGCGGCTACATCGCCCAGGACGTCTTTAACGCCGTGTTTACCTACTACGTGGTGTTTGTGCTGATGCAGGAGGCGTCGCTGGCCTCGAACCTGCTCGGGACCATGGCGACCTTCCAGTTTATCGCCGTGATCGCCATGATCCCGCTGTGCATCCGCTTCGGGCCTGCGCCGTCCTACCGCATGGTGGTGGTGCTGTTCGGTCTGGCTTCTGTCTCGTATGCCGTTCTCTATTACGCCGGGCTGAGCGACGTTTACTCCCTGCTGCTGCTGGTCTCTGCGATCGCCGGTCTGGGACGCGGCGGTATCAACTACGTGCCGTGGAATACCTACACCTATATTGCGGACGTGGACGAGGTGATCACCGGCCAGCGCCGTGAAGGGATCTTCGCGGGCATCATGACCCTGACGCGTAAAGCTTCTCAGGCGGGGGCGGTGATGCTGGTGGGCATCGTGATGCAGCTCTCCGGCTTCGTGAGCGGGCAGAAAACGCAGCCTGCCGAAGTGAGCCACACCATTCTGATGATCCTGAGCGTGGGCACCGTGCTCGTGCTGTTCTGCGGTTTCCTGGTCTCCCTGCGCTTCAAGCTCAACCTACAGACCCACAGCACGCTGCGCGAAGAAACGGCAAAAATGCGCCAGTCAGACAGAGCGATCCCGGAGATGGCGACGCCGCAGGCGCGGGCGACGGTCGAAATGCTGGCGGGAATGCCTTACGAGTCCCTGTGGGGCAACAACAATATTGGTTATCTGAATCGTAATAAACCGGCGGCTCCTTCGCTGAAAGAACGTGCGGTACTGAATTCGACATACAACAGAGGTTAAGATGATGAAAGTGTGGCCTGTCAAACAGAGTCCGTTACTGCGTCAGCCTGAGCGCTTTATTGCCAGGGATGAACTGAAATCACTGATTCAGAAAGTGACGCATAATCTGGTGAACATTCACGATAAAACGGGTGAATTCCTGCTGCGGCTGGACGACGGGCGCGTGATCGACACCAAAGGCTGGGCGGGATGGGAGTGGACGCACGGCGTGGGGCTTTACGGCATCTGGCAGTATTACTGCCAGACCGGCGACGAGCAGATGCGCGACACCATTGACCGCTGGTTCACCGACCGTTTTGCCGAAGGCGCGACCACCAAAAACGTCAACACCATGTCCCCATTCCTGACGCTCGCGTATCGCTATGAAGAGTGCAAAAACCCCGCCTGGCTGCCGTGGCTGGAAAGCTGGGCAGAATGGGCAATGTACGAGATGCCGCGCACCGAGCACGGCGGAATGCAGCACATAACCCTCGCCGAAGAGAACCATCAGCAGATGTGGGACGACACGCTGATGATGACGGTGCTTCCGCTGGCGAAGATCGGCAAATTGCTCAACAAGCCGGAGTACGTCGAAGAGGCGATTTATCAGTTCCTGCTGCACGTGCAAAACCTGATGGACCGGGAAACCGGATTGTGGTTCCACGGCTGGAATTACGACGGCCAGCACAATTTTGCCCATGCCCGCTGGGCGCGCGGCAACAGCTGGCTGACCATCGTGATCCCGGATTTCCTCGAGCTGGTGGATCTGCCTGAAAACAACGCGGTGCGCCGTTACCTGGTGCAGGTGCTGAACGCGCAGGTTGCGGCCCTGGCGCAATGCCAGGACGACTCCGGGCTGTGGCATACGCTGCTCGACGATCCAAACTCCTATCTTGAGGCCTCCGCCACGGCGGGCTTTGCCTACGGCATTCTGAAAGCGGTGCGTAAGCGCTACGTCGCGCCGGAATACGCGGAGGTGGCTGAAAAAGCGATTCGCGGCATCGTGAAAAACATTTCGCCGGAAGGGGAGCTGCTGCAAACGTCGTTTGGCACGGGAATGGGCAGCGACCTGGAGTTTTATCGCCAGATCCCGCTGACCTCTATGCCTTACGGCCAGGCGATGGCGATACTCTGTCTGACGGAATATTTGCGGAAGTATTTCTAAACGCGAATAAATAAAAGCCTCTTTTAATAAGAGGCTTTTTAATTAACTAAATCATTTGCTTTATGAATGCGAATTGTTAAATAAATAATTATATATAATGAGTCTGGTAATTAATTTAACCTTATCCACTAAAATGTGATATCAAACACATATTGAGTCGCTTTTCTACCGTATTTTAAATTTGTCTTTGGAGAAAAATCTGATGCAAATACATGGAGAAGTAATATGACTAATAGAGATGGTGGTATTATCATCAACCCTGCGGTGAATATGAATGTAGAAAAGATGTCAGATGAGCAGGTGGATATTTTCCAGCGCGGCGTTAAAGATATTATCGGTGTGGAGTTTACGCCATTGCTTTATGTCGGGTCTCAAGTGGTTGCGGGTATGCTCTATACCTATATTGCGTCGAAACGCCCCATTCACCCTCAACCTGAAACCACGCTGGGCAAGGTAGTGATTCTAAAGGATCTCAACAATAAGGTTTCTCTTCAGTCCGTCGAAGATATTTAATCATCGTTGCACTTAGAATTAACGCAATTAAATAAGGAATGTCATTATGTGGAAATTATCTACTGATAATTGTATTGCAATGGATTCGCCGGTGGCAGGATATGAAAATAATGCACCTGGCACAAATAAGCCTATTCCTCTTTTTATTATTCGCGCGAAATTTAACGGTGGTGTTCATCCTGGAAAATTAGTGTACGGATTTGGTGCGCATATTCCCTGGGGTGGTAAAGAACATGTTTGCCACGAATTCGAAGTCTATGTTGGCCCGGTGAAATGGGTTCATGTAAGAGGTCATTCGATTCCACCTGCGGCTATTCAGGCAGGAAATGAAGCTGACGGTAAACCGCTTTATGTCGCGCGTGCGAAATTCCAAAACGGCCTGTTTGTAGGTAAAGCGGGAGCACATCTGCTGAAAGGCGGCAGCATTAGCTATCAGGGTAAAGAGTGGGATGTAGATGATTACGAAGTGCTTGTTGCTGGATAATTAACGACAAAAAAAACGTCCGCCCCAGTGAGGCGGACGTTTTTATTACATACGTTCTACGGTTTCGATACCCAGGGTATCCAGACCCAGCTTCAGGGTCTTCGCCGTCAGCTGCGCCAGCTTCAGGCGGCTGTTACGCACGTCCTCATTCTCTGCGGAGAGAATAGGGCAGTGTTCGTAGAAGCCAGAGAACAGGCCGGCCAGGTCGTACAGGTAAGAACACATCACGTGCGGCGTACCGTCACGCGCAACCACGCCCAGGGTCTCTTCAAACTGCAACAGACGCGCGGCCAGCTGCGCTTCGCGATCTTCGCTAATCACAACGGCGGCATTTGCCAGCGCGCTTTCGTCGATATTCGCTTTACGGAACACCGAGAGCACGCGGGTGTAGGCGTACTGCATGTACGGCGCGGTGTTACCTTCAAACGCCAGCATGTTGTCCCAGTCGAACACGTAGTCGGTGGTACGGTTCTTGGACAGATCCGCGTATTTCACCGCACCGATACCCACGGCGTTCGCCAGTTTTTCCAGCTCGTCGGCAGGCATATCCGGGTTTTTCTCGGCAACCAGACGACGTGCGCGCTCCAGCGCCTCGTCCAGCAGATCGGCCAGCTTCACCGTACCGCCCGCGCGGGTTTTGAACGGCTTACCGTCTTTACCCAGCATCATGCCGAACATGTGGTGCTCCAGCGGAACGGAATCCGGCACGTAACCGGCTTTACGCACGATGGTCCACGCCTGCATCAGGTGCTGGTGCTGACGGGAGTCGATGTAATAGAGCACACGGTCGGCGTGAAGGGTTTCGTAGCGGTATTTCGCACAGGCGATATCGGTCGTGGTGTAGAGATAGCCGCCATCCTTTTTCTGGATGATCACGCCCATCGGTTCGCCTTCCTTGTTTTTATACTCATCAAGGAATACCACCGTTGCGCCTTCGCTCTCCACCGCCAGACCTTTTGCTTTCAGATCGGCCACAATGCCCGGCAGCATTGGGTTGTACAGGCTTTCGCCCATTACATCGTCGCGGGTAAGGGTCACGTTAAGACGGTTGTAGGTCAGCTGGTTCTGGGACATGGTGATGTCTACCAGCTTGCGCCACATTTCCAGGAAGTAGGTATCGCCGCCCTGCAATTTCACCACGTAGCTACGCGCGCGCTCGGCGAACGCTTCGTCTTCGTCGTAGTGTTTTTTCGCTTCACGGTAGAAGCCTTCGAGGTCAGCCAGCGCCATTTCGCCCGCGTTTTCCTGCTGCTGCTTTTCTAAATAAGCAATCAGCATCCCGAACTGGGTGCCCCAGTCGCCTACGTGGTTCGCGCGGATGACCTTATGGCCGAGGAACTCAAGGGTACGCACGGACGCATCGCCGATGATGGTGGAGCGCAGGTGGCCCACGTGCATCTCTTTCGCCACGTTTGGCGCAGAGTAGTCAACGACGACGGTTTGCGCGTCTGGTTTTGTCACGCCCAGACGGTCGGACTTCAGCGCCGCGTCAACGTGGCTTGCCAGGAACGCCGGGTCAAGGAAGATGTTGATAAAGCCCGGGCCCGCAATTTCAGTTTTGCTGGCGATCCCGTTCAGATCCAGATGAGTCAGCACCAGCTCAGCGAGTTGTCGTGGCGGCATTCCCAGTTTTTTAGCCACTGCCATCACGCCATTAGCCTGATAGTCGCCAAACTGAACTTTTGCTGACTGACGAACCTGGGGTTCGCAATCCGCAGGAGCGCCTGCGGCAATCAGTGCCTGACTGACTTTTTCGGAGAGAAGAGCCTGAATATTCACCTGGATACCTTACCTTTTTGATGCGCGTTCACTAGCACCCGCACCCGTTTAAGAATTGAGGCCGGGAGTATACTGCAAATGCCCTCTGCCGTCAGCACTGCGGGGGGCGAAGATCGCTCAGAATCCAGGCTAAGTCAGCGTGCATAATCATGCAGTCGCAAAAAGCGTCATTCCACGGTTGGTAGTCGCGTGGCAACAGAGTAAATTAGCGGCTTTGCGACACGTTGAGAGACTCTTTTATGGCGAACTGGCAATCTATTGACGATCTGCATGATATTTCCGCAGATCTCCCGCGTTTCACCCAGGCGTTCACAGAACTTGCCACCCGCCTCGGTCTGGATATCGCACCTCTTGAAGCGGATCACATTTCGCTGCGCTGCCACCAGAACGCGACCGCTGAACGCTGGCGTCGCGGGTTCGAACAGTGTGGCGAGCTGCTCTCTGAAAACATCATCAACGGCCGTCCTATCTGCCTGTTTAAGCTGCATGAACCGGTTTGCGTCGCCCACTGGCAGTTCAGCGTGGTCGAGCTGCCGTGGCCGGGGGAAAAGCGTTATCCGCACGAAGGCTGGGAGCACATTGAAATCGTCCTGCCCGGCGAGCCGGAAACGCTCAGCGCCCGCGCGCTGGCGCTGCTGGCTGACGAAGGATTAAGCCAGCCGGGGATTTTCGTCAAAACCAGCTCGCCAAAAGGCGAACGCGAGCGGTTGCCGAATCCGACCCTGGCGGTGACGGACGGACAGGTGACGGTGAAATTCCACCCCTGGACCATCGAGCAGATTGTTGCCAGCGAAGCGGAGCAGATGTGAGTTCCCGCCGGGAACGGACGCCACGGGCGTGTCATGATAGTGCGTTGGGTTGACTGAAGGAGGAGTGAATGGCGCTGCTGGAGATTTGTTGTTACAGCGTGGAGTGTGCCGTAACGGCGCAACAACGGGGAGCCGACCGCATTGAACTGTGTGCGGCACCGAAAGAGGGGGGGCTAACGCCTTCATACGGCGTGCTGAAATCCGCACGTCAGCAGGTGTCGATTCCGGTTCACCCGATCGTGCGCCCGCGCGGCGGTGATTTTTGTTACACCGCAGGTGAGTTCAGTGCCATGCTTGAGGATATCGCGCTTATTCGCGATCTCGGTTTCCCGGGGCTGGTGATCGGCCTGCTTGATGAAGAGGGTAACGTCGATATGCCCGCAATGCGTCAGGTAATGGCGGCGGCAAATGGCCTTGCGGTCACTTTTCATCGCGCGTTTGATATGTGTAAAAATCCGCTGCAAGCCTTTGATAATCTGGCCGAGCTGGGCGTGGCGCGCGTGCTGACGTCGGGTCAGCAGTCGTCCGCCGAAAAAGGTTTGAAATTAATTACGGAACTAAAAGCACATTCCGGTGTTCCAATAATAATGGCGGGCGCTGGAGTTCGCGCCAGCAATCTCGAACTGTTTTTAAACGCAGGGGTCAAGGAGCTGCATAGCTCAGCAGGGAAATGGACGCCTTCACCCATGCGTTATCGCAATACAGGGTTGTCAATGTCGACGGATGCCGAAGCGGATGAGTATTCACGCTACGGTGTAGATGGAGAGTCGGTTGCGGTAATGAAATCGATGATTGAACGTTATCACGTGTAGCAACGTAGCGATTTTTACCGCGCATCATGTCGCCCAATATGATGCTTGCTAGTACCAGGCCCCTGCAATTTCAACAGGGGCCTTTTTTTCTCCTTCATATTTCACGCCGCAGCGGCGTTGGCCGCCTCGCTCACCCCGGTCACTTACTGATGTAAGCTCCCGGGGATTCGCTGCGTTGCCGCCTTGCTGCAACATGAACTATTTTGGAGAAAACCTACTTGAGTAGGCCGGGTAAGGCGCAGCCGCCACCCGGCTAAAATACTACGGCTTCGTCGCTATCAGCACCGCACGCATCGGTGCCGGATAACCTTCGATGGTTTTGCTGCGATCGTCCGGGTCGAGGAACTGCTCCAGCGATTCGGTCACCATCCAGTCGGTGCGGCGCTGCTCCTCGATGGAGGTCACGCTCACGTCTGCGATCCGCACATCCACAAACCCGCACTTCTCCAGCCAGTTTTTCAGCGCCAGCGCGGAGGGGATAAAGTACACGTTACGCATCTGCGCGTAGCGATCGCCCGGCACCAGAACGGTATTTTCATCGCCTTCCACCACCAGCGTTTCCAGCACCAGCTCGCCGCCGCTGACCAGCTGATCTTTCAGCTGCCAGAGATGCTCCAGCGGAGAACGACGGTGATACAGCACGCCCATTGAGAACACGGTGTCAAAGGCTTTGAGCGCCGGAAGCTGTTCAATCCCCAGCGGCAGCAGGTGCGCGCGCTGATCGTTGCCCAGCAGCTTGCGCACCGCTTCAAACTGGCACAGGAACAGCTGCATCGGATCGATGCCGACGGCCAGATGCGCCCCGGCACCAATCATTCGCCACATGTGATAGCCGCTACCGCAGCCCACGTCCAGAATGGTACGCCCGCTAAGATCGGACAGATGCGGCAGCACGCGGTCCCACTTCCAGTCTGAGCGCCATTCCGTATTGATATTCACGCCGTACAGAGAAAACGGCCCTTTGCGCCACGGCATCAGGTTGCGCATCAGCGTTTCGATACGGTTAGTCTGCCCGGCGGAAAGCGGTTCTTCGCTCTCGGCGGTCACGCTGTGCAGCAGATCCAGACGATGCGGCGTCAGCTCCGGCAAATACTCCACGGCGTTTGACCACTGTTTTAACAGGCCGTGCTGCTGGTCGCGCTGCCAGGTAGCGATTTGCGCAGGGAGGGTTTCCAGCCAGTGAGACAGATGATTTTTAGCGATTAGCTGATAGAAATTACCGAACTCGATCATGCCGCGTCCCCGGCCTTCAGCGCCACAAGTGAGCCAAAGTTAAAGCACTGGAACCACAGCTCGCTGTGCTCAAAACCGGCCTTGCGCAGGCGGGCTTTATGGGTTTCGACGGAGTCGGTCAGCATCACGTTTTCGAGCATGCTGCGCTTCTGGCTGATCTCCAGCTCGCTGTAGCCGTTCGCCCGCTTAAAGTCGTGGTGCATGTTGAACAGCAGCTCGCCCACGTCGGCGTCTTCAAAGCTGAACTTCTCAGACAGCACCAGCGCGCCGCCGGGGTTCAGCCCTTTATAGATCTTATCCAGCAGCAGCTGGCGGTCTTCCGGCACCAGAAATTGCAGGGTGAAGTTCAGCACCACCATCGAGGCGTTTTTGATCTCGATATCGCGGATATCGCCTTCAACCACCTCGACCGGCGTCGGGGCTTTATAGGCGTCGATGTGGCGACGGCAGCGTTCAACCATCGCCGGCGAGTTATCAACGGCAATGATTTTACAGCCTTCCTGATGAACGTTACGACGCACCGACAGCGTTGCGGCACCCAGCGAGCAGCCAAGGTCATAGACCTGCGTGCCGGGCTGCACGAAGCGCTCAGCCAGCATCCCGATCATAGAGACAATATTGGAATAACCTGGAACAGAGCGCTGGATCATGTCGGGGAAGACTTCGGCTACCCGTTCATCAAAGGTCCAGTCGCCCAGGCTGGCGATAGGCGCGGAAAAAAGCGTGTCGCGATCAGACATAACGTAAAAATCCGGGAAAAATAAAGGGGCATATTGTGCGCTAACGGAAGGAGAAAACCAACTCCCACGGCATATACCAAAGGTTAGCCAGCACCATCAGCAAAAGCGAACACCAGGTCGCGCTCATACCGGAACGACGCCAGCGGAATAAACGATGGTGAAAGCCGTAATAGTGCATAACCCGACCGGCAATCAGCAGCAGACCGCAGAGGTGAACCATCCAGGTTTCCGCGCCGTTCATTTCCATAAACAGCAGCAGGATCAAGGCAACAGGGATGTACTCAACCGCATTACCGTGCACGCGGATCGCGACCTGCAATTCGGAAAACCCGCCGTCACCGTAGGCAACGCGGTATTGCATCCTCAGGCGCACAACGTCAAACGAAAACTTAATCAGCAGTAATGCACCTAACACCGCATAAAGCGCGCTGACCATACTAACTCCCTGTTTTTGGCAGATGGCACGCCTATATGATAGGGGGTGATATCAGAAAAGAGAAGATTGTTGTGGGATGGCGGGCGCGTCGCCGACCGACGGAACCGCGCGCTGCAAGGCCTGCCAGAGAGCATCGACCAGTTCAGGCGCCTGGGCGATATCCGGCGTATGCAAAAACAGATACGGCGTGGTGCTTTGCTCCCATTTCGGCAACGTTTGCAGCCAGACGGAGAACATCTCGATGTTTTGCTGCATATTGTCGCTGCCGATAAACCGCACCATTGGGTTTTTTGCGGTCACGACGGCGTGTACGGGCACCTTTGGCTTCTTGCGCTGCGCGTCGATAATCGCCTCATTGTGGGGAATGGCGCTGTGTACTGGACGGCTGTCGAGGATCGTGCGGTTTACGGCGCGCTCATGCAGACCGCGATTCAGCGCTTTTTCAGCCTCGCCTTTGGCAAAAAACTCCGGGTGACGCACTTCCACGCCGTAGGTAAATTCACGGGGAAGGGCGTCGAGAAACTGCCACAGGGCGGGCAGATCGCGCGGCGCGAACGCGGCGGGAAGCTGAAGCCAGTATTGACCAATGCGGTCGGCCAGCGGCGACATCCGGGTGAAAAACTCTTCGGTAAGATCCCCGCAGTTTCGCAGCGCCGCGGTATGGGAAATGGTCGCCGGAAACTTAAAGCAGAAGCGGAAGTTATCATCGGTCTGCTCCCGCCAGCGCTCGACGATCTCTGCCCGGGGCAGGGCATACAGCGTAGTGTTACCCTCCACGCAGTTAAAGTGGCGGGCATACTCTTCAAGGCTGGTGATGCCAAGACGCACCCATTTCGGGTGCGACCATTGGGGCAGACCTACGTACATCATAGGGCGTTCAAAATCTCGTCGGTGCTGCGCACGCGGCCAATGCGCGGGAAGATGTTGGTCATGCTGCCCTGATGCTGATCGGCAGAAGCGGCGCTGCACGCGTCTTCGGCAACGACCAGGTTGAAGCCCAGCTCCCAGGCGTTGCGGGCGGTCGATTCCACGCCGATGTTGGTGGAAATTCCGCACAGGATAATGGTGTCGATGCCGCGACGGCGCAGTTGCAGCTCCAGATCGGTGCCGTAAAAGGCGCCCCACTGGCGTTTGGTGACTTCGATATCGCTGTCGCGTTTGCCAAGCGACGCCGGATACGTCCACCAGTTTTCCGGCAGCGCGTGCGCCCCGGCCTGCGCGTCGACGGGCTGTTTTAGCGCTTCGGCGAAATCGGCAGACCAGCCGACACGCACCATAATTACAGGTGCGCCCGCGGCGCGGCATTTTTCCGCCAGACGCGCGGCACGGCTGACCACGTCGTCAGCGGCGTGCGGGCCACCGGCAAAAGGCAGGATCCCTTCCTGTAAATCAATCACCACGAGGGCGGTTTTGGTGGTATCGAGTGAAAACATAGTAACTCCAGTTAAATGAAAGGCCTGGGCTACACCTTACGCTGTTCATGGCTGTTATCAGACGGACAATTTTGTTAATTTTTGTGAGAATGCGCAATAAGAGTGCAGCAAACGTGCGTCAGGCCGCGCTTCGCACTTATCGTCAGGCGGAATTTCCAGTATAATAGCCGCCTTTTTTCATCCAGTTGTGACATACAGTTAAAGCTGCGACAAAGTAGCCTGAAACAGAGGCGACAATCAGCCTGCGGCTAATTAAGGGATATCTCATGCGTACAGAATATTGCGGGCAGCTGCGTCAGTCCCACGTCGGGCAGCAGGTCACCCTGTGTGGTTGGGTCAATCGTCGTCGTGATCTTGGTAGCCTTATCTTTATCGATATGCGCGACCGCGAAGGTATCGTGCAGGTGTTCTTCGATCCGGATCGCGCGGACGCGTTGAAGCTGGCTTCTGAGCTGCGTAATGAGTTCTGCATTCAGGTCACCGGCACCGTTCGTGCCCGTGACGAAAAAAACGTCAACGCAGACATGGCGACCGGTGCTGTTGAAGTGCTGGCGTCTGACCTGGTTATCATCAACCGCGCAGAAGCGCTGCCGCTGGACTCCAACCACGTCAACACCGAAGAAGCGCGTCTGAAGTACCGCTATCTGGATCTGCGTCGCCCGGAAATGGCTCAGCGCCTGAAAACCCGTGCGAAAATCACCAGCCTGGTGCGCCGCTTCATGGACGACCACGGTTTCCTTGATATCGAAACCCCGATGCTGACCAAAGCCACGCCGGAAGGCGCGCGCGACTACCTGGTGCCATCCCGCGTTCATAAAGGCAAATTCTACGCGCTGCCGCAGTCTCCTCAGCTGTTCAAACAGCTGCTGATGATGTCCGGCTTCGACCGTTACTATCAGATTGTTAAGTGCTTCCGTGACGAAGACCTGCGTGCTGACCGTCAGCCAGAATTTACCCAGATCGACGTTGAAACCTCCTTCATGACCGCCGAGCAGGTGCGTGAAGTGATGGAAGCGCTGGTGCGCGGCCTGTGGAACGACGTGAAAGGCGTTGAGCTGGGCGATTTCCCAATTATGACCTTCGCGGAAGCAGAGCGTCGCTACGGCTCCGATAAGCCGGACCTGCGTAACCCGATGGAGCTGGTGGACGTGGCTGACCTGCTGAAATCCGTAGAGTTCGCGGTATTTGCTGGCCCGGCTAACGATCCTAAAGGTCGCGTTGCGGCGCTGCGCGTACCGGGCGGTGCGGCGCTGAGCCGTAAGCAGATTGACGACTACGGCAACTTCATCAAGATCTACGGCGCTAAAGGTCTGGCCTATATTAAGGTGACCGAGCGTGCGAAGGGTCTGGAAGGTATCACCAGCCCGGTCGCGAAATTCCTGAACGCAGAGATCGTTGAAGCCATCCTTGAGCGCGTGGGCGCACAGGACGGCGACATGATCTTCTTCGGCGCAGACAACAAGAAAGTGGTTGCCGACGCGATGGGCGCGCTGCGTCTGAAGCTCGGCAAAGACCTGAACATCACCGACGAAAACAAATGGGCGCCGCTGTGGGTTATCGACTTCCCAATGTTTGAAGACGACGGAGAAGGCGGCCTGACCGCGATGCACCACCCGTTCACCTCGCCGAAAGACATGAGCGCGGCAGAGCTGAAAGCGGCACCGGAAGACGCGGTGGCGAACGCCTACGACATGGTCATCAACGGCTACGAAGTGGGCGGCGGTTCCGTGCGTATTCACAGCGGTGAAATGCAGCAGACCGTGTTCGGCATTCTGGGCATCAACGAACAAGAGCAGCGCGAGAAGTTTGGCTTCCTGCTGGACGCGCTGAAATACGGTACGCCTCCGCACGCGGGTCTGGCATTCGGTCTTGACCGTCTGACCATGCTGCTGACCGGCACCGACAACATTCGTGATGTTATCGCCTTCCCGAAAACCACCGCCGCCGCGTGTCTGATGACCGAAGCGCCAAGCTTTGCTAACCCGGCCTCTCTGGCCGAGCTGGGCATTGAAGTGGTGAAGAAGGAAGAGAAAAACTGATATGGCATATAAGCGTCCCGTTTCTGTCTTAGTAGTGATTTACGCCCAGGACACGAAGCGGGTGCTGATGTTGCAGCGGCGCGACGATCCTGATTTCTGGCAGTCGGTTACCGGCAGTCTGGAAGAGGGAGAAACCGCGTCGCAGGCCGCCGCGCGTGAAGTAAAGGAAGAGGTCACCATTGACGTTGCCTGCGAGCAACTGACCCTGAAGGACTGTCAGCGCACGGTGGAGTTTGAAATTTTTAGCCATTTACGTCATCGCTATGCGCCGGGCATTGAGCGCAACACGGAATCCTGGTTCTGTCTTGCGCTTCCCCACGAGCGGGAGGTGGTGTTCACTGAGCATCTGACCTACCGTTGGGTTGATGCGGCGGATGCCGCTGCACTGACCAAGTCGTGGAGCAACCGGCAGGCGATTGAAGAATTTGTAATTAACGCTGCCTGAAAAGGCGCGCTCTTTGAGGATATTTTTATGGCAGGTCATAGTAAGTGGGCCAACACTAAACACCGCAAAGCGGCACAGGATGCCAAGCGCGGTAAAATCTTTACCAAAATCATTCGTGAACTGGTGACAGCAGCACGTCTGGGCGGCGGCGATGCGGGCTCTAACCCACGTCTGCGCGCGGCGATTGATAAAGCCCTGTCTAATAACATGACGCGTGACACCCTGAACCGTGCAATCGCGCGCGGCGTGGGCGGTGATGAAGACGCGAACATGGAAACCATCATTTATGAAGGTTACGGCCCTGGCGGTACCGCGGTGATGGTTGAATGTCTGTCTGACAACCGTAACCGTACCGTTGCCGAAGTGCGCCACGCGTTCACCAAAACCGGTGGCAACCTGGGCACAGACGGTTCCGTTGCTTACCTGTTCAGCAAAAAAGGCGTTATCTCCTTCGAGAAAGGCGACGAAGACGCGATCATGGAAGCGGCGCTGGAAGCGGGTGCGGAAGACGTTGTCACCTTCGATGACGGTGCTATCGACGTGTACACCGCGTGGGAAGAGTTGGGCGCGGTGCGTGACGCGCTGGAAGCGGCTGGCCTGAAAGCGGACAACGCGGAAGTGTCGATGATCCCGTCTACCAAAGCGGATATGGATGCGGAAACGGCACCGAAACTGCTGCGTCTGATCGACATGCTCGAAGATTGCGACGACGTGCAGGAAGTTTACCACAACGGTGAAATCTCTGATGAGGTGGCTGCGACGCTGTAATGCGCCAGCCTGAACCCTTTGCGGGAGAAGCGTGATGTCGATTATCCTCGGGATTGACCCCGGCTCACGCATTACCGGTTATGGCGTCATCCGTCAGGTTGGACGCCAGTTAACCTACCTCGGCAGCGGCTGTATCCGCACTAAAGTGGACGATCTGCCGTCGCGCCTGAAGCTTATCTACGCAGGCGTGTCGGAGATCATCACCCAGTTCCAGCCGGACTATTTCGCCATCGAGCAGGTCTTTATGGCGAAAAATGCGGACTCCGCGTTAAAGCTCGGTCAGGCGCGCGGCGTGGCGATTGTGGCTGCGGTGAATCAGGATCTGCCGGTGTTCGAATACGCCGCAAGGCAGGTTAAACAGACGGTGGTTGGGATTGGTAGCGCCGAGAAAAGCCAGGTGCAGCACATGGTGCGCACGCTGCTGAAGCTCCCCGCGAATCCCCAGGCCGATGCCGCCGATGCGCTGGCCATCGCCATTACCCACTGTCATGTCAGCCAGAACGCGATGCAAATGAGCGAGTCGCGGCTCAATCTGGCGCGAGGCAGGTTACGATAATGACAAATCAGGCTGGATGTTTATCCAGCCTTTTTTTATTATACCCGCAGCAAAACTTCTTACAGAACGCAGGAGCGTCACGTGATAGGCAGACTCAGAGGCATCATCCTTGAAAAACAACCCCCGTTAGTGCTGCTGGAAGTGGGTGGCGTGGGCTATGAAGTCCATATGCCGATGACCTGCTTCTACGAGCTGCCGGACGCTGGCAAAGAGGCGATCGTCTTTACGCAGTTTGTGGTACGTGAAGATGCCCAACTGCTTTACGGCTTTAACGATAAGCAGGAACGCACCCTGTTCCGCGAGCTGATCAAGACCAACGGCGTCGGTCCGAAGCTGGCGCTGGCTATCCTGTCCGGCATGAACGCCCAGCAGTTCGTAAACGCCGTTGAGCGTGAAGATCCTGCCGCGCTGGTTAAGCTTCCGGGTATCGGCAAGAAAACCGCTGAGCGCCTGATCGTCGAAATGAAAGACCGCTTTAAGGGCCTGCACGGCGATCTGTTTACGCCTGCCGCTGACCTGGTGCTCACTTCGCCGGGCGCGCCAGCGACGGATGACGCCGAGCAGGAAGCGGTTGCCGCGCTGGTGGCGCTGGGCTATAAACCTCAGGAAGCCAGCCGTATGGTGAGCAAAATTGCCAAACCGGACGCCAGCAGTGAAACCCTGATTCGTGAAGCGCTCCGCGCTGCATTGTGAGGTAAAGGATGATTGAAGCAGACCGCCTGGTATCGGCAGGCACCCTTCAGGCAGAAGACGTGGTGGATCGTGCGATCCGCCCGAAGCTGCTTGATGAGTATATTGGGCAGCCGCAGGTCCGTTCCCAGATGGAAATCTTCATCCAGGCGGCAAAGCTGCGCGGCGATGCGCTCGATCACCTGCTGATTTTTGGCCCGCCGGGGCTGGGTAAAACTACCCTGGCAAACATTGTCGCTAACGAAATGGGCGTCAACCTGCGCACCACCTCCGGGCCAGTGCTGGAAAAAGCGGGCGATCTGGCGGCGATGCTGACCAATCTTGAACCTCACGACGTCCTCTTTATCGATGAAATTCACCGCCTCTCTCCGGTGGTGGAAGAGGTGCTCTATCCGGCGATGGAAGACTATCAGCTGGATATCATGATTGGCGAAGGTCCCGCGGCGCGCTCCATCAAAATCGATCTCCCGCCGTTTACCCTGATTGGCGCAACCACTCGCGCCGGGTCACTGACCTCGCCGCTGCGCGACCGCTTCGGCATTGTGCAGCGCCTGGAGTTTTATCAGGTGCCCGATCTCCAGCATATCGTTGGCCGCAGCGCGCGCTATATGGGGCTGGAGATGAGCGAAGAAGGGGCGTTTGAGGTGGCGAAGCGCTCGCGCGGTACGCCGCGTATCGCCAACCGCCTGCTGCGCCGCGTGCGTGACTTTGCAGAGGTGAAGCACGACGGCACCATTTCCGCCGAAATCGCCGCACAGGCGCTGGACATGCTGAACGTGGACGCCGAAGGTTTCGACTATATGGACCGCAAGCTGCTGCTGGCGGTGCTTGATAAATTCTTCGGCGGGCCCGTTGGGCTGGATAACCTGGCGGCGGCTATCGGGGAAGAGCGCGAAACCATCGAGGACGTGCTGGAGCCGTATCTGATCCAGCAGGGCTTCCTGCAACGCACGCCGCGCGGGCGTATGGCAACGGTGCGGGCGTGGACTCATTTCGGGATCACCCCACCAGCAATGCCTTAATGTTTAATCCCCTCTCCCTGTGGGAGAGGGTTAGGGTGAGGGCATCAGCGCCCTCGATGTCAACTTGCGGTCTTCTTCATCATGCTGAAAATAAACAGCACCGCCGCACACAGCACCACCGACGGCCCGGCAGGCGTATCGTAAAACGCCGAGAAGGTTAACCCGCCCGTTACCGCAATCATTCCGATAATTACCGCGATGCCCGCCATCTGCTCCGGCGTGCGCGCAAACCGACGCGCCGTCGCGGCTGGAATGATCAGCAGGGAGGTGATAATCAGTGCGCCGACAAACTTCATCGCCACGCCGATGGTTAACGCCGTCACCAGCATCAGCAGCAGCTTCACGCGCTGGAGCTTCACGCCGTCAACAAACGCCAGATCCGGGCTGACGGTCATGGCGAGCAGGTTTCGCCACTGCCAGAGCAGGATAGCCAGCACCACCACCACGCCAATCGCGATAGAGATCAGATCTTCCGGCGTCACCGCCAGTAAATCCCCGAACAGGTAGGCCATCAGGTCAACGCGGATGTTGGACATCAAACTCACCACCACCAGCCCCAGCGACAGCGCGCTGTGCGCCATAATGCCGAGCAGGGTATCGATAGCGAGGTGAGGGCGCTTTTCCAGCCAGACCAGGCCAGCGGCCAGTAACAGGGTGACGACGATCACCGCGTAGAACGGGTTCACGTTCAGCAGCAGGCCAAACGCAACGCCGAGCAGAGAGGCGTGTGCCAGGGTGTCGCCGAAATAGGACATTCTGCGCCACACCACAAACGAGCCAAGCGGACCTGCGGCGCAGGCGAGCATAATCCCGGCCAGCCAGCCGGGCAAAAGCAGTTCAATCATGAGTGTCCATTTCCCCGGCGCAGGACAATTCGTCCCTGCAAATCATGGCGGTGATTATGTTGGTGGCGATAAATGCCAAGCTGTTCGGCGCCGCGCGGGCCAAACATAGAGATAAATTCAGGGTGCATCGACACCACTTCCGGCGTGCCTGAACAGCAGATGTGGTGATTAAGGCACAGCACCTCGTCGGTTTTCGCCATCACCAGATGCAGGTCGTGGGACACCATCAGCACCGCGCAGTTAAGTTCACGGCGCAGCTGATCGATTAAATCGTACAGCGCAACCTGACCGTTGACGTCGACGCCCTGGGTCGGTTCGTCGAGCACCAGCAATTGCGGGCTGCTCAGCAGCGCGCGCGCCAACAGTACGCGCTGGGTTTCACCGCCGGAAAGTTTTTGCATCGGCGCGTCAACCAGATGACCGGCCTGCACGCGTTTAAGCGCAGGCAAAATATCGGCTTTACGCGTGCCCGGACGCAGGCGCAGAAAGCGGCTTACCGTCAGCGGCAGCGTGGCGTCGAGATGTAATTTCTGCGGCACATAGCCAATACGCAGGCCGTTATCGCGTTTGATCACGCCTGTATCAGGTGCTACCAGACCGAGCACCACGCGCACCAGGGTAGATTTCCCCGCACCGTTTGGCCCGAGCAGCGTCAGAATTTTACCGGGCTTCAAATCCAGCGACACGTCAGAGAGGACGCGGCGCTGGCCGAATGAGACAGAAATATTTTCGAGAGTAACCAAAGTCGTCATGTCAATTTAAGCTTGCAGAAGTCATCGAATGTTATAATATCACATTCACCGAACTTATTACGATGATTAGTCGCATTATGTTACATAAAAATACGCTTCTTTTCGCAGCATTATCCGCTGCCCTTTGGGGTACAACAGCACAAGATGTTAACGCTGCCGTTGTCGCTTCGCTTAAACCGCTTGGATTTATCGCTTCTGCTATCGCAGACGGCGTTACAGAGACCCTGGTTTTACTGCCTGATGGGGCCTCTGAGCACGATTATTCCCTGCGCCCGTCTGATGTAAAACGCTTACAAAACGCAGACTTAGTGGTCTGGATTGGTCCAGAGATGGAAGCGTTTATGCAAAAGTCGGCTAAACAGGTGGCCGCGAATAAACAGGTCGCTATTGCCGAACTGTCTGGCGTGAAACCGTTGCTCATGAAAGGGGCTGATGACGACGGTGACGAACATGACCACGACCATGCTGGCGATGAAAAAGGTGACGACCATCACCATCACGGCGAGTACAACATGCATCTTTGGTTGTCCCCAGAGATAGCGCGGCTTTCGGCGGTTGCAATCCACGACAAATTAGTGGAACTTATGCCGCAAAGTCGAGCCAAACTTGACGCCAACCTGAAGGATTTTGAGGCTTCTTTAGCCGCAACCGACAAGCAGGTAGGTACCGAGCTGGCACCGCTGAAAGGAAAAGGGTATTTCGTTTTTCATGACGCCTATGGCTACTACGAAAAACACTACGGTTTGACCCCGCTGGGTCACTTCACCGTTAACCCGGAAATTCAGCCTGGTGCGCAGCGTTTACATGAAATCAGAACACAGTTGGTTGAGCAGAAAGCGACATGCGTTTTTGCTGAGCCACAGTTCAGGCCAGCGGTCGTAGAAGCCGTGGCCAGGGGAACATCCGTGCGCATGGGTACCCTTGACCCGCTAGGAACGAATATCCAGTTGAGCAAAGCGAGCTACTCGCAGTTCCTCAGCCAACTGGCGAACCAGTATGCGAGCTGCCTGAAAGGAGATTAACGAGGAAGTGAATACGTGCAACAGATAGCCCGCTCTGTCGCTCTGGCATTTAACAATCTGCCTCGACCCCATCGCGTTATGCTGGGGTCTCTTACAGTTCTCACCTTAGCGGTCGCCGTCTGGCGGCCCTATGTTTACCACCCGAGTTCTGCCCCTATCATCAAAACCATCGAGCTTGAAAAGAGCGAGATCCGTTCTTTACTGCCTGAAGCCAGCGAGCCTATCGACCAGGCAGCCCAGGAAGATGAAGCCATTCCTCAGGATGAGCTGGATGACAAAATCCAGAACGAAGCCGGCATCCATGAATATGTTGTCTCCACCGGCGATACCCTGAGCAGCGTGCTCAACCAGTACGGTATCGACATGGGGGATATCAGCCAGCTCGCCGCGTCCGACAAAGATCTGCGTAACCTCAAGATTGGCCAGCAGCTCTCCTGGACCTTAACCGCAGACGGCGATTTACAGCGCCTGACGTGGGAAATGTCCCGCCGTGAAACCCGCACCTACGACCGCACGGCAAACGGTTTCAAAATGACCAGCGAAATGCAGCAGGGCGACTGGGTGAACAGCGTGCTGAAAGGCACCGTGGGCGCGAGCTTTGTCAGCGCAGCACGCGACGCGGGCCTCACCAGCGCGGAAATCAGCTCGGTCATCAAAGCGATGCAGTGGCAGATGGACTTCCGTAAGCTGAAAAAAGGCGACGAGTTCTCGGTGCTGATGTCCCGCGAAATGCTCGACGGCAAACGTGAACAGAGCCAGCTGCTGGGCGTTCGTCTGCGTTCAGACGGTAAAGATTACTACGCCATCCGCGCCGAAGACGGCAAGTTCTACGATCGCAACGGTACGGGCCTGGCGAAGGGCTTCCTGCGCTTCCCGACCGCGAAGCAGTTCCGCGTTTCCTCCAACTTTAATCCGCGTCGTCTGAACCCGGTTACCGGGCGCGTTGCGCCGCACCGCGGCGTTGACTTCGCGATGCCGCAGGGTACGCCGGTGCTGGCGGTGGGTGACGGTGAAGTGGTCATGGCGAAACGCAGCGGGGCAGCAGGCTATTACGTTGCCGTGCGTCACGGTCGTACCTACACCACCCGTTACATGCACCTGCGCAAGCTGCTGGTTAAGCCTGGACAGAAAGTGAAGCGCGGTGACCGTATCGCGTTGTCCGGGAATACCGGGCGTTCTACCGGGCCGCACCTGCACTATGAAGTGTGGATCAACCAGCAGGCGGTGAACCCGTTAACGGCGAAACTGCCGCGCACCGAAGGGCTGACCGGTAAAGATCGTACGGATTACCTGGCGCAGGTTAAAGAAGTGATGCCACAGCTGCGCTTCGACTAAGGTCGCGTTAATCAACAAGCCGGTGCCCGCGCGCGCCGGCTTTTTCTTTTGTGCCAGAGCGCCAGCCTCGCTACACTATCCGCATTATTCTTTTTTTCGCGTCACTTTCCTGGAATCAGCATGGAAACTAAAAAAAATAACAGTGAGTACATTCCTGAGTTTGAGCCGTCGTTTCGCCATCCCCGCAACTGGGGCGCCTGGCTGGGGGTGTATGCGTTTGCCGGTATGGCGCTGCTGCCTGCCTCCGTGCGCGATCCCATTCTCGGGAAAATAGGCCGTCTGGCGGGGCGCATGGGTAAAAGCGCCCGTCGTCGCGCGCAGATCAACCTCTATTACTGTTTCCCTGAAAAAAGCGATGCCGAGCGCGAAGCGATTATCGATGCCATGTACACCACCGCGCCGCAGGCGATGGCGATGATGGCCGAGCTGGCGCTGCGCGGGCCCGAGAAGCTGATTAGCCGCGTTGACTGGAAAGGGCAGGAGATTATCGATGAGATGCGTCGCAACGACGAGAAGGTGATTTTCCTGGTGCCGCACGGCTGGGGCGTGGATATCCCGGCGATGCTGATGGCCTCACAGGGCCAGAAAATGGCGGCGATGTTCCACAATCAGGGCAACAAGATTTTCGATTTCGTCTGGAATACCGTTCGTCGTCGCTTTGGCGGTCGCCTTCACGCGCGTAATGACGGCATTAAACCCTTTATTCAGTCCGTGCGTCAGGGCTACTGGGGCTACTACCTGCCGGATCAGGATCACGGGCCGGAGCACAGCGAGTTTGTGGATTTCTTTGCCACCTACAAAGCGACGCTGCCCGCGATTGGCAGACTGATGAAGGTGTGCCGCGCCCGCGTTATCCCACTCTTCCCGATTTATGACGGTAAAACTCACCGCCTGACCATCGAAGTACGCCCGCCGATGGACGATCTGCTGACCGCCGACGATAACACCATCGCCCGTCGCATGAACGAAGAGGTGGAGCTTCTGGTGGGGCCGCATACCGAACAGTACACGTGGATATTAAAGCTGCTGAAAACGCGCAGGCCGGGCGAAAAAGAGCCTTACAAACGCAAAGAGCTTTTCCCGAAGAAATAAAAAAAGCCCTCTCTTAACGGAGAGGGCTTTTTAACTCAGGGCCGATTACTCGACGGTCATCACGCGGGTGGTGTTGGTGGAGCCGATGGTGCTCATCACGTCACCCTGGGTCACGATAACGATATCACCGGACACCAGATAGCCTTTGTCGCGCAGCAGGTTAACCGCATCGTTGGCAGCGGCCACGCCATCGTTGTTGCTGTCGAAGTAGACCGGGGTCACGCCGCGATACAGAGCGGTCAGGTTCAGCGTGCGCTCGTGACGGGACATGGCGAAGATCGGCAGACCGGAGCTGATACGCGAGGTCATCAGCGCGGTACGGCCTGATTCGGTCATGGTGATGATGGCAGTAACCCCTTTCAGGTGGTTAGCCGCGTACATCGCCGACATCGCAATGGCTTCTTCCACGTTGTCGAACTGAATGTCCAAACGGTGTTTAGACACGTTGATGCTTGGGATCTTCTCCGCGCCCAGACAGACGCGCGCCATCGCCGCCACGGTTTCAGCCGGATACTGGCCTGCTGCGGTTTCCGCAGACAGCATCACCGCATCGGTCCCGTCCAGCACGGCGTTTGCCACGTCCATGACTTCTGCGCGGGTGGGCATAGGGTTGGTGATCATGGATTCCATCATCTGGGTGGCGGTGATCACCGCACGGTTCAGCTGACGCGCGCGGCGGATCAGCGCTTTCTGGATCCCGACCAGCTCAGGATCGCCAATTTCAACGCCCAGATCGCCACGGGCGACCATCACCACGTCAGAGGCCAGGATCACATCGTCCATCGCATCCTGATCGCACACCGCTTCCGCACGCTCAACTTTGGCAACGATTTTCGCATCGCAGCCTGCGTCACGCGCCAGGCGGCGAGCGTAGTTCAGGTCTTCACCGCAGCGCGGGAAGGAAACGGCCAGGTAGTCCACGCCAATCTGGGCCGCCGTCACGATGTCGGCCTTGTCTTTCTCGGTCAGCGCTTCCGCAGAGAGGCCGCCGCCGAGCTTGTTGATGCCTTTGTTGTTGGAGAGCGGGCCGCCGACGGTGACTTCGGTGAACACCTTCATCCCCTGAACTTCCAGCACTTTCAGCTGAACGCGACCGTCGTCGAGCAGCAGGATATCGCCCGTGACCACGTCGGCAGGCAGACCTTTATAGTCGATACCCACTTTCTCTTTGTCGCCTTCGCCTTTGCTCAGGTTGGCATCCAGCAGGAATTTGTCTCCGACGTTGAGGAACACTTTGCCCTCTTTAAAAGTCGATACGCGGATTTTCGGCCCTTGCAGGTCACCGAGGATAGCCACATGGCGACCCAGTTTTGCCGCGATCTCACGTACCTTATCTGCGCGTAATTTATGGTCTTCTGGCGTACCGTGAGAGAAGTTCATACGCACCACGTTGGCGCCTGCGGCGATAATTTTTTCGAGGTTATTATCGCGATCGGTAGCCGGGCCTAAGGTGGTAACGATCTTGGTTCTGCGAAGCCTTCTGGACATGTAATACTCCGTTGACTGAAACATCTTGGTGTTGCGTGAACATGAAATCGGGGTTCTGCGCGCTGCAAGGCAGCCGTGAACGGACCGAATGCCGTGAATCGTATAACGTAGTTTTAACTTTTAGGGAACATCGCTCTTTATAAGCAATTCTTTATCAAAACGCGATTCCTTGAGCGCTTCCTTGACACGCTTCAAGTTATCTCTGAATTTTGCCCCGCGACGCAGGGTAAAGCCGGTCGCCAGCACGTCAATCACCGTCAGCTGCGCCAGACGCGACACCATCGGCATATACATATCCGTGTCTTCCGGCACATCAAGAGTAATGGCGAGCGTGGCTTCTCGCGCCAGCGGCGTGCCTGCCGTGGTGAGCGCAATGACCATCGCGTCGTTTTCCCGCGCCAGCTGCGCCAGCTCGACCTGGCTCTTGGTGCGCCCGGTATGTGAGATAAGCACCACAACGTCATCTTCGCTACAGTTCATACAGCTCATGCGTTGCAGGACAATGTCATCGGAATAAATCACCGGGACATTGAAGCGGAAGAATTTATTCATGGCGTCGTGCGCCACCGCCGCCGACGAACCCAGGCCGAAGAAGGCGATTTTTTTGGCCTGCGTCAGCAGATCCACCGCCCGGTTTACCGAGGCCATATCCAGCGACTGGCGCACATGGTCGAGCGTGGCCATCGCGGATTCGAAAATTTTGGCAGTGTAGGCATCAACGCTGTCGTCTTCATCGACATTGCGATTAACATAGGGCGTACCGTTTGCCAGACTTTGCGCCAGATGCAGTTTAAAATCGGGGAAGCCTCGGGTTTCGAGGCTGCGGCAGAATCGGTTAACCGTCGGCTCGCTGACGCCCGACTCCTGCGCCAGAGCGGCGATGCTTGAATGAATGGCCTGAGCGGGCGAGGCGAGAATAACTTCAGCCACTTTTCGCTCGGATTTGCTAAGGTGTTCCAGTTGAAACTGGATTTTTTCCAGCATGTTCATTAGTAACAAGCGCTCATGGGTGAAAACGATTTTATTAATCGATGAAATCCTGATTCGATTTAGCCGATATTACCCCTGCGATCTCTATAAAGGGTAATGTACGACAAGAAATGTTGTTGTTTTTTTTCATAACTTGATCGCTGTCGGGTTTTGCAATGGCTCGCGAGTACAAAGATTCAACGGATCCCACGACGTTTCCGATTATTACGCCCTAAAGGTGTGAAAAATCACGGTATCGCACGTGACGTTAAGCGCTAATGGTTTCGGGAATGACGTAAAAGCAGTACAGTGCATTGTAATAAAATTACAACGATGCCTGGCAGAAGTACCAGGTTATCTAACTGAGGAGAATGACATGGCGGTAACGCAAACAGCCCAGGCATGTGACC
Organism: Enterobacter sp. 186315; assembly: GCF_053290175.1. Classification (NCBI taxonomy): domain Bacteria; kingdom Pseudomonadati; phylum Pseudomonadota; class Gammaproteobacteria; order Enterobacterales; family Enterobacteriaceae; genus Enterobacter; species Enterobacter sp. 186315. The sequence goes on along the minus strand of NZ_JBPTTK010000003.1, from coordinate 318,031 downwards.
TGGTCATTTTCGGCGCGAAAGGCGATCTTGCACGCCGTAAATTGCTGCCTTCCCTGTATCAACTGGAAAAAGCGGGCCAGCTTCATCCGGACACCCGTATCCTGGGCGTCGGCCGCGCTGACTGGGACAAGGACGCATATACCAAAGTCGTGCGTGAAGCGCTCGAAACCTTCATGAAAGAGAAAATCGATGAAGCGTTGTGGGACACGCTGAGCGGACGCCTCGATTTCTGCAACCTGGACGTGAACGACGTGAGCGCATTTAGCCGTCTGAGCGCAATGCTGGACCAGGAAAAACGCGTCACCATCAACTATTTCGCCATGCCGCCAAGCACCTTCGGCGCCATCTGCAAAGGGCTCGGTGAAGCGAAGCTGAACGCCAAACCGGCGCGCGTGGTGATGGAAAAACCATTGGGCACCTCTCTTGCTACCTCCCGCGAAATCAACGACCAGGTGGGCGAGTATTTCGAAGAGTGCCAGGTGTACCGTATCGACCACTACCTCGGTAAAGAGACCGTACTGAACCTGCTGGCGCTGCGCTTTGCTAACTCCCTGTTCGTAAACAACTGGGACAACCGCACTATCGATCACGTGGAAATTACCGTGGCCGAAGAGGTGGGCATTGAGGGCCGCTGGGGTTACTTCGACCAGGCTGGTCAGATGCGCGACATGATCCAGAACCACCTGCTGCAAATTCTCTGCATGATCGCCATGTCTCCGCCGTCCGATCTCTCTGCTGACAGCATCCGCGACGAAAAAGTGAAGGTGCTGAAATCCCTGCGCCGCATCGATCGCTCAAACGTGCGCGAAAAAACCGTGCGCGGTCAGTACACCTCCGGCTTTGCTCAGGGCAAAAAAGTGCCTGGCTATCTGGAAGAAGAGGGCGCGAACAAAACCAGCAGCACCGAAACCTTTGTCGCTATCCGCGTGGATATCGATAACTGGCGCTGGTCCGGCGTGCCGTTTTACCTGCGTACCGGTAAACGTCTGCCAACCAAGTGTTCTGAAGTGGTGGTGTACTTCAAAAACCCGGAACTGAACCTGTTCAAAGAGTCCTGGCAGGAGCTGCCGCAGAACAAGCTGACCATTCGTCTGCAACCGGACGAAGGCGTGGATATCCAGATCCTCAACAAGGTGCCAGGGCTTGATCATAAGCACAACCTGCAAACCACCAAGCTCGATCTGAGCTACTCCGAAACCTTCAACGAAACGCACCTGGCCGATGCTTACGAGCGTCTGCTGCTTGAAACAATGCGTGGCATTCAGGCGCTGTTCGTGCGTCGTGATGAAGTGGAAGAGGCGTGGAAATGGGTTGACTCCATTACCGAAGCCTGGGCTGCGGATCAGGATGCACCGAAACCGTATCAGGCGGGAACGTGGGGACCTGTCGCGTCTGTGGCGATGATCACCCGCGATGGCCGCTCCTGGAACGAGTTTGAGTAAGATTTCCCTCTAATCCGGAGGTGTTATTTTACCGGTAACATGATCTGGCACAGCCAGCGACACTTTTTTCTTCTTTTAAGCTCCGTGTGGATTCACCCACGGAGCTTTTTTTATTACACTGCCGGAAGTGATTTTGCCCCTGAGCTCCGGACAGCAAGCGTTTCAGCGTTGTTAACGACTGCAATACACTTTGTAAACTCCCGAGCACGGACAGATAAATTTGAGGAGCTTTTATGAATCCGACATTGTTACGCGTAACACAGCGCATTGCTGAGCGCTCAAAAGAGACCCGTTCTGCCTACCTCGCCCGCATCGAACAGGCCAAAACTGAAACCGTTCACCGCTCCCAGCTGGCCTGCGGTAACCTGGCGCACGGCTTTGCCGCCTGCCAGCCGGGTGATAAAGACGCGCTGAAAAGCATGCTGCGTAACAATATCGCCATCATTACCGCCTATAACGACATGCTTTCCGCGCACCAGCCGTATGAGGTCTACCCAAATATCATCCGTAACGCGCTGCACAGCGTGAATGCCGTCGGGCAGGTTGCGGGCGGCGTGCCGGCAATGTGCGACGGGGTGACTCAGGGCCAGGACGGCATGGAGCTCTCCCTGCTGAGCCGCGAAGTGATTGCCATGTCTGCGGCGGTGGGCCTCTCACATAACATGTTCGACGGCGCGCTCTATCTCGGCGTGTGCGACAAAATTGTCCCGGGCCTGGTGATGGCGGCGCTCTCGTTTGGCCATCTTCCTGCCATCTTCGTGCCGTCAGGCCCGATGGCAAGCGGTCTGCCGAACAAAGAGAAAGTGCGTATTCGCCAGCTGTATGCGGAAGGCAAGGCCGATCGCCAGGCGCTGCTGGAAGCGGAAGCGGCCTCTTACCATGCGCCGGGCACCTGTACCTTCTACGGGACGGCGAACACCAACCAGATGGTGGTGGAATTTATGGGGATGCAGCTTCCTGGCTCGTCCTTTATTCAGCCGGATGCCCCGCTGCGTCAGGCGCTGACCGAAGCGGCGGCTCGTCAGGTGACGCGCCTCACCGGCAACGGCAACGAGTGGATGCCGATGGGCAAGATGGTTGACGAGAAGGTGATCGTCAACGGTATCGTCGCGCTGCTGGCGACCGGCGGCTCGACCAACCACACCATGCATATGGTGGCGATGGCGCGCGCGGCGGGCATTCTGATTAACTGGGATGACTTCTCCGATATCTCCTCCGTGGTGCCGCTGATGGCGCGTCTGTACCCGAACGGCCCGGCAGATATCAACCACTTCCAGGCGGCGGGCGGCGTGCCGGTGCTGATGCGCGAGCTGCTGAAGGGCGGTCTGCTGCATGAAGATGTCAACACCGTGGCGGGCTTCGGCCTGAAGCGTTACACCCTGGAGCCGTGGCTGAACAACGGCGAGCTGGACTGGCGTGAAGGGGCGAGCGAGTCTCTGGATGCGCAGGTTATCGCCACGATCGATAAGCCGTTCTCCCCGCACGGCGGCACCAAGGTGCTGAGCGGCAACCTGGGACGCGCGGTGATGAAGACCTCCGCCGTGCCGGAAGAGAACCAGGTGATTGAAGCGCCAGCCGTGGTCTTCGAGAGCCAGCACGACGTTCTGCCCGCCTTCGACGCGGGTCTTCTCGACAAAGATTGCGTGGTCGTGGTCCGTCATCAGGGGCCAAAAGCGAACGGCATGCCAGAATTACATAAACTTATGCCACCGCTTGGTGTATTATTGGACCGCCGTTTCAAAATTGCGCTGGTGACCGATGGACGACTCTCCGGTGCATCAGGTAAAGTGCCATCAGCAATCCACGTCACCCCGGAAGCCTACGACGGCGGACTGCTGGCAAAAGTACGCGATGGCGATACGATCCGCGTCAACGGCCAGACAGGTGAACTGACCCTGCTGGTGGATGAGGCCGAACTGGCTGCCCGTCAGCCACATATTCCTGACCTGCGCGCGTCGCGGGTCGGTACGGGGCGTGAAATGTTCAGCGCGCTGCGCGAGAATCTTTCCGGTGCGGAACAGGGCGCGACCTGTATTACGTTTTAAGACGACTTGAATTATCGATCTGGCGAGAGAAACTCTGATGAAAAACTGGAAAACAAGTGCAGAAGCAATCCTGAAAACTGGCCCTGTCGTGCCGGTTATCGTAGTGAACAAACTGGAACACGCTGTGCCGATGGCAAAAGCGCTGGTTGCCGGCGGCGTTCGCGTTCTGGAAGTGACCCTGCGTACCGCGTGTGCAATGGACGCGATCCGCGCCATCGCCAAAGAAGTGCCGGAAGCGATTATCGGTGCGGGTACGGTTCTGAATCCTCAGCAGCTGGCCGACGTGACCGAAGCGGGCGCGCAGTTCGCCATCAGCCCGGGCCTGACCGAGCCTCTGCTGAAAGCGGCAACCGAAGGGACTATTCCTCTGATCCCGGGCATCAGCACCGTGTCTGAACTGATGCTGGGTATGGACTACGGCCTGAAAGAGTTCAAATTCTTCCCGGCTGAAGCGAACGGCGGTACCAAAGCGTTGCAGGCGATTGCGGGTCCATTCTCTCAGGTTCGTTTCTGCCCGACCGGCGGCATCTCTCCAGCGAACTACCGCGATTACCTGGCGCTGAAAAGCGTGCTGTGCATCGGCGGCTCCTGGCTGGTTCCGGCGGATGCGCTGGAAGCGGGCGACTGGGATCGCATCACTAAACTGGCTCGCGAAGCGGTTGAAGGCGCGAAGCAGTAAGTCTTAGCAGAATGAGAAGCGGGCCATCTGGCCCGCTTTTTTTATCCTGAAACCTTCACGTTCGCGGCGGCGGCTTTCGCTCTCGCTACCGCATCATCCACGTTATCCCCGGTGGCTAACGCCACGCCCAGACGACGCGTGCCGTCGATCTCCGGTTTACCGAACAGACGCACCTGTAACCCTGCGCCCACCGCCCCTTCGACATTATCGAAAGTGACGTTCTGGCTAGTTAGCTGCGGCAGGATCACCGCCGATGCCGCCGGGCCATGCTGGCGAATGCCGCCAACCGGCAGGCCGAGGAAGGCGCGCACGTGCAGGGCGAACTCGGAGAGATCCTGAGAAATCAGCGTCACCATGCCGGTATCGTGCGGGCGAGGGGAGACTTCGCTGAAAATCACCTCGTCACCGCACACAAACAGCTCCACGCCGAACAGGCCATAACCGCCCAGCGCCAGCACCACCTTACGGGCGATCGCCTGCGCGCGTTCCAGCGCCAGCGCGCTCATCTGCTGCGGCTGCCAGGATTCACGGTAGTCGCCGTCTTCCTGTCGATGGCCGATGGCGTCGCAGAAATGCACGCCGTCGACGGCGCTGACCGTCAGCAGGGTAATTTCGAAATCAAACTTCACCACGCCTTCTACAATCACGCGACCCGCGCCTGCACGACCGCCCTGTTGGGCGTAATCCCAGGCCCTGTCGAGGGTGGCGCCGTCGCGGATAAAGCTCTGACCCTTACCGGAAGAGCTCATAACCGGCTTAATGATGCACGGGTAGCCAATCTCTTCCACGGCCTGAAGAAACGTCGCTTTGCTGTCGGCAAACCGGTAGCTGGAGGTTGGAAGGGAGAGCTCTTCCGCTGCCAGGCGACGAATGCCTTCGCGGTTCATGGTGAGCTTCGCGGCGTTGGCGCACGGCACCACGCGCTGGCCTTCCTGCTCAAGGGCAATCAGGGTGTCGGTAGCGATGGCTTCGATCTCGGGGACCACGAAATCGGGCTTTTCCTCGGCAATCAGCGCGCGCAGGGCATCGCCGTCCAGCATATTAATGACGTGCGCGCGATGGGCTACATGCATGGCGGGCGCGTCGGGATAACGATCCACAGCGATCACCTCAACGCCTAAACGCTGACATTCAATGGCTACCTCTTTGCCCAGCTCCCCCGAGCCAAGCAGCATTACGCGAGTGGCTGCCGGACGCAGCGCGGTTCCTAAACGAGTCATAACATCCCCCTGAAAAAGTTGCGCGCAGTATAAACGAAAACGTTTGCGTCTGTCTTCACTCAGGCTGAAAGAGGCGAGGCGGAATTTGCGCTTCTTTAGCGCAGCCAGACGTTTCCTGACGCCCGCTCGCTTAGGCTTGGGAAAGTGTCCACCGTTAAGTGAGGAAAATCATGTCAGGCTGGTTAAATCAATTGCAATCCATGTTGAGCCAAAAAAGCGCATCATCCGGCGAGCAGGGGCTGAGCAAACTGCTGGTGCCGGGGGCGTTAGGCGGGCTGGCGGGCCTGCTGGTGGCGAATAAATCCTCGCGCAAGCTGCTCGCGAAATATGGCACCGGCGCGCTGCTGGCGGGCGGCGGGGCCGTTGCCGGAACGGTGCTGTGGAACAAATACAAGGACAAGATCCGCTCCGCCCATCAGGATGAGCCGCAGTACGGACAGCAGGTTTCCCCGATGGATCTGCGTACGGAGCGGCTGATCCTTGCCCTGGTCTTTGCCGCGAAAAGCGATGGTCATATCGACGATAAAGAACGTTCCGCCATCGAGCAGCAGCTTAGTGAGGCAGGCGTAGAGGAGCAGGGCAGAGCGCTGGTGGCGCAGGCCATCGAGCAGCCGCTCGATCCACAGCGTCTGGCCGAGAGCGTAAAAAACGAGGAGGAGGCGCTGGAGCTGTACTTCCTGAGCTGTGCGGCGGTCGATATCGATCACTTTATGGAGCGTAGCTATCTGAATGCCTTAGGCGATGCGCTGAAAATTCCGCAAGAGGTGCGCGAGGGTATCGAACAGGACATTAAGCAGCAAAAACAGGCATTAAAAGGGTAGATTGCACAGAGAGTGACGATGTTTCGCTTGCATCATGCGCGTGTTTTGCCAACCTTATAAGGTGTAAAACCAAAACGAATAACGAACATGTCACCAAAAGCGGAACGAAAACCGTACGCCATTACTACCCATGGCGATACGCGCATAGACAACTACTACTGGCTGCGGGACGACTCGCGTTCCCGGCCAGAGGTGCTGGATTATCTCCATCAGGAAAATGACTATGGCCGAAAGGTCATGGCCAGCCAGCAGGCGCTTCAGGATCGCCTGTTATCGGAGATGGTGAGCCGCATCCCCCAGCGCGATATCTCTGCCCCGTGGACTAAAAACGGCTATCGCTACCGGCATATTTACGAGCCGGGAAACGAATACCCCGTTTATCAGCGCCAGTCCGTTCTGAGCGCCGAATGGGACGACTGGGACATTCTGCTGGATGCGAACCAGCGCGCGGCCCACAGCGAGTTCTACACGCTTGGCGGCATGTCGATCTCCCCGGATAACGCGATTATGGCGCTGGCGGAAGATTATCTCTCACGCCGTCAGTACGGCCTGCGGTTCCGTAATCTGGAAAGCGGCAACTGGTATCCGGAAACCCTGGTAAACGTCTCCCCGGACTTCGTCTGGGGAAATGATTCCGAAACGGTCTATTACGTCAAAAAGCACGCCTCGACGCTGCTGCCCTATCAGGTCTGGCGACATACCGTCGGCACTTCGTCCGAACAGGACGAGCTGGTGTACGAAGAGAAAGACGAAACCTTCTACGTCAGCCTGCATAAAACCACCTCGCGCCACTACGTGATTATCTTTCTCGCCAGCGCGACCACCTCTGAAGTGCTGCTGCTGGACGCGGAGCTTCCCGACGCGCAGCCGCTCTGCTTCCTGCCGCGCCGAAAAGATCACGAATACAGCCTGGACCACTTCCAGCACAGCTTTTACCTGCGCTCTAACCGCGAGGGGAAAAACTTCGGGCTGTATAAAACCAAGGTGCGCGACGAGCGGAAATGGGAAGTGCTCATTCCCGCCCGCGACCAGGTGATGCTCGAAGGCTTTACCCTCTTCACCGACTGGCTGGTGGTGGAGGAGCGCCAGCGCGGGCTGACCAGCCTGCGGCAAATCAACCGTAAAACCCGCGAAGTCACGGGAATCGCCTTTGACGATCCGGCCTACGTGACGTGGATAGGCTTCAACCCTGAGCCGGAGTCGTCGCGCCTGCGCTACGGCTACTCCTCTATGACCACCCCGGACACGCTGTTTGAACTGGATATGGACACCGGACAGCGGCAGGTGATCAAACAGGCGGAGGTGAGCGGTTTTGATTCGGAGAATTACCGCAGCGAGCATCTGTGGATTAAGGCGCGCGACGGTGTGGAGGTGCCGGTATCGCTGGTTTACCGTAAGGAGCATTTCCGCAAGGGCAAAAATCCGCTGCTGGTGTACGGCTATGGCTCGTACGGCTCCAGCATGGATGCGGACTTCAGCAGCAGCAGGCTGAGCCTTCTCGATCGCGGTTTCGTCTTTGCGATCGCCCATATTCGCGGCGGCGGCGAACTAGGCCATCACTGGTACGAAGAGGGGAAATTCCTCAAGAAGAAAAACACCTTTAATGACTACATCGACGTCTGCGATGCGCTGATTGCCCAGGGCTACGGCGACCCGCAGCTCTGCTTCGGCATGGGCGGCAGCGCGGGGGGGATGCTGATGGGTACGGTCATCAACCAGCGTCCTGAGCTCTTTAAAGGGATCGTCGCGCAGGTGCCCTTTGTTGACGTGCTGACCACCATGCTCGATGAGTCCATTCCGCTCACCACGGGTGAGTTTGAAGAGTGGGGGAATCCGCAGGACGAAACTTATTATCGCTATATGAAGGAGTACAGCCCGTACGATAACGTCGAAGCGAAAGCCTATCCGCACCTGCTGGTGACGACCGGGCTGCATGATTCCCAGGTGCAGTACTGGGAGCCGGCTAAATGGGTGGCCAAACTGCGCGAGCTGAAAACCGACGATAATCTGCTGCTGCTTTGCACTGATATGGATTCCGGGCACGGCGGGAAATCCGGGCGTTTTAAATCCTACGAAGGGGTGGCGCTGGAGTATGCCTTTTTGATTGGCCTGGCGCAGGGTACGCTGCCAGGCACATCCTCAGGCGTCGCCTAAATAGTGCTTAAGCGTTAGCCGCAGCTCCGGGCTCATTCTGTCAAGGTTGTTATACAGCCAGCGCAGATAGCCCGGATCTTTATCCGCAATTTCTGACACCGCCTTGCCGCGATATTTGCCGAAGGTGAAGGTCGTCATCAGCGCAGGGCGGCCGGTAATCGTCGCCATGTCATCCGGCGTCCAGCCCGACGTATTCATGATATCGATCAGCAGCGCCGCTGTGATGTAGCAGTCGTACAGGGCGCGGTGATGATGCAGCCCTTCCGGGGTTTTAACGCTGAGCTTGCGGGATTTGTACAGCGCCATGTTGCTGTATTTAATCCCCGGCCACAGGCGGCGGGCCAGCTTCATGGTGCAGATCCACTCGCCGGGCATTTCAGGCAACACGCGGCGGTCAAAGCTGGCGTTATGGGCCACGTACCAGGTGCTGCCGTAATAGTGCGGGATCACCTCTTCAATCCACGGCTTATCCGCCACCATTGATTCCGTAATGCGGTGGATCGCCATCGCCTGCGGGCTGATAGGGCGATCCGGGCGCACGAGATGGCTCATGGGGTTGACTATTTTTCCGTCAACCACGTCCACAGAGGCCACTTCCACTATTCCGCCCTGAAGATCGCAAGTTTCGGTATCGATGACGCGCAGCATTAATCGCTCCTGACCATAAAACGCTTAGCCTAATGGAATGATATCGCCTTGCCAACCCCGTCGGTCCCGCGAGCCGGTCAGCAGCAGCTCGCCCTTATCGGCGCGAACGATAAGCTGACCTTTCTCATCCCACAGCGCGCTTCCGCTGCGCGCGTTCGCCATCAGCACCGCAATGGCATATTTATGGGCAAAGCGCTGGAGCGCGCCGATAGACTGCCGCCAGCGATGCTCGCCCACGTCCTGGCTGCTGGTGAACAGCGCAGCCATCGGGTCGAGGATCGGCGTGTCGGCGTGGGTATCCACGATGGTGAGCTGTTTATCGCCGGGAATAAGGCTGGCGCCACCTCCCTGCGGATAGCGCAGCACCGTGTCGGAGCAGGGGCTGAAAAGCGCTAACCCCTTCTGCCGTACGCCGCCATCGTCGAGGGTGATGCCGGCAATGACCGTAATTTTGTGCAGATGGGTAGCGTTGAGAATGGGGTCGAGTTGCCGATCGCTCGGCGGTTCGGGCAAATTCGCCTCGCCGGGGCCGGTCAGGGAGAGTTCAGGAAAGACCAGGAGATCGCACCGCTGTCGGGCGGCCTCAACGATAAACCGCAAATGGTGCGCAACGTGCGCGTCCACACAGCTATCCTGGCGGACGTACTGGGCAGCAGCAATATTCCATCGAGACATTGTGACATCCTTATACACAGAGTCGCAGGGAGTTAAGAATACACCTAATTTTATAAGGGTATTCCTATATTGCCACACTGCACGTAAGGAAATGTAACACTCGATTAAGGTTACTTAACTTTCGGTTCCCAGGGTAAACGCGACAGATTCACCGAGGCCAGGCGGTGGGCGATTAACCGCTCGCGAAACCAGTCGCGCAGATGGGCAGGCTGTTCGCGCTCTACCACTTCGGCAATTACAGGCATGTTGTAGCGCTCTTTAAACGCCACGCCCGCAGCGGCAAGATCGACATTCACTTTGTCCATCTCGTCCTGAGGAAGGGCGGCCAGATTTGTCTTCATTTCCTTCTCCTTTTTTTGCGGCGGCAACGTTACCGCGATTATACGACGCTGACAAGCAGACGCAGGATGATCCTCGACTCGGATATTATACAAGGTTATCCTCTGTCCTATAGACATAACAAAAAGGAATGATTGTGATGGCTTTTTCCTCAACTCGTACCGCCTGCGCGCTGGCTTTTGTCGTTTCAACGCTAGTGGCACCTTCCGTACTGGCCCATGCGCATCTTAAACAGCAAACGCCCGCCGCTGATTCGCAGGTCGCCGCGGCGCCTAAGACGTTAACGCTGAAATTCTCCGAAGGCATCGAACCGGCGTTCAGCGGCGTCACCGTGACCGACGGGCAGCAGCAGACCGTGAAAACGGGCGCCATCGCGCTCGATGAGCAGGACAAAACGCGGGTCACCGTTCCGCTGGCCCAGCCGCTTAGCGCGGGCACGTATCTCGTGGAGTGGCTCGTGGTGTCTGTTGACGGCCACAAAACCAAGGGCAGCTACCGTTTCAGCGTGAAATAACATGCTGGCGTTAAGCTACGTCGCCCTGCGATTTGTGCATTTTGCCGCGCTGATGCTGATCTTCGGCAACGCGTTTTACAGCGCCTGGCTTGCGCCCACCGCGCTGCAACGGCTTATGACGCGGCGCTTTCAGCAGCAGCAAAAAATAGCCGCGCTGGTCAGCCTGTTTTCGGCGCTGATGATGTTTGCGCTTCAGGGCGGATTAATGGGAAACGGCTGGGGCGATGCTGTGCGCCCGGATATCTGGAAGATTGTCGCGGGCACGCAGTTTGGTAGCGTATGGCTGTGGCAGATAATCCTGGCCTTTATCACCGCCGCCGCCGCGTGGATCGCCCCGCAAAGAGGCGCACGTCGGCTCCTGCTGCTGGCGATGGGGCAATTTCTGCTGCTGGCAGGCGTTGGTCACGCGGCGATGAACGAAGGTGTAGCGGGCGCGTTGCAGCGCACCAGCCATGCGGTTCATCTGCTGTGTGCGGCGACCTGGATCGGCGGGCTGTTGCCACTGCTCTACTGCATGACGCTCGCAAAAGGGCGCTGGCAGGCGGCGGCTATCTACACCATGATGCGTTTCTCCCGCGTGGGGCACTATGCGGTGGCGGGCGTGATCCTCACCGGTATTATCAACGGGCTCTTTATCGTTGGGCTAAACGCCCCCTGGCGGACCGGATACGGCCAGCTACTGTTGTTCAAATGTGCGCTGGTGGCGATGATGGTAGCAATTGCGCTGACGAATCGGTATTTTCTGGTGCCACGCTTTGGCGCAAACGCCGGGCGAGAACAACACATATTTATCAGGATGACACAGGCAGAGGTTGTGCTGGGCGCGCTGGTACTGGCAACGGTCAGTCTGTTCGCGACCTGGGAACCCTTCTGACAAGGTTAAAACATATGAAAAAGACACTGCTTTCGCTTTTACTGCTGACCTGTACGGGAAGCGCGCTGGCTGCGCCACAGGTGATTACGGTTAGTCGGTTTGAGGTGGGTAAAGAGAAATGGGCGTTTAATCGTGAAGAGGTGATGCTGACCTGCCGTCCTGGCCACGCGCTGTATGCCATTAACCCGAGCACGCTGGTGCAGTATCCGCTCAACGATGCCGCGCAGCAGCAGGTCGACAGCGGTAAAAGCAGCGGCACGTCCATTAGCGTGATCCAGATTGACGATCCGGCAAACCCAGGCCATAAGATGAGTCTGGCACCCTTTATTGAGCGCGCCGGGAAGCTCTGCTAGCTATCGGGTTTCCAATAAAAAACCGCAGTTGCTTGTGAAAGCACTGCGGTTTTTCAGTTTATATGATGCTCTTACGCTTTTTTTCAGCCCACTTTTGCTGTGGACTGGAAAACCTGGCGCGGTCATCTATTCTTAAAGTGCCAGGCGATTTTAGCCTGCATTAATGCCAACTTTTAGCGCACGGCTCTCTCCCAAGAGCCATTTCCCTGGACCGAATACAGGAATCGTATTCGGTCTCTTTTTATCTGCCTTATAATTCAGGGGCTTACAAGGCTCGACACGAAAAACACCCGAAATGTCAGAATCAGTTCTGCGTGCCTGTTACAACAATGTAAACACTTTCGCCCTCACAGCCAAGCACTTTTCGGTCATTTTTTGGATAGATGAGCGAACTTCGGCGGTTCAGGATGTCCCCGCATAAACATATGGAGAGCCTCGGCGGTGACGGTCGTGAGGACCGGGTAAATACAGATGATGACGACGGGATTTTCGGCGTGATTTTGCACGCGATGAATGACATGCGAACAATGGAGTTTGACGATAATCCGGTGATGTAATTTGGTGACCGTAACTACACGAAAGGGCAGTTACGGTGTCTGATGATGTTCATTCCATGCAGAATACAGACATTATTAACTGTGTTTAAGCCTTGATGGTAGTTGGAAAAAATATTTTACCTTGAATAAAGTATTAGTTATAAGTCATGACGAAAGTAGCTGTACCATTTGCGCTCCCAGCGGTTACGGTATTTGAAGTCTGATAATACCGTGCTGATAATGGCACATTAAATGTACCTGCAGTTGCCGATCCGACACTTGTTGCTACATTCAGAGGCAATGCTGCATTGTTATATAGCAATTGAATACCAATCCCCGTGGATTTCACGCCACTGGTTGCAGGGTCAACGTTTATAATACCCGTGCTGGCATTAAAAGCACCGCTTGCTCCCGGGGCTACAGAAATACTGACTTTGGCGGATTTAGAACAAGACAGGGGGATTGAGAAGCCTTGGGCTGTTGAAGTACTACCTATCCCTGTAAAAGTAGTACGCTTAACATCACCCATTGGGACTGAAATATTAGTGCTGGTGACAGCACATGCGGGTATAGTTACTGAGCCTATTAATAATACTCCTGTACCTGTAGCATCCTCAACAGGGGAGGTAATTACTGCGCCAGAACCATTTAGACATTGAAGACTTCTGGTAGAAAAAGGATGTACAGAAAGGCCAGCCGCGGTTATCGAGTCAATATTTCCGGTTTTAATATACGCATAATGTATTACGGCGCTGTAAGTTCCAGCAGTTGTAGTGTTTGATAATAAAAATTTTGGGCCGCTTGTGTATGTATCTCCCCACATAGCGAAACCTACACCTGACGTGTTAGTTGAATAAACAGTCGCACCATTATATGTAACGCCGCTGACAATTGGTTTAGTAATAGTGAATATAACATAGTACGGGGGTTTATTAGTGCTGGATGGTTGCAATGTTGCTCCGGGATTAGAATTAGTATATGTTGCTGAAGTAAATTCGGTTCCAATTATTGACCCAATAGGAGCAAGGGGCGACAGCACTATATTACTCGTTAGTATTCCACTCCCTGCGCCACCTGTAGTTGTACCGCATGTGCCTGTGGCAATTGCTGATGCATAAAAAGGTATTGCTAACAAAATAAAAAATATGCTTTTCATTATTTTCATTTCCAATCCGGCTTTCATTGCTTGCTTCGTATATTTTGGCGTGTCCGTAAGACTAATATTATTTTGTCATTTTTATGGTAATTAATCACCAGCGAAGAATCCTATTGTTTTTATATAACAAAAACAATGAGTTAGCAGGTTGAAAAGGTAGGTGTGTGGTATAGTGCAGAATATTATTCTATATGATTTAATAATTTGATAACACAAGAATCTTGCGTGCGCATCCACGATAAAACCACGAATGCACACGAAAAAAGTGATAAGTGTTTGTAATTTAGTGTACGTATTTGCAACTATTTTAGATGGATTTTTGCTCGCATTTGCCCTTAACTACTTGATATTTAATAAAAACAGATAAGGGCTGGCAGAAACAGGAATCGTATTCGGTCTCTTTTTATCTGCCTTATAATTCAGGGGCTTACAAGGCTCGACACGAAAAACCCTCGAAATTTCATATCAGGTTGTGCGTGCCTGTTACAACAATGTAAACACTTTCGCCCTGACATCCAAGCACTTTTCGGTCATTTTTTAACGATATGTTGAGTGGTTTATCAACTATCTTTTTCCCGATAAAGATTAAAAGCGCGATTTCATGGCTGCTTCAATCTCATCAAGCAGTTCAAACCGGCGGCGATACTCCGCGCGCTTTTTACTGGCGATCTCTTCCAGCGATTTACGCTCCATGTGCAGCGGCAGCTGCCAGCGGAACGACGACAGCTTTTTGCCGTCGATAGACTCCCAGAACTCATCGTAGCTGGCGTGGAAGTGACGGCCTTTGCTCAGGCGATAGCGTAGCGCGCGGAACACGTGGCCCTCATCGCTCACCGCATAAATGGCCTTAACGCCCGACAGTGTCGCGAGCTTGAACAGCACTTCCATTAGTACGCGTTTGGGGAACAGCCCGTGGCAGGCGCGGGTGGCCTGCTTGATGACGTCGCGCGACACGCTGCGGCGCGGGCCTTGCAGACCGCCAATCACCAGCGCGAACTGGCCGTTCTCGCGGGTCACGCTGAAGGTCAGGCTGGCGAGCAGGGTGTTTTCGTTATCGCGCAGCCATAGGGTGCTTTCGCCCTCACGCTCTGCCTTGCTGGCGTTGGTGGCGTTGACCGAGTAACAGACGCCGTCTTTGGCATGAAACTGCACGATGGATTGCTCCTGCGGGCTGGTTAGCGCGCTTACCAGTCCGGCGTCCTTCAGCGAATCAATCCACTCGTAATGGCTGACGATGGCCTCGGCGCGATCGTTAGCATTCATCCCACGCATGAGATACTGGCGGTGCGTTTTGCTGGGCAGGGTAATCTGTGAGGCCAGCAGTTGATCAAAATCGCGTCGGCGGGAGAGCGTTTCCAGCATCCGGTGGGTCGAAGACCAGAAGAGCAGAGAGCGTAACAGAAACTTCAGTCGATACTCGCGCTTTTGCCAGATAGGGCCGGGGACGAGTTTACCTTTCACCAGATCGGAAATAATGGTTGTGCGATGCGAATGAGCGGCATCGTTTTGCAGGCGCGAATTTGACACGTAATAACCTCAGATTTTATGCATTGCATATTTTAGGGGGCATGCAAAAGCGATGAATACGGATGAAATGTTTATTCGTCATTAGTTTACTGTTTGTTTAGATTTGTTAACAGCACTCTTACGCGACTATTTGTCCCTCACTCCGCGGTGAACGCTATACTCCAGAAAGGAGGGGCTATGTATCAACGAATCGATGGCTCGCATTGGCGTCACGTCTGGGTTGTGAGCGATATTCATGGCTGTTATCAGTGGCTATTGGATGAGCTCAAACGTCGTCATTTTGATCCCCGTGAGGATTTACTGATCTCCGTTGGAGATCTTATCGATCGTGGCCCTGACAGCCAGAAGTGCCTCGCGCTGATCCACGAAAAATGGTTTCGTGCGGTACGGGGAAATCACGAACAAATGGCGCTAGATAGCCTGGACAGCAATGATTTTGCGATCTGGACAATGAACGGCGGCAGCTGGTTTGCCAGGCTTGAGAGTGCGAAACAGAAAGAAGCAGAACGCTTATTAAACGCGTGCCGCGACCTGCCGCTTATTATCGACATAACCTGTCAAAACGGCGTCAACGTTATCGCCCATGCGGATTATCCCGCTGAGGAATATTGCTGGAACAAACCCGTCAATGCGCACCGGGTGCTGTGGGATCGCAACAGGCTGATGGGGTTTATGGTGGGGAAAGGGCAGGGGATTGCGGGCGCGGATCATTTCTGGTTTGGCCATACGCCGCTGGATAAGCGCTATGATTTTGACAATCTGCACTATATCGATACCGGGGCGGTGTTTGACGGCTATTTCACGCTGGCGCAGCTACAGTGAAATAAATAACCCGCCTTCGGGCGGGTTCTTTTTAGATCAGGCAAGGCGCATGACCCAGGCATCGGTTTTGCTATCGTAATGTTCGCGGTAAAGGACGGAATGTTCTCCATCAAGGAGTGCCGGGACGCTGGTGTCGGCGTCCCAGGCATCGAGTTGCATACATAAATCCGGGTCGGATTTGCAGGGAATAATTAACGTTCGATCGCCTTGTGTTTCGCCGCGCAACTCTGCGTCGTCGATTTCAAAAGCGCCAATACGCACGCTGGTTTTCGTCATAGAGCTCTCCGGTTTGCGCTAAGAATCTGGTATGACCAGTAAAGTCACCCAATTTTTAGCCTAGTCAAGGAGAGCGAAATCGCCAGTAAAAAAGTGCGTTTTTTTCAGGCGCTGAGATCGTTACCGGTAAAAAGACGACCGTCGCGGACCAGCTCGCGCGGGTAGCTGTTTTTCAGCCGCGAGCCGACCTTCTTCGCCAGCCCCAGCGGGTAGCCCTGATAGGTCACCACCACCTCATCGTTCGATGGGGTTTCCTGCGGATAAACGTCGCGACCGCGATACCACTCTTCCGCTTCCTGATGCGTCAGGGCAAAAGTGTTGTTATCGCCTGCCAGCGCAATCACCGCCTCGTGCTGCCAGCGATAGCCTTTGTTATGCACTTCGGCAAGGCGGATCCCAATGCGGGAGAAACGTACTTTGCCGATTAGCGGCTCTATCTCCGTCGGAAACAGCCAGATCTCTTTGTCACGCACCCACAGACGCTGGTTTTCACCCCAGCACAGCCCCACCTTACGGGCGGCTTCTTCCAACTGTGCTGCTTCGCGACCTTTAACCGGCGTGAAGGGAAAATTGCCCACTTTAAATTTGGGGGCCGGGAGCGGTTCGACGGCGGCGGTTTTGCGCAGACGGGCCACGAAGAAGCCTTCACAGTCGAAAATTTGCGGGAAGACGTGCAGGAAGCCTTCCGGCGTCAGCGCCTCTTTTGCTGAATCAAACAGCGCGTCGAGGGGCAGAAACTCAACGGCGTCGGGGTACTGCGCCTTAAGCCACAGGCAAACGTCTTCGTTTTCGTCGCGGTTTAAGGTGCAGGTGGAGTAGACGAGCGTGCCGCCGGGACGCAGGGCGTGAAAGGCGCTGTCGATAAGCTCGCGCTGGGTAGCGGCAATGTCCAGATTGCTTTCAACCGACCAGTTTTTCAGCGCGTCCGGATCTTTACGCACCACGCCCTCGCCGGAGCAGGGGGCATCCAGCAGGATGGCGTCGAAGGCTTCCGGCAGCGCCGCGCCAAACACCCGGCCATCAAAGTGGGTCAGGGCAACGTTATGAATACCGCAGCGGCTGATGTTGGCATGTAACACTTTTACCCGGCTGGCGGAGAACTCGTTGGCGAGAATGGCGCCCTGGTTGCCCATGCGGGCAGCGATTTGTGTGGTTTTTGAACCGGGGGCCGCGGCCACGTCCATCACGCGGTCTGGGGCGTTGCCGTCGGCAAACAGCGCGGCAACCGGCAGCATTGAGCTGGCTTCCTGAATATAGAACAGCCCGCTCAGGTGCTCGGCGGTGCTGCCCAGCGGCAGGGCCTCTTCATCGTCACGTTCGATCCAGAACCCCTCTTCGCACCAGGGAACGGGCGTCAGCTGCCAGCGATAGGGCGACACCAGCGTCAGAAAATCGGCCACGCTGATTTTCAGGGTGTTCACGCGAATGCTGCGGCGCAAAGGACGCTGGCAGGCGGCGATAAAATCATCCATCGACAGGTGAGAAGGGAGAGCCTCGCGCATCTGCGCCAGGAATTGTTCAGGAAGAAAAACGGAGTTTTGAGCCACGGGCACACCACAGGGAATCATTCAGGCGCGCAGTGTAACATAAAGGCTCCGGTGCGTTGACACCGGAGCCGTGAGATTAACGCGGCAGGGCGGTGCCCCATTCACGCCACTCTTTCGGTTCACTCTCCAGCAGCAGGAAATGTTTACCCGGCTGCGCTTTCGGCGCCAGCGGCGTGCCTGGCGGCGTGGCGAAGGCGATACCTCCGCGAATGAACTGGTTGAATGTCCCGGTTTTCACCACGCCACCGGTCAGGCCAAAGTCAAGCGAATAGCCTGACGCCAGCCAGAACACCGAGTTGTTGCGCACCAGATGCTGATAACGCTCGCTGATCCGCAGTCCTACCATCACGCGGTCGGACAGGGTCCCAAGCGTCAGCCCGGTGACGGTGCCCACTTCGATGCCGCGGAACAGCACCGGGGTGCCGATAGCCAGCGAGCCCGCTTCCGGGACTTCAACCACGATGCTCAGGCCATCGAGATAGCGCGAGTCGGTGATCGTCGCCTCCTGAAGCTCGAACTCACGGCGCGCGTTGCCGCGACCCGGTTCGACGTTGATGTAAGGCTGGAGGATGGTATCCAGATGCTCAACCCCTGCGGCGGAGATCTGCGGCGTGACCACGGAGAAACGGCTGCCGGAGCGGGCGAACGTCTGCACGTACTCCGGATACAGCACGGCGGTGGCCTGCACTTCGTTACGCGCGGTGATGAGGGTCAGCTTCTGGATCTGCCCGATATCAATGCCCAGATAGCGAATCGGCATACCCTCTGCCAGCTTGCCCGCATCGAAGGCGTGCAGGGTAATCTGACCACCCACGGCGCGCGCGGCGGTTTCTGACGGGAACAGAATACGCTTGTCGCCTTTGCGCATGTTCCCGCCCGCGCCGTTCAGGTTGTCGAAGCTGATGGCACCGCGCAGGGCGCGGGAAAGCGGTGACGCCTGAACGGTCAATCCGCTGCCGTTAAGCTGTACCTTCGCACCGCCCTCCGCCCAGAAGACGCTGTTTGGCGTGAGCAGCTTGCGGTACTCGGGTTTGATATGCAGTTCAATATCAAAGGCATCCGCACGCGGACGCACGGTGATCACTTCACCCACCTCAAACTTGCGGTACAGCACTACGGAACCGGCCTGAACGTCCGGCAGGGTCTCGGCGCTTAACGTGAGCGTGGTGGTCGGCAGATCGCTCAGGCTGTTTTCAATAGCCTTATCCAGGTTGGCATACAGCGGATAGCTTTCGCGAAGCTGTCCTTTGTTGCCCGGCAAAATGCGCACGCCGCCGTTGATCCACTCGCTGGCGCTGGCGCCCAGAAACTCGACGCCGTCCAGCCCAACCTTCACGTCCACGCGGCTGTTCACCACGAATTTGCTGTCGCCGCGAACCAGATCGCTGTATTGCGGGTCGATAGCGGCAGAGAAGGTGACCCCTTTCTCCGTGAGCTTGCGTTCGAGCACCTGTCCGACCTGCACGCCGTGCAGGATCAGCGGCTGTCCGGCGTCAATCCCGTAGCTTTCCGGAGCCGTGAGGGTGACCGTCAGCACCCCCGGTTTTTGCAGCAGCGCCTTGTCCGCCGGAGCGATAACAAAATTATTGCTCGGCTGTCCTTCGCCCGGTATCAGCTCGAAGGTGTTGCCGGTCAGCAGGCTGCTGATGTTGGCGTCGCTAAGAGAGAGTTTAGGGCTGCGCATCTCAATGCGCGTTTTCTCGCGCAGCAGATCCACCACGCTCGGGTCGACGGTCATCTCCCCGGTGACGGAGCCGCCCGGATTGAGCGTCATTTTAGTGAGCTGCCCAACTTCAAGTCCCTGATACATCAGCGGGGTTGAACCGGCCTTGAGACCCTGCGCGCCGGGCAGGGCGAGTTTAACGATCACGCCGCGCTGGCTGTGGGCCAGGTCGGCATACAGCCCGAAGGTGTCATCCGCGTCCGCCGGGTTAGAGCCCTCCGGGGAATCGAAGGCGATGGCGCCGTTGACCAGCGCCGCCAGGCTTTCGAGCTTCACTTTGGCACCGCTCAGGCTCACGTCGGCATCCACCCCGGAGACATTCCAGAAGCGGCTGCCTTTTTTGACCAGGTTGGTGAAGCGTCGCTCGATCAGCACGTCAATCGTCACACCCTGTTTGTTCGGGTTGATGGCGTAATCGTAGACGCGCCCGACGGGGATCTTGCGGAAATAGACCAGCGAGCCGCTGTTCAGGGAGCCGAGATCTGGCGCCTGAAGATGGATCATCAGATCGCCGTTGTTAAGACGATATTTGGGCTGGGTATCCAGCGCGACGAAATGGTCCTGCGGCTCGCCTTTGCCCGGCATCATGCCGATATAGTTGCCGCCGACCAGCGCGTCCAGCCCCGACACGCCCGCCAGAGAGGCTTTAGGCGTGACCAGCCAGAACTGCGTTTCATTGCGCAAGGCATCTTTCATGTCGGATTTAATGCTGGCGCGGACCTGAATTTTATTCAGCCCTTTGCCCAGCGTGACGTCCTGAACCGTACCCACTTCGACCCCCTGGAAGCGAACGGGGGTACGCCCGGCGACGATACCGTCGGCGGACTGGAAGTCGATAGTGATGGTGTTACCGCGATCCTGATAGCTCGTCCAGACGAGCCAGCCGGCAATCATCAGCGCGATGACCGGCAGCAACCAGAAGGGAGAAATGCGGCGTTTCGTTTTAATTCTCGCTTCAGTCGGCGAAGCGGGCGTTTCCTGACTCATGTGCGTCCCAAAGTAAGCGGCTGTCCAGCCATTCCACTGCAAGAATAGTCAATATCACCGCAGAGCCGAAATAAAAAGCCGCGGGTCCCATTGTAAAAGCAAGCAACTGATCGCGATTGATGAGCGACATCGTCAACGAAATCACGAACAGATCCAACATCGACCAGCGGCCAATCCAGGTGACGAACCGCAGGAGGAGAATACGCGTGCGCAGCCCTTGCTCGCATTTAAAGTGAATACTGATAAGCAGCGTAAACATCACCACCACTTTGGTGAACGGCACCAGAATACTGGCGATGAAAACGATAGCCGCCACGCCAACGTTGCTGTCCGCGAGCGAAATAATGCCCGACAGAATAGTATCTTCTTGCCTGCCCCCGTTAACGTAGATCACTGAAATTGGAAGCATGTTCGCAGGTAAGAGGAACATGACCGAGGCAATCAGCGCCGCCCAGCATTTTTGCAGGCTGTTGTTGCGCCGATACCGTAACGGGATGTGGCAGCGCTTGCACCGTCCACGCGCGTCCGGCAGCCCCGTGTAGTGGCAGCCGAGACAAACCCGTAGGTTGTTATCCGGTCGCGTGGCGGGGCGCTGGGGATAAAATCGCTCCCAGAGCTGCTCCACGTTCAGATGGATAAGGGTCAAAATACTGAGTATTACCAGCGCGATAAAGGCCACCAGGCCAATACCCGGCTGCAAAAAAGCGTAGTCCTTAACCTTGATAGACGCCACGCCGATGCCGACAAGATAGATATCCAGCATCACCCACTCTTTGAGCTTCTCCAGCATCAGCAGCACCGGGCGAAGATTCATGCCCAGTATGTTGCCAAACCAGAGATAGGCGATGGCGGCAACCAGAATCAGCGGCGCGCCAATGGTGCAGAACAGCACCATCGCGGCGGTGAGCGGGTCGCCCTGGCGGGTCATCTGCCAGATGCCCTGGAGCACGTTCGCATCGATACGCGTCCCAAGCAGATACAGTTTGAGCAGCGGCTCGCTCCAGGCGAAGGGCATCAGCAGCAACATTGTTACCGCCATTGCGGCCAGCCGGGTTAACGACCAGTCGCGTCCACTACGGATTTTTGCGTCGCAGCGAGGACAAAATGCACTTTGGTGCGATTTCATCTTCGGCAACATAAAAAGCGTATCGCACTGAGGGCAACGCTGATAATGTGCACGAGGCAGCGCATCGCTGACCGCATGGACCGTTATCTTCTTTGCCGGTGTTAGGTTGTGTGTTTTTAAGGCCATCAGTCGCGCACAGAATAAGTATTGTTGAAGCTTATATTAACTCATGAATGGATTCACCTTGAGCATGAGCGCATTTAATGCTTATTTTAATAGGCTTTGCGGTCATTGTGTAAGATAACCAAGTGATTGAATAATGAACAAAACAGAATTCTACGCGGATTTGAACCGCGACTTTCAGGCGTTGATGGCGGGTGAAACCAGCTTCTTAGCCACTCTGGCAAATACAAGTGCGTTACTGTTTGAGCGCCTTTCTGACGTGAACTGGGCGGGCTTCTATCTTCTTGAAGACGACACGCTGGTGCTCGGTCCGTTTCAGGGCAAAATTGCCTGCGTGCGTATTCCTGTCGGTCGTGGCGTGTGCGGCACTGCCGTGGCGCAAAACGAGGTTCAGCGCGTTGAAGATGTCCACGCCTTTGACGGCCACATTGCCTGCGATGCGGCCAGCAATTCTGAAATCGTACTGCCGCTGGTGGTGAAAAATCAGATTATTGGCGTACTGGACATCGACAGTACGGTCTTCAGCCGCTTTACGGCGGAGGATGAGCAGGGGCTGCGCGAGCTCGTTGCTCATCTGGAAATGGTGCTGGCAGGCACCGATTATCAAAAATTCTTTGCGAGCGTCGCAGGATAATCAACGGATAACGTAGCATTTACTGATAGCGTCATTATAATGACGCCTGTTCATGCCTGCGCTTGTTGGCAACGTCCGTTGTAATCAGGAAATTTCATGGAAAATCAACCTAAGTTGAATAGCAGTAAAGAAGTTATCGCATTTCTGGCCGAGCGTTTCCCACAGTGCTTCAGCGCTGAAGGCGAAGCTCGTCCCCTGAAAGTCGGTATTTTTCAGGATTTGGTAGCACGCGTTGAAGGCGAGATGAATCTCAGCAAAACCCAGCTGCGTTCTGCCTTACGTCTTTATACTTCGAGCTGGCGCTACCTGTACGGTATCAAGCCGGGCGCGACGCGCGTCGATCTCGACGGCAACCCGTGTGGTGAGCTGGACGAGCAGCACGTAGAGCACGCTCGCAAGCAGCTGGAAGAAGCCAAAGCGCGCGTTCAGGCACAGCGTGCTGAACAGCAGGCGAAAAAACGCGAAGCCGCAGCGGCAAACGGTCAGGAAGATGCGCCGCGTCGCGAGCGCAAACCACACCCTGCACCGCGTCGTAACGAGAACAACGATCGCAAACCGCGTACTGACAAACCAGCCGCCGCAAAAGCCCCGCGCGCGCCTCGTGAAGAGCGCCATACCCCAGTTTCTGACATCAACGCGCTGAGCGTAGGTCAGGCGCTGAAGGTCAAAGCGGGTAACAATGCGATGGACGCCACCGTACTGGAAATCACCAAAGATGGCGTTCGTGTACAGCTGACTTCTGGTATGTCAATGATTGTACGCGCAGAACACTTGTTGTTCTGAAACGGAGGCCAAGCCTGGCATGAACACTTTTTTTAAGCTCACCGCGCTGGCTGGCCTGTTTGCCATAACAGGTCACGCCTTCGCTGTGGACGATATTACGCGTGTCGATCAAATTCCGGTGTTAAAGGAAGAGACTCAGCACGCGACGGTGAGCGAGCGCGTGACGTCGCGCTTTACGCGTTCGCATTATCGTCAGTTCGATCTTGATCAGGCCTTTTCGGCCAAAATCTTCGACCGCTATCTGAACCTGCTGGACTACAGCCATAACGTGCTGTTGGCCAGCGACGTAGAGCAGTTTGCGAAACGTAAAGCCCAGGTGGGTGATGAACTGCGCTCCGGCAAGCTGGATCTGTTCTACGACCTGTATAACCAGGCGCAGAAGCGTCGCTTTGAGCGTTATCAATACGCTCTGAAAGTGCTGGAACGTCCAATGGACTTCACCGGTACTGACACCTTCAATCTGGATCGCAGCAAAGCGCCCTGGCCGAAAGACGAAGCCGAGCTGAACGCGCTGTGGGACGGAAAAGTCAAATATGACGAGCTGAGCCTTAAGCTGGCCGGCAAAGACGAAAAAGAGATCCGTGACACGCTGACGCGTCGTTATAAGTTCGCTATTCGTCGTCTGGCGCAAACCAACAGTGAAGATGTCTTCTCACTGGCTATGACCGCGTTTGCCCACGAAATTGACCCGCACACCAACTATCTCTCCCCGCGCAATACCGAACAGTTCAACACCGAAATGAGCCTTTCTCTGGAGGGTATCGGTGCGGTACTGCAAATGGACGATGACTATACGGTCATCAACTCCATGGTGGCCGGTGGTCCGGCGTCCAAAAGCAAAGCCATCAGCGTTGGCGATCGCATTGTCGGCGTCGGCCAGACCGGGCAGAACATGGTGGATGTGATCGGCTGGCGTCTTGATGATGTGGTCGCGCTGATCAAAGGGCCTAAGGGCAGCAAAGTCCGCCTGGAAATTCTCCCTGCCGGTAAAGGTACCAAAACCCGCATCGTTACCCTGACCCGTGAGCGTATCCGTCTGGAAGATCGCGCGGTGAAAATGTCGGTGAAGACCGTCGGTAAACAGAAGGTAGGCGTGCTGGATATCCCGGGCTTCTACGTGGGTCTGACCGACGATGTGAAAGTGCAGTTGCAGAAGCTCGACAAGCAAAACGTCAGCAGCATCATCATCGATCTGCGCAGCAACGGCGGCGGGGCATTGACCGAAGCGGTTTCGCTCTCTGGCCTGTTTATCCCGTCTGGTCCGGTTGTGCAGGTGCGTGATAACAACGGTAAAGTGCGTGAAGACGCCGATACCGATGGCGTGGTCTACTACAAAGGCCCGCTGGTTGTTTTAGTCGATCGCTTTAGCGCCTCTGCTTCTGAAATCTTCGCTGCGGCGATGCAGGATTATGGCCGTGCGCTGATTGTCGGTGAACCTACGTTTGGTAAAGGCACCGTTCAGCAATACCGTTCTTTGAACCGTATTTACGATCAGATGCTGCGTCCGGAATGGCCTGCGCTGGGTTCCGTTCAGTACACCATTCAGAAGTTCTACCGTGTGAACGGCGGCAGTACGCAGCGTAAAGGCGTAACGCCAGACATCATGATGCCAACCGGCACGGAAGAGACTGAAACCGGCGAGAAGTTTGAAGATAACGCACTGCCGTGGGATAGCATCAACGCCGCGACGTTCGTGAAATCCGGTGATATGACCCAGTTTGGTCCTGAGCTGTTAAAAGACCATAACGAGCGCATCGCAAAAGATCCTGAGTTCCAGTACATCATGAAGGATATTGCCCGTTTCAATGCCCTGAAAGCGAAGCGGAACATCGTTTCTCTGAACTACGCCCAGCGTGAGAAAGAGAACAACGAGGATGATGCAACGCGTCTGGCGCGTATCAACGATCGCTTCAAGCGAGAAGGCAAGCCTCTGCTCAAGAAACTGGACGATCTGCCAAAAGATTACCAGGAGCCGGATCCGTATCTCGACGAGACCGTACACATCGCGCTCGACCTGGCGAATCTGGAAAAAGACAAGCCTGCCGTGCAACCTGCACCGGCAAAATAATCCCCAACAGGCACAAGAGATTGTGCCTGTTCTTTTTAGTTCTGCATCCTCCCGTCAATCAGCATTTTAATTGTGTAAAGTTGTGTCTTTCTGGTGACTTACGCCCTCTGAATCCTTGAAAATAGCCGCAATACCCATACGATGTGGGTAATCGCATAGTGCGTTTTGTTAAACTGAGGTTAAAAGAAAATTATGATGCGAATCGCGCTCTTCCTGGTCACCAACCTGGCGGTTATGGTGGTATTCGGGCTGGTGCTAAGCCTGACAGGAATTCAGTCGAGCAGCGTTCAGGGTCTGTTGATTATGGCGCTGCTGTTTGGTTTCGGTGGTTCCTTCGTGTCCCTGCTGATGTCGAAGTGGATGGCGCTGAAATCCGTGGGTGGTGAAGTCATTGAACAACCGCGTAACGATATGGAACGCTGGTTGATGAACACCGTTGCACAGCAGTCTCAGCAGGCGGGCATCGCCATGCCGCAGGTGGCTATTTACCATGCGCCAGACATCAACGCGTTCGCCACCGGCGCGCGTCGTGATGCTTCTCTGGTTGCGGTGAGCACCGGCCTGTTGCAGAACATGAGCCGTGACGAAGCCGAAGCGGTCATCGCTCACGAAATCAGCCATATCGCCAACGGTGACATGGTGACCATGACCCTGATCCAGGGCGTGGTGAACACCTTCGTGATCTTTATTTCCCGTATTCTGGCGCAGATCGCCGCTGGCTTTATGGGCGGCAACCGTGATGAAGGTGAAGAGAGCAACGGTAACCCGCTGATCTATTTCGCCGTGTCGATGGTGCTGGAGCTAGTGTTCGGTATTCTGGCAAGCATCATTACCATGTGGTTCTCGCGCCACCGCGAATTCCACGCGGATGCGGGCTCTGCGAAACTGGTCGGCCGTGAGAAGATGATTGCCGCGTTGCAGCGTCTGAAAACCAGCTACGAGCCGCAGGAAGCCAACAGCATGATGGCGTTCTGCATCAACGGTAAATCCAAATCGTTGAGCGAGCTGTTTATGTCTCACCCGCCGCTGGATAAGCGTATCGAAGCGCTGCGCAGTGGGGAATACCTGAAGTAATTCGAATGGTGCAGAAAGAGCCGGGCTGGAGGAGACTCCGCCCGGCTTTTTTTATGCCTGCGCGCGGGGCTGGGTGACGCGGAGCCCGCTCACAATCGCGGCGATGGTCGCCAGCGTGCCTGCGGTAAACAGCGCGACGTGCGTTGCGTTTTGCCCGGCAAGGTTAAACATCAGGGCGACCAGTGCGGCCCCGGTGCTTTGCCCAAGCAGACGCGCGGTTCCCAGCATGCCGCTGGCACCGCCGCTGCGGTGGCGCGGCGCGGAGGTGATAATAGTGTGGTTATTCGGCGACTGGAACAGACCAAACCCGGCACCGCAGAGGATCATACGCCAGATAATATCCAGATCCGACGGCGAGGAAGGCAGCATCGCCAGGGCGAAAAGACCGGCTGCCATCACCACCAGGCCGAGCGCCCCAAGCAGTCCGGCATGAACCCGCTCAATTAAATAGCCTGCCAGCGGCGCCATCACCATGGTTGCCAGCGGCCACGGCGTTAACAGCAGGCCCGTTTCTACTTCGCTTCGACCTATCACGCTTTGCAAAAAGAAGGGCAGGGCGACCAGCGCCAGCATCTGGGCGCAGAAGGAACAAATTGAAGTGCAGATAGAGAGCGAAAACAGCGGGATACGCAGCAGATCGACAGGCAGCAACGGCACGGGTAACGACAGCTGACGGCGCACGAAGAAGAAGCCGATAAACAGCATCGCCACCACCTCTGCAATGACCAGAGTCAACGACTGTCCCTGCGCGAAGCCGCTAAGGGCAGTGATCAGCAGACCAAAGGTCAGCGCGTTCATGACCGCGCTCGGCAGGTCAAACTTCGGCATGGCGCTTTTCGGGCCGTTGGCGGGCAGATAGCGCAGGGCAAAGACGATGGCAATAATGCCCAGCGGAACGTTAATCGCAAACAGCCACTGCCATGAAGCCACGGAAAGTATGGCGGCGGCGATGGTTGGCCCGGCGGCGGAAGAGACCGCGACGATAAACGAGTTAATCCCCATCCCGCGCCCCAGATGGCGCTGCGGATAGATAAGGCGTATCAGCGCGGTATTCACGCTCATCAGCGCCGCACCCCCGAAGCCCTGGGCGATACGCGCGATCGTCAGCATATGCAGCGAGTCGGAGAGGGCGCAAAAAAGCGAGGTCAGCGTAAAGACGGCCAGACCACACTGGTAGACCCGGCGGTAGCCAAACATATCGCCCAGAAACGAGAGCGAAAGCAGAGAAACGACAATCGCTATCTGATACGCGTTTACGATCCAGATAGAGCTGGCGGGGGACGCGTGGAGGTCGCTGGCGATGGTAGGTAGCGCAACGTTTGCAATAGCGCCGTCAAGCACGGCCATTGAAATACCAATAATAATGGTGGCAATCGCCCCGTACCGTTGTGGCAGGAGCAGCCCATCAGAAGGATTTTTTTCCATGGAAATGAAAAGCTCAGGGTGAAATTATTCTCAGAGTAACTATTTTAGCATCGTTAATTCCGTTTTATGTCGCAGATTTGTAACGAAGTAACCGCGGATTGATTGCAGGCAGCAGGGCGGGAATTTATAATAAAAACCGGTTCTGATTTTTATAAAACACTCTCCATGAGGTGATAAATGGCAATTGCAGATTTGGATAAGCAGCCAGATTCTGTTTCTTCCGTGCTGAAGGTGTTTGGCATCTTGCAGGCGCTCGGAGAAGAGCGTGAAATTGGTATTACAGAGTTATCGCAGCGTGTGATGATGTCGAAAAGCACCGTTTATCGCTTTTTGCAAACCATGAAGTCCTTAGGCTACGTCGCGCAGGAAGGCGAATCAGAGAAATATTCTCTGACGCTGAAGCTGTTTGAGCTGGGCGCGCGTGCGCTTCAGAACGTCGATCTTATTCGCAGCGCGGACATCCAGATGCGCGAACTGTCTCGTCTGACGAAAGAGACCGTCCACCTGGGCGCGCTGGATGAAGACAGCATTGTGTACATCCACAAAATCGATTCCATGTACAACCTGCGCATGTATTCGCGCATCGGTCGTCGTAACCCGCTGTACAGTACCGCGATTGGTAAAGTGCTGCTGGCGTGGCGCGATCGCGAAGAGGTGAAGCAGATCCTGGAAGGCGTGGAATATAAGCGCAGCACCGAGCGCACGATCACCACTACCGAGGAACTGTTAACGGTGCTCGATAAAGTGCGTGAGCAGGGCTACGGCGAAGATAACGAAGAACAGGAAGAAGGGCTGCGCTGCATCGGCGTTCCGGTATTTGACCGTTTCGGCGTTGTCATTGCCGGGCTGAGTATCTCCTTCCCGACCCTGCGTTTCTCTGAAGAACGTCTGCACGAGTACGTCGCGATGCTGCACACGGCGGCGCGTAAAATCTCTGAACAGATGGGCTATAACGACTATCCGTTTTAAGGCCCGTTAACGCAAAAACGCCGCATCAGTGCGGCGTTTTTTTTGAAACATGAACCCGTTAGCCATTATCGATGACGACGGCGGACTTACGCAGTACCGGGCAGTTTGTTAACCCGATTAATCCACTATCCGAGTGAATGTACTGAGCGGTGCTCACGCCCTGGGCAGTGAGGTACTTACACTGGATGCCCAGACCGGCTGCATTTTCGGTGCTTCCCACAAGCACGCCATAACCTGTTAATAAAAGACCAATCCACAGGATGGCCAGCGCAATAACTACCCGGATGATTATTCGCATCATCGCCTCTTTTTCTTAGTTGTCATACCATTAAGCCTAATGAGATTACGATATGAAACAAGTGCAGAATTCCTAAAACCAGTTGATGACGCTACAGTTAGCCCCTGTTTAAGATAGTCATGATAACCTGGGGACATCGGATCATAAGACGGAGTATGGAGTGAAAAAAATACGCTGGGTAATTCTGATAATCGTACTGATTGCCTGTGTGGTGTTGTGGACGCAGACGATCAATGTGATGTGCGATCAGGATGTACAGTTCTTTAGTGGCGTTTGTGCAATAAACAAGTTTATTCCGTGGTAAGAGGCATTTTTTCTTCAGGTGATTTCCTTCCTTCACGCCAGTGGTAAAATGGCCGTTTTTATTGAGGTGGTGAAATGGGTGAATTACTGAATTCAGGGCTGCTGAGTATGGCGTCCCTGGTGGTTTCGTTGGTGGTACTGGTTGTGGGGCTGATCCTGTGGTTCTTCATCAACCGCGCCAGTTCACGCACTAACGAACAGATTGAGCTGCTTGAAGCGCTGCTCGATCAGCAGAAACGTCAGACTGCTCTGCTGCGCCGTCTGTGTGAAGCAAACGAACCAGAAGTAAAAGACGCGCCAAAAGAGGCCGTTGCACAAGAGAAAGAAGACGACGATTTCATCCGCCTGGTGGCAGAACGTTAAACCGTCATTCACGGGAGGTGGTGTGGTCTGGATTTATCCTGAATATGACCCCTCCCTGAAGTATCCCCCGTACTGCCATCCCCCCTAGTCATTATCAAAAAATCCTGTAGCCCCTTTGAAACATCACCCTTAATAATGTAGCGCCAGTTAACGATCGATTCAGCGTACTGAAAACTGGCGAATATTTATGCTTAGCTATCTCGTCGCTTCGCTGCATATATTCTGCATGGCACCGCCGTGCCGGGAGTTTTATTTCTATCGAAACGTTTTGCTTGCCTCTTTTTGAAGCAGGTTCATAAAAATTTCATTATTTTGGTGCATGGCGTTCTTATTAAATGGCGAATTTTAATACAGTAAGAAGAAACTTATTAACATGTTTTCTTTCAATGTTAACGGCTCAACGCGTTGCAATGATTTGAGCATAACTTTTCACAAATTGTTCTATATCAATCATTGCGCAAAGGAAAATTTTGCGCGTTTCTGGACGCATTCAGATGAATGAACTATCTTAAAAAAGTCTTAGATTACAGGGGCTGCGGACGTTGCCCTGGGCAGTATAGTCTGGCATAGCGTTTTGTTATCACGGAGCATAATTGTGCAAAGAGTAACAGGGCTGCGCCAGAATTTGTGCGGCGGATCGAGACACGTTTAAAAATGGCTTGCCATAATTAACGTTGTATGTGATAACACGTTTTGGGTCAAACGAGGTACAGTTCTGTTTATGTGTGGCATTTTCAGTAAAGAAGTCCTGAGTAAACACGTTGTCGTTGAATACCGCTTCTCTGCCGAACCTTATATTAGTGCCTCAAGCAGTAATGTCTCAGTTTTATCTAAGTCAATGCCTGCGGGCTAAGAAAACACTCTAAGGAATTTTGCAAATGGCAAAGATTAAAGGTCAAGTTAAGTGGTTCAACGAGTCTAAAGGTTTTGGTTTCATTACTCCTGCTGACGGCAGCAAAGACGTGTTCGTACACTTCTCTGCAATCCAGGGTAACGGCTTCAAAACTCTGGCTGAAGGCCAGAACGTTGAGTTCGAAATTCAGGACGGCCAGAAAGGCCCAGCTGCGGTTAACGTTACTGCTATCTGATCGAACCACTGCTGACTGAAGCGCGATACGCTTCAATCTCAGACATAAAGCCTCGCGTCCGCGGGGCTTTTTTATTGCCTTATCTTTCAAAATATTACCAATACCTGCCTTGTTAGCACCTTGTTGCAAACCTGCGAGGTTATTAGCATTGTTTTGCCCCCTTCATTCCGTCTTTTCTCGTTAAATCAGGGCGTTGTTCAACGGTCCTGGGGTTCAGGTGAAAAAGAAAACAATGACCACTGCCGGAAACTTTACCCCGGCGCGTTTTGCTCTGCTTTGTCTCGCTATTTTTTGCAGTCTTGCCTTCCTGCTGGGGCGCGTTGCCTGGCTACAAATCATCAAACCTGACAATCTCGTTAAACAGGAAGATATGCGATCCCTGCGCGAGGTGGCGATCGACGCGCCGCGCGGGATGATTGTCGACAGAGAAAATCGTCCGCTTGCGGTAAGCGTCCCCGTCAGAGCCGTCTGGGCCGATCCGAAAACGGTGCTGGCGAAGGGCGGCGTCGGTTTTGACGATCGCTGGCAGGCTCTCGCCAGCGCATTGCACCTTTCTCTGGGCACGCTGGCTGCCCGCATCAACGCGAACCCGAAAGGGCGGTTTATCTATCTTGCGCGCCAGGTCGATCCTTCCCAGGCGCAGTGGATCGACAAGCTGAACCTTCCGGGCATCAATTTGCGCGACGAATCGCGGCGCTTTTATCCTGCCGGACACGTTGCCGCCAATCTGATTGGGTTCACCAATATCGACGGGCAGGGTATTGAAGGGGTGGAGAAAAGCTTTAACACCCAGCTTCAGGGTAAACCGGGCGTGCGGCAGGTGAGGGAAGATCGCTACGGGCGCGTGGTTGAGAATCTGACCGAGGTAGCCGCGGTGCCAGCGCATAACATCCAGTTAAGCATCGATGAACGGCTGCAAACCATCACCGAAGATGCGCTGGACAATGCCGTGGCCTGGAACAAGGCCGAGTCGGGCGCGTCGGTGCTGATCGACGTGCAGACGGGGGAGATCCTCTCGATGGCCAGCTTCCCGGACTTCAACCCCAACAACCGTGAAGGCGCCACGCTGAATGATTTTCGCAATCGCGCCATCAGCGATACCTTCGAGCCGGGCTCAACGGTCAAGCCGCTGGTGCTGATGACCGCGCTTCAGCAGGGGATCGTCCAGCCCGACAGCGTGATCGACACCCATCCCTACACCCTCGACGGCCACCGCATCCGGGACGTGGGCTATTACCCTGAGCTGACGATGACAGGGATATTGCAAAAATCGAGCGATACGGGGGTCTCCCGCCTTTCTCTGGCAATGCCCATCCAGCGCCTGCTCGACACCTACAAAAACTTCGGTTTTGGCACCAACACCGGGCTGGGCTTAACCGGGGAAAGCGCAGGCCTGTTGCCGCAGCGTAGGTTCTGGAGCCAGCTCGATCGCGCTACCTTCGCCTTTGGTTACGGGCTGATGGTCACCCCTTTGCAGCTGGCCCACGTTTACGCCACCATCGGCAGCTTTGGGCTGGAGCGCCCGCTGTCGATCACGCGCATCGACCCGCCTGTGGTGGGGCACAGAGTCATGTCCGAAGACATTGCGCACGAAGTTGAACATATGATGGAGAGCGTTGCGCTGCCGGGGGGCGGCGGGATTAAAGCGGCGGTGCGCGATTACCGGGTGGCGGTGAAGACCGGGACGGCGAAGAAAATCGGCGACGACGGTAAGTATGTCGACAAATACGTGGCCTACACCGCGGGGGTCGCGCCCGCCAGCAATCCCCGCTTTGCGCTGGTGGTGGTCATCAACGATCCGCAAAACGGGGACTACTACGGCGGTGCCGTTTCAGCCCCGGTATTCAGCGAGATCATGGGCAACGTACTGCGCCTTGAAAACGTTAAACCCGATGGCCTGGCGGCGGATTCTGACCACCTTATCGTCATGCGGTAAGCCAGGCGTTTATAACCCCGGCGATTAGCGGTACACTTTCGCCCTTTATGATTGCCCGGAGTTGCCATGTCCTTCAGTTGCCCCCTTTGCCACGCGCCGCTTGCGCGCGCTGTGAAAAACTTTACCTGTCCGCAGGGACACCAGTTTGATATGGCGAAAGAGGGGTATGTGAATCTTCTCCCGGTGCAGCACAAGCGCTCGCGGGATCCGGGCGACAGCGCGGAGATGATGCAGGCCCGCCGCGCGTTTCTGGATGCAGGGCATTATCAGCCGCTGCGCGATAGGGTCGCGGAAATCCTGGCTGACCGTCTGGCAAACGATGCAACGGCCATTCTCGATATCGGCTGTGGGGAAGGCTACTACACGGCGGCCTTTGCGGACGTGGCGCGTGCGAAAGGGGCTGATACCTTTGGCCTTGATGTCGCTAAAGTGGCTATCCGCGCGGCGGCAAAGCGTTATTCCAGCGTCACCTTCTGCGTGGCCTCAAGCCACCGTTTGCCGTTTGACGATGCCACCATGAACGCCGTTGTGCGTATTTACGCTCCCTGTAAAGCCGAAGAGCTGGCGCGCGTGGTCAAGCCCGGCGGCTGGGTCATTACCGTCACGCCGGGGCCTCGTCATCTGATGGAGCTCAAAGGGCTGATTTACGATGAGATCCGCCTGCACGCCCCGCACTCGGAACAGCTGCCCGGCTTCACCATGCAGCAGGAACAGACGGTCGCGTACGAGATGAACCTGAAAGGGGATGAAGCGGTCGCGTTACTGCAAATGACGCCTTTTGCGTGGCGGGCAAAGCCAGAGGTGTGGGAAGGTTTAGCGAAGCAGGACGCGTTTCGCTGCCAGACGGATTTCAGCATTCACTGCTGGCAGCGCGAGGGTTAACCGGCGAAGTGTGCCCAGAGGATCTGGCTACCAATGCCAATCAGCACGATACCCCCCAGAATTTCGGCGCGTTTGCCCAGCAGCGGGCCGATAAAGCGACCGACCATCATCCCCAGGGTTGACATAATCAGCGTCGCGCAGCCGATGGCCAGCGCGGTGGCAATAATGTTGACCTGAAGGAACGCCAGGCCCACCCCGACGGCCATTGCGTCAAGACTGGTGGCGATGGCGGTGGTCACCAGCAGCCAGAAGCCGTGGCGGTGCTGCGGCGCTTCGTCTTCGTCACCGTTGCCCCGGAAACCTTCAATCACCATTCGCCCGCCGAGGAACACCAGCAGCACGAAGGCGATCCAGTGGTTCCACTCCAGCACGAACTGGCTTGCGAGCATTCCCAGACCCCATCCAACTAGCGGCGTCAGCGTTTCAATAACGCCAAAAATAAGGCCGGTGCGCAGGGCTTCGGAGAATTTCGGTTTGTGCAGCGTGGCGCCTTTACCTATAGATGCTGCGAATGCATCCATGGACATGCCGAAGGCGAGAAGGAGGGTTGCGGAGATATTCATAAGAGCGTCCAGACCGGGGATATCCATATGACACATCACTGCCCCCAGTAAACAGCAGTTGATGTATCTATGGTCTCGCCTGATCTTTTTGACACAGCAAATGTGCAGAAACGATCCGTACGTGCCACGTTTTTCAACGAGTATGTTGACACGTACATTTCCTGGAACACAGGAAATCGGCTACTCCCCAACGACGGGCGCAACCTTAACATATTTTGAGAATATAAAACAACAACAGGAAGGTATTATTTAATTAACCAGTTGATAACGATTTTCATTTAGGTTTATGCGTGAAAATATCGTTAATAAATATGCGTATATTTCCGGGTTTAATATAGCTATGGCTATAATCGCTGCGTAAAAATAAGACAGATTATAGCCAGTGCTATATATTTAACTCATTGAGTTTTAACGAGTAATTTGTAGATTTTTTCGAGGTCGTCAATATTCTTGACTCGAATCAGCAGGCGACGTTGTTCTAATTGCATGACCAGCACACCGTCTTCAGATAAATTCATCTCTTTAATACGGTTATATTCTATCCACACGTTCGCAAAGAAGAACCCGTGGCTTTTAAAGATTACCTTAGGCACGCGAACCCAGAACAAATAAATGGCCATTAATACCAGCGCACATAATAACCATGTGGTTAATAATGCACCGTGGCTCATGACGTTGTTGTAAATCAGAATGACCAGCAGGCCTGCAAAGATCACGGCATCGACACGGTTGCGGCGCAGAAGAGGGATGGTGAGCAAGGTTTCGCCGTGGCGGCGGGGCATGATGAACTCATCATAAATGGCGTAAGCGAGAAGGGCAGCGATAAACAGCACCAGCACGATGTCCGTGGCAATCATTCATCCTCCAGATATAAAAAAGCCGGGGGGCGAGCCCCCGGCGTAATACGCAAAACTTACAGACCCAGCAGACCGACAGCGTAGCCCGCGATACCGATGACGAAGAAGCCAACGATAATCCACAGCGGGTTAACTTTCTTACGCAGCAGCCACATACAGGCGAAGGTCAGCAGCAGCGGCACCAGGCCAGGCATCAGCTGGTCCAGGATGGTCTGTACGGTGGTTACACGAGTCTGACCATCCTGACCGGTGATAGTCGATACCACCAGCGGGATGTTCACGTGCGTCCACTTGTTAACCAGTGCCCCCATGACAAACAGGCCGAGAATTGACGCCCCCTCGGTCAGTTTTTGCAGGAAGCCGCCGCCCATATCCTTAACGATATCCACCCCTTTACGGTAGCCGTATGCCACGCCGTAGTAACGGGTCAGCAGACGAACGGCGTTAAAGAGGATGAAGAACAGCAGTGGCCCAAGCAGGCTGCCGCTCATCGCGATACCCGCGCCGAGTGCCGCGAAGACCGGACGGACGGTACCCCAGAAGATTGGGTCACCTACGCCTGCCAGCGGCCCCATCAGACCGACTTTGATACCGTTGATGGCACCATCGTCGATCTCTGCGCCGTTAGCACGCTGCTCTTCCATCGCCAGCGTTACGCCCAGAACCGGAGCCGCTACGTATGGATGGGTGTTGAAGAATTCCAGGTGACGCTTAATCGCCTGACGACGTGCTTCGTTGTTTTCCGGGTACAGGCGTTTGATGGCCGGCACCATGGAGAAGCAGAAGCCCAGCGCCTGCATACGTTCGAAGTTCCATGAACCCTGAAACAGGTTAGAACGGATGAACACGCCACGAATATCACCCGGAGTGAGTTTTTTCTCAGTGGTAGTTTTTGTCATATCAACCATTTCGCTCACCTGCTAGTCCAGTTCGTTATCGAGATCGTTATTACCAGCAGCCTGCGCTGGGGCACCCGCCACGCGGTTGTATTTCGGGCTGAGCTGGATGTAGAGAATCGCCATGACCGCACCAATCACACCCAGAGCAACCAGGTTGAAGTTGGTGAACGCAGCGGTAACGAAGCCAAGGTAGAAGAACGGCATCAGGTAGCCCGCGCGCATCATGTTGATGACCATCGCGTAACCCACAACCACAATCATGCCACCCGCAATGTTCAGACCGCCGGTAACGACTTCAGGGATGGCGTTCAGCATGCTCTGAACTTCGCTGGTACCGACAGAGATAGCAACGATAACCGCCGGGATTGCAATACGCATCGCCTGGAGGAACAGGGACGATACGTGCAGCCAGGAAAGCGCCGTCAGGTTGCCATTTTCCGCCGCCTTATCTGCCGCGTGCTGGAACGCAACAGTGATAGTACGCACGATGATGGTCAGAACCTGGCCTGCTGCGGCCAGCGGAATTGCCAGAGCGATACCTGCACCAATGCTTTGGTGACCGGCAATAACCAGAACGGTTGAAATAATGGATGCCAGCGCGGCGTCCGGCGCAACCGCCGCACCGATGTTCATCCAGCCGAGGGCGATCATTTCCAGCGTACCACCGATGATGATACCGGTTTTCATATCACCGAGAACGGCACCAATCAGCGTACAGGCCACCAGAGGGCGGTGGAACTGAAATTCATCAAGTACGGATTCCATACCCGCAATACACGCGACGATGAACACCAGCACAATCTGAAGAGTGGTAATCTCCATTGTACTTCTCCTATTACATAAGCATTATGTGAAAAACCGGCGCGAGCTTATTTCCCGACCTTGCCGATCAAATCCATCATTTTCAGTTTCTGGTCTGTAGACACCTTGCGGGCCTCCAGCTCAATACCGCGCGCATTCAGTTTATTGAACGCCTCGATATCTTTTTCATCGACTGAAATCGCGTTGTTCACCTGGGTTTTACCCTGACGGAAAGCCATACCACCAATGTTAACGGAGGTGATTTTCACGCCGCCTTCAACAATGCGCTCGACGTCTGTCGGATTGGTAAACAGGAGCATCACGCGCTCACCCGCATATTTCGGGTTGTTATAAACGCGGATCATTTTGGCGACATCCACAACGTGCGCGGTTACGCCCGGTGGTGCTACCTGGGTCAGAAGGGTTTTACGCACGGTGTCGGCGGCAACTTCGTCACTGACAACGATAATGCGTTGAACGTTGGTCTCTTTGGTCCAGCGTGTGGCAACCTGCCCGTGGATCAGACGGTCATCGATACGCGCAAGGCCGATAACCATGTAATCGTTCGGGCCCATTGGTTTCGCCGGTGCCGCCGCTTTTGGCGCAGCCGCGGTCGCAGGAGCGGCTTTCGCCACCGGCTGCGCTTTGAGCGCTTTCACGCCTTCGCGACCGGTTTCAACGGCCAGCGCAACCAGCTCGTCAAAACTCGGGTTGTCGTCACGCGCCATGAAGGTTTCCACCAGCATCGGGATGTTCACCCCGGCGACGACTTCGTAATGTTCTTTATCGACGACAATGCGGCTTGCAGCGTTAAACGGACTGCCGCCCCATGTATCTACGAGAAATAACACGCCTTTGCTGGTATCCAGTTTCTCCAGTTGAGCATTGTATTTCACAATCAGCGTTTCGGCGTTTTCACCGGGAACGAAATCGATCCAGCCGACGTTTTCCTGCTCGCCCAACAGCATTTCTGCCGTTTTGAGTAACTGCTCCGCAGCCCAACCATGTGTGCCTATGACAATAGCAATGGTCACTTGCTACCTCCTTTTATTATCATTAATACGCCTGCCGGGCAGGCGTACTGAGAATCGTATTAGGCTGACCGAATCGATTCAGATAAGGGTTAGGGTTAAATGAACTAAGACTTCCGCGATTTATTTTAGATAGCGAAAAAATAATTTATGTGATGAAGATCCGTAATTTAGCTTCGCAGTGCAGAATTTCCTGTAAGGTTAATAACTTGTGTTACAGATGTTTGCAAAGGAAAGTAAATCTTTGCCAAAAACTCATTGCCTCTGATATGTTTAGCCTCCGTTTAATCGATCAGGAGTATAGGGCTGTAGCCCACCGTATGGACCGTCACCGACGTCAGTCATCTATCAGGCCATCTCGCGCCTCTACCCTCGGCGATCCTCGCCACGCATCCGTTGTGTCTACTAGTGATTTGCCCACAGTTTTCGGGGCACCGTTTAGTCATTCCTTTAGCAGGAGCTTGTCATGGAATTCTTAATGGACCCGTCAATCTGGGTGGGCTTACTCACGCTGGTGGTGCTGGAGATTGTTCTCGGCATCGACAACCTGGTATTCATTGCCATTCTTGCGGACAAACTGCCGCCGAAGCAGCGCGATAAAGCGCGTCTGATCGGCCTGTCGCTGGCGCTTATCATGCGACTGGCGCTGCTGTCCGTCATTTCGTGGATGGTCACGCTGACCAAACCGCTGTTCACGGTCATGGATCACAGCTTCTCGGGCCGTGATTTGATCATGCTGATCGGGGGTATCTTCCTCCTGTTTAAGGCGACGACGGAACTCCACGAACGGCTCGAAAACCGCCAGCATGGCGACGGGCACGGAAAAGGCTATGCCAGCTTCTGGGTAGTCGTTCTGCAAATCGTGGTGCTTGATGCGGTCTTCTCGCTGGATGCGGTGATCACAGCGGTAGGTATGGTGAACCACCTCCCGGTGATGATGGCGGCGGTCGTGATTGCGATGGCGGTAATGCTGCTGGCCTCCAAACCGCTGACGCGCTTTGTGAACGAGCATCC
Organism: Enterobacter sp. 186315; assembly: GCF_053290175.1. Taxonomy (NCBI): domain Bacteria; kingdom Pseudomonadati; phylum Pseudomonadota; class Gammaproteobacteria; order Enterobacterales; family Enterobacteriaceae; genus Enterobacter; species Enterobacter sp. 186315. Next base: position 279,456 of record NZ_JBPTTK010000003.1, on the reverse strand, counting down.
GACGGTGGTTGTACTCTGTCTGAGCTTCCTGCTGATGATCGGCCTGAGCCTGGTCGCAGAAGGCTTTGGCTTCCATATTCCGAAAGGTTACCTGTACGCGGCGATTGGTTTCTCAATCCTTATCGAGCTGTTTAACCAGATTGCGCGCCGTAACTTTATCAAGCAGCAGTCGAATCAGCCGCTGCGCGCCCGTACCGCCGACGCCATTTTGCGCCTGATGGGCGGTCGTCGTCAGGCTACCGTTCAGTCTGATAGCGAAAACCGTAACCCGGTCCCGGTCCCTGAAGGGGCGTTTGTGGAAGAAGAACGCTATATGATTAACGGCGTGCTCTCCCTGGCCTCCCGCTCGCTGCGCGGCATCATGACCCCGCGCGGTGAAATTAGCTGGGTGGATGCCAACCTGAGCGTTGCCGAAATTCGCCAGCAGTTGCTTTCCTCTCCGCACAGCCTGTTCCCGGTGTGTCGCGGCGAGCTGGATGAAATCATCGGCGTGGTGCGTGCGAAAGAGATGCTGGTCGCGCTGGAAGAGGGCGGTAACGTTGAAGCTATCGCCGCCGCCTCGCCTGCGATTGTGGTGCCGGAAACGCTGGATCCGATCAACCTGTTAGGCGTGCTGCGTCGCGCCCGCGGCAGCTTTGTTATCGTGACCAACGAGTTTGGCGTGGTGCAGGGTCTGGTGACGCCGCTGGACGTGCTGGAAGCGATTGCCGGTGAATTCCCGGATGCGGATGAAACCCCGGAAATCGTCGCGGACGGTGACGGCTGGCTGGTTAAAGGTGCGACCGATCTTCACGCGTTGTCCCACACCCTGGGCGTGGAAAACGTGGTGAACGATGAAGAAGACATCGCCACCGTGGCGGGTCTGGTTATCGCGGTGAACGGGCAAATCCCGCGCACCGGTGACGTGATCGAGCTGCCGCCGCTGCACATTACCATCGTTGAAGCGAACGATTATCGCGTTGATTTGGTGCGTATTGTTAAAGAGCAATCCGCGCACGACGAAGAAGAATAACGCGTTCTACCGTAACGGCATTAAGGGCACGATGTGCCCGTTATGATGCGCTGGCGGAGGGTGACTCCCCGCCAGCCATTTCGGAAACTCCCGCAGCGGCATCGGCCGCGCATAGAAATACCCCTGCAAAATATGAACACCGTGGCGACGCAAATAGCGCGCCTGCTCAGCGGTTTCGACCCCTTCCGCTACCAGCTCAATATTCAGCCTTTGCCCGAGAGCGATAATAATGTCCGTCACCGTCGAGTTCACCGCGTCTGTGCCGATTGCGGTGGTGAAGGACTTGTCGATTTTCAGCACGTCAGGACGCAGTTTTTCCAGCCACGAGAGCGAGCTATTGCCGGTGCCGAAGTCGTCAATGGCCAGCTTCACCCCTTTACGGTGCAGTTCGCGCACGATGCGGTAATCCACGTCCGTCAGCACGTCGCGCTCGGTCAGCTCAATAATCAGCTGCTGAACCGGGTGAGCGCTGAACCACCCGCGGTTAAGATCCTGAAGCAGGGTGGCGCGGCGAAAATGGCTGGCCGCCACGTTGATGCCGATATGAAAGCCCGGTGATGCAGGGAAATAGCCGATCTGGCGCACCGTTTCAGCAATCACGTAGCGGGTCAGCGGGACAATCAGATTATGTTCCTCGGCAAGCGGGATAAACACGTCCGGGGAGATCCAGCCCTGACGGGGATTATTCCAGCGCAGTAAAATTTCCACCCCCACGCAGTCCTGGGTACGCGCATTCACCAGCGGCTGGCAGAAGAGTTCAAACTCGCGCGCCGCCAGCCCGATATTGATTTCCCACGTAAAGCTCATGCGCCGTGCGGTGGCAAGCCAGGCGATATAGCTCACCAGCAGGCTGATCATCAACGCCAGCGGCAGCTGGGTGGGGAGATATTTCAGCGCCAGCTTGCCGGGTCCGGGGCCGCTTACGGTAATGCTGAAGGGGAAATGGCCTGATGACCTACGCAAAACGGCATCGCCGTCCTCCACGCTCAGCGTATCCGTGACCCTCTGCCCGTAGCGCAGGAAATGGTTGCCCACCGTCAGCACCACGTCGGCGATCAGCGGGCGCTGCGGCTCCAGCATCATTCGGGTAATCAGCTCGATATTGACGATCTCTATCACGCCGTCTTCACCGTCTGGCGAAACGGGATACCACTGAATAAGGATCGGGCTGCCTTTGAGCAGCATATGGTCGGTCGTCAGCAGCAGCTGCGGCTCGCCCGAGGGTAACAGAGGCTGGATTTGACGCACCAGCACGTCCCGGCTGCCAAAAACGCTCGAGCAGTACAAAACGCCATCCTTGACCAGCGCTATCGAGCGGACGGTTTGCAGCATCGCCGCCTGCTTTCGCAGTACCAGATGCGCCACGGTGCAGGGCTTGCCAACCAGCGCCTGCAATGTACTGCGGCTGTTTTCCAGCGAGAGCAACACGTTATCCAGTGCGTTAACGGTATTGCGGGTAAAGGTGAGGATCTGTTCCTGATTTATATTGCGCTGTGAAATAAAGCGAATGCCCAGCGTGAGGATGAGCGTAAGAAGGGCGACCGCTATACAGACGATCGCGCGTTTTCGGCGGTAGTCTTTTATGATCGTTTGTGCCGTTTGCATGAACAATCGCCCGATACGCCACCGGCACCAAAAGCCAGAAGCAACAGAGCAAGTGTAGTGGGGAAAAAGGGGAGCGACGAGGAGGAGAAAGAAATTCGCCCATCCGTTGCAGATGGGCGAAGGGGAGGTATTAGTCGCACTGCACCTTAATGGCAAGGCCGCCGCGCGAGGTTTCGCGGTATTTGGCGTTCATATCCTTACCTGTTTCGTACATGGTTTCGATAACCTTATCCAGCGACACGCGCGGTTCGCTGGTGCGGCGCATCGCCATGCGGGAGGCGTTAATCGCTTTCACCGACGCAATCGCGTTACGCTCGATGCACGGCACCTGTACCTGACCGGCAACCGGGTCGCAGGTCAGACCGAGGTTATGCTCCATCCCGATTTCAGCGGCCACGCACACCTGCTCAGGGCTTGCGCCAAGCAGTTCGGCCAGGCCAGCGGCGGCCATCGAGCAGGCTACGCCCACTTCACCCTGACAGCCCACTTCCGCGCCAGAAATCGACGCGTTCATTTTATACAGCGCGCCAATCGCACCCGAGGCCAGGAAATAGCGGATATAAATATCCGGGGTGACGGGTTCGATAAAGTGATCGTAATAGGCCAGCACCGCCGGAACGATACCGCATGCGCCGTTGGTTGGCGCCGTCACCACGCGACCCCCTGCGGCGTTCTCTTCGTTCACCGCCAGAGCAAACATGTTCACCCAGTCGACCACGTTCATCGGATCGTTAGAGAACTTGTCGGTAGTCACCAGCATACGACGCAGCGCCGAGGCACGACGCGGCACGCGCAGCGGGCCAGGCAGTACGCCTTCGGTGTTCATCCCGCGATCGATACAGGCGCGCATGGTCTGCCAGACGTTAGCAAAATAGTCTTCGATCTCTTTTTTGCTGTGCAGCGCCAGTTCGTTCTTCATCACCATGCCGGAGAGCGACAGGCCGGTTTCTTTGCAAAAGCCCAGCATCTCGGTGGCGGATTTGAACGGATACGGCACGGACACGTCGCCCACGCTGTCTTTACCAAAATGCTCTTCATCAACGATGAATCCGCCGCCGATGGAGTAGTAGGTTTTGGTGTAAATTTCTTTATCGCCGCTCCAGGCGTGAATGGTCATGCCGTTTTCATGCAGCGGCAGGTTGTCGCTGCGAAAACGCATCCCGTCGTCCAGCGGGAAATCCACTTCCTGCTGGCCGTTTGCCAGCAGCAGGCGACCGCGCGTTTCCACGTCGCGGATAAATGCCGGAATGGCATCAATATCAACGGTGTCCGGCATGTTACCTGCCAGACCCATAATAATGGCGATATCGGTGTGGTGGCCTTTACCCGTTAATGACAGCGAGCCGTAGACGTCCACGGCAACACGGGTAACGCTTTCCAGTAATCCTTTTTCGACCAGATCATCGACGAACTGTTTACCGGCCTTCATCGGGCCTACAGTGTGGGAAGACGAGGGGCCAATTCCCACTTTGAACATGTCGAATATACTAATCACTTTCACACTCCTGACAGGGTTACCGGGGTTCCAGTAACGATGTTATAACTGCGCATAGTGTAAGAGGGAACCTCAACCTCGGCTTAACTATTCACATGAATTAAACTAATGAATAACACCTGTTTTGCTAATAGCGCGACCGGGCTCGCAAACCCGGTCGAAGAGGGCGAAATGTAAAGTATAGTCAAGGCTTCAGGCCGATTTGCAGCGCCAGCTCACGAATAATCCCCGCCGTCATGCCCCAGACAAAATAATGCTGATACCAGGAGAGCCACACCCGATGATCGTGTCCGCGACGGTGAATATCCAGCGGATGATAACGCCCCAGACGAAGGGCCTCTTCGAGCGGCATTTCGAACACCGCCGAGACTTCATCCTCGCTGGCGTGATAGTGCAGATCCGGCGGGATAATCCCCACCACCGGCGTCACCTGAAAACCGGTCACGCTGTCCACCGGAGGCAGCACGCCGATCACCTCTACGGCCTCGGGCGGGATGGCGACCTCTTCCTGCGCCTCGCGCAGCGCGGCGGCAATGAGTGACGCGTCGGTGCTGTCAACGGCGCCGCCGGGGAAGGCGACCTGTCCGGCGTGCTTGCGCAGATGCGGCGAGCGCTGGGTTAGCAGCAGGCCGGGCTGCTCCCGGCGCACCACCGGAATTAAAACCGCCGCCTGGCGCTGGTTCAGGGCTTCGCGGTTGACCTGCGGACGTAAAAGCTGAAAACGCGACAGAAAATCATCCAGCGTGAGGTTGTCTCTCTCCACCCGTTATTTCTCCAGTTGTTTCAGGATCCGGTTCACTTTATCAAAGGTTTCCTGATATTCCGCCTCGACCAGGCTGTCCGCCACAATCCCGCCCCCGGCGGAGCAGTAAAGCTGGCCGTCGCAGGCGGTCAGGGTGCGAATGGTAATGCTGGTGTCCATCGTTCCGCACAGGCTCATGTAGCCGATGCTGCCGCACCAGGCGTTGCGACGATGCGGTTCAAGCTCATCAATGATTGCCATCGCCCGCACCTTTGGCGCGCCGGTAATCGACCCGCCCGGAAAGGCGGCGCGAAGAAGGTCGCAGGCGGTGCGTGAGGCGGGAAGCCGCGCGGTAATGGTGCTAACCAGATGATGCACCGCCGGGAAAGGCTCCACCACGAACAGCTCGGGCACGCGCACGCTGCCCGGCTCGGCCACCCGACCGATATCGTTACGCATCAGATCGACAATCATCAGGTTCTCTGCGCGATCTTTCGGCGATGCCGCGAGCTTTTCCGCCTGCTGACGATCCGCTGCGGGATCGGCCAGGCGCGGCAGAGTGCCTTTGATGGGCCGCGTCTGAATCGTGCCGTTCTCAAGATGAATAAACCGCTCCGGCGACAGGCTCAGAATGGCCCCGTGCTCAAGCCGCACGAAGGCGCTAAATGGCGCGCGGTTGCTGGCGTTGAGGCGGGTAAACGCCTGCCACTCGTCCCCCGCGTAGCGCGCCTGAAAGCGCTGGGCGAGGTTAACCTGATAGCAGTCGCCGCTTCGCAGATAGGCCTGAACGCGGTGGAATTTCTCCGCGTACGCGTCTGCGCTCATGTTCGAGCGCCAGCCTGAGGTTAGCGTGAAATCCTGCTGAGGTGGTGCTTTCTGCGCGTCCAGCCATGCCAGGCGCGCGTTCACATCCGAGTGGCTCAACAGAGACACCACCTGCTTGTGGTGATCGACAATCAACGCCCAGTCGTACAGCCCGACCGCCATATCCGGCAGCGCAATGTCATCTTCGGCAACGTTCGGCAGCGTTTCGAAGCGCCGCCCGAGATCGTAGCCAAACAGCCCCAGCGCGCCGCCCTGAAAGGGGAGGTCGGGATTGGGGGTGGCGGTTAACCCGAGTCCGTCGATGGCCTGCTGAAGGCGCATCAAGGGGTCGTCGTCTTGTGAAAGCGCGTCGGTGGTCAGGGTTTGCAGCGGGTCAGCCACCAGAATATCAAACCGGCTATAGGGGTGGTCCGCATGGCCGGAGTGCAGCAGCATCGCGAACGGCAGGTGGCTCAGACGGGCAAACCAGAATTCGGCGGCGTCATGGCGCCAGGGTAACGTTATTACAGTGGGGGTGCGCGTGTTCATGTGTGGCATACTACCGGGCAGCGTGAAATAATTAGCGCGGATAATTTAGCAGGAGTTGACGATGTTTGCAGGTTTACCTTCCCTCAGCCACGAGCAGCAGCAGAAAGCGGTAGAACGGATCCAGGAGCTGATGTCCCAGGGGATGAGCAGCGGAGAGGCAATTACCGTTGTTGCTCAGGAAATTCGCGCCAGCCATACCGGCGAGCGGATCGTGGCGCGATTCGAAGATGAAGACGACGAAGAGTAACCGGGCTTAGACCGCCGCGATGATCTTAATCTCTACCTTATATTCCGGCTTCATCAGCGTCGCCTGTACGGTACAGCGTACAGGCGCGTGACCCGCCACCACCCACGCATCCCAGGCTTTGTTCATTGCCGCAAAATCCTCTTTACTGGCGAGGAAAATGGTCGCATCCAGAATGCGGGATTTATCGCTGCCCTGTTTTTCCAGCACCGCATCAATCTGTGCCAGGGTGTTTGCCGTCTGTTCGAAGGCGTCCGCGTCAAGGTTTGACGGTACGCCGGTGTAGTAGAGCGTCTGGTTATGAATAACGACATCAGACCAGCGGGCTTCGGCATCAATGCGCACGATTGTCATAAACGTTTCCTCGTTAATTTTTCGTTTCAGGCCGCAAGACTGCCATATTGTTCTGGCCTCGTCACTATTTGGGGTGGCACTGGCGAGGTGGGGCTGACATAATCCCTGTGCAAAAATACAGTGAGAGAGCACCGTGGCAGACGATTTTTCCTTAGAGGGTCAGTTAGCGCAGGCAATCCCCGGCTTTAAGCCGCGTGAGCCCCAGCGTCATATGGCGCACGCCGTTGCGCACGCAATCGAGAGCGCGCAGCCGCTGGTGGTAGAGGCGGGAACCGGGACGGGTAAAACCTATGCGTACCTGGCCCCCGCGCTGCGTGCCAAAAAGAAGGTCATCATCTCTACCGGATCGAAAGCCTTGCAGGATCAGCTCTACAGCCGCGACCTGCCAACGGTGGCGAAAGCGCTGAAGTACAAAGGTCGCCTGGCCCTGCTGAAAGGGCGATCAAACTACCTGTGTCTGGAACGCCTCGAACAGCAGGCGCTGGCCGGGGGCGATCTGCCGGTGCAGACCCTCAGCGACGTCATCATTCTGCGCGCGTGGGCCAATCAGACGGAAGAAGGGGATATCAGCACCTGCGCGAGCGTGGCGGAAGATTCTCCGGCCTGGCCGCTGGTCACCAGCACCAACGATAACTGCCTCGGCAGCGACTGCCCGCTGTATAAAGACTGCTTTGTGGTCAAAGCCCGTAAAACCGCGATGGACGCGGACGTGGTGGTAGTGAACCATCATCTGTTCCTCGCCGACATGGTGGTGAAAGACAGCGGGTTTGGCGAGCTGATCCCCGAAGCGGAGGTGATGATTTTCGATGAAGCCCACCAGCTGCCGGATATCGCCAGCCAGTATTTTGGTCAGTCGATCTCCAGCCGACAGCTGCTCGATCTCGCTAAAGATTTCACCATCGCCTACCGCACGGAGTTAAAAGATACCCAGCAGCTGCAAAAGTGCGCCGACCGCCTGGCGCAAAGCGCGCAGGATTTCCGCTTACAGCTCGGTGAGCCGGGCTATCGCGGCAACCTGCGTGAACTGCTGGCGGACAAAAACATTCAGCGCGCGCTGCTGCTGCTCGATGATTCTCTGGAGCTCTGTTATGACGTGGCAAAACTCTCCCTTGGCCGCTCGGCGCTGCTGGATGCGGCCTTCGAGCGCGCGGCGGTCTATCGCGGTCGCCTCAAGCGGCTTAAAGAGATCAACCAGCCGGGATTCAGCTACTGGTACGAATGCACCTCGCGCCACTTCACCCTGGCGCTGACGCCGCTGACCGTGGCGGATAAATTCAAAGAGGTGATGGCGCAAAAGCCGGGAAGCTGGATCTTTACCTCGGCAACCCTGTCGGTAAACGACGATTTGCACCACTTCACCGAACGTCTGGGGATTGAGCAGGCCGAATCCCTGCTGCTGCCAAGCCCGTTTGACTATCAAAAACAGGCGCTGCTCTGCGTGCCGCGCAACCTGCCGCTGCCGAACCAGCCGGGCGCGGCGCGCCATCTGGCGGCGATGCTCAAGCCGATGATCGAAGCCAACAACGGCCGCTGCTTCATGCTCTGCACCTCCCACGCCATGATGCGCGACCTGGCGGAGCAGTTCCGCGCCACCATGACGCTGCCCGTTCTGCTCCAGGGCGAAACCAGCAAGGGCCAGCTGCTACAGCAGTTTGTCAGCGCGGGCAACGCGCTGCTGGTGGCGACCAGCAGCTTCTGGGAAGGGGTGGACGTGCGCGGCGATACGCTTTCGCTGGTGATTATCGACAAACTGCCATTTACCTCCCCGGACGATCCGCTGCTGAAAGCGCGTATGGAGGATTGCCGTCTGCGCGGCGGCGATCCGTTTGACGAGGTGCAGCTGCCGGACGCGGTCATTACCCTGAAGCAGGGGGTAGGGCGCCTGATCCGCGACGTTACCGATCGCGGCGTGCTGGTGATTTGCGATAACCGCCTGGTGATGCGTCCTTACGGCGCCACCTTCCTGGCAAGCCTGCCGCCCGCGCCGCGAACGCGGGACATTAAACGCGCGGTCCGGTTCCTCGCGAACCCAACGGCGGAGTAATTTTTCCTGAGGTGTGCTAAGATGCGCGCCATTTTGTGACTGACCACTGCGAGAGCGCGACGACTCATGCGAATTCTGGCTATCGATACCGCCACAGAGGCCTGCTCGGCAGCCCTGTGGAATGACGGTGCTATCTCTGCTCATTTCGAAGAGTGCCCACGGGAACACACCCAGCGCATTCTGCCCCTGGTAAAAACCATCCTCACCCAGGGCAATACCTCCTTAACCGACCTCGATGCGCTGGCCTATGGCCGCGGCCCCGGCAGCTTTACGGGCGTGCGTATTGGTATCGGCATTGCGCAGGGGCTGGCGCTGGGCGCTGACCTGCCGATGATCGGCGTATCGACCCTGGCGACAATGGCCGAGGGCGCCTGGCGCAAAACCGGCGCTACCCGCGTGCTGGCCGCCATCGATGCGCGTATGGGCGAAGTCTACTGGGCGGAATATACCCGCGACGAACAGGGCGTGTGGCATGGCGAAGAGACCGAAGCCGTGCTGAAGCCGGAGGCGGTGACCGCGCGTCTGAAAAACCTTTCGGGCGAATGGGCGACGGTAGGCACCGGCTGGCCCGCGTGGCCGGATATGGCTAACGAAACCGGCCTGACGCTGGTCGACGGCGGCATTCTGCTGCCTGCGGCAGAAGATATGCTCCCGCTGGCCTGCCAGCTGCTGGCCGCCGGAAAAACCGTTGCCGTTGAACAGGCTGAGCCAGTTTATTTGCGAAACACCGTGGCGTGGAAGAAACTTCCGGGCCGTGAGTGAATCTCAGTAACAGGAACTGAGAAAAAGGAGTCGCACCATGGCGGTTCAAATAAAAGCATTACGCCTGATTCTGGCGGGGGCGGTAGCGGTCGCACTGAGCGGCTGCGTCACCGTGCCCGACGCGATTAAGGGAACAAGCCCCACGCCGCAGCAGGATCTGGTGCGCGTGATGAATGCCCCTGAGCTGTACGTCGGTCAGGAAGCCCGTTTCGGCGGTAAAGTGGTTGAGGTGATAAACCAGCAGGGCAAAACCCGTCTGGAGATAGCCTCCGTCCCCCTGGACAGCGGCGCGCGTCCAATACTGGGAGAGGCTTCACGCGGTCGCATCTACGCGGACGTCAGCGGCTTCCTCGACCCGGTGGATTTCCGCAATCAGCTGGTGACGGTCGTTGGCCCGATTACCGGCGCGGTGCAGGGTAAAATCGGCAACACGCCGTACAAATTCATGACCATGCAGGTCAACGGTTACAAGCGCTGGCGGATTGCGCAGCAGGTGATTATGCCGCCGCAGCCAATCGATCCGTGGATGTGGGGTCCGCACCCTTACCGCTACGGTTATCCAGGCTGGGGCTGGTACAGCCCCGCGCCCGCACAGGTTCAAACGATTGTAACTGAGTAACTCCCTGTTATTAATAGGAAAGAGACAGCGGCTCAGCCGCTGTCTCTGTTTTTTTACGGACAAGACAGAAAAAAAGAGTGACGCGCTTCGCAACCTTAAATCTGAACAATTAATAAACTGGTACGCTGAGTTAATATAATGTTAACAAACTGTTTATTATCGGGGCTGTGATGACGACGAACACTCATTTCAGAGGTGATGCATTGAAGAAGGTTTGGCTTAACCGGTATCCCGCAGACGTGCCTGCGGAGATCAATCCTGACCGTTATCAATCCCTGATTGAATTATTTGAGCATTCGGTACGGCGCTATGCTGACCAGCCCGCCTTCGTGAATATGGGCGAAGTCATGACCTTCCGTAAGCTGGAAGAGCGCAGCCGGGCGTTTGCTGCCTATTTGCAGGAAGGGCTGGGGCTGCAAAAAGGGGATCGCGTCGCGCTGATGATGCCGAACCTGTTGCAGTATCCGGTGGCGCTGTTCGGCATCCTGCGTGCCGGGATGATCGTGGTCAACGTCAACCCGCTCTACACCCCGCGCGAGCTGGAGCATCAGCTGAACGACAGCGGCGCGGCGGCGATTGTGATCGTGTCGAACTTTGCCCACACGCTGGAAAAAGTCGTCGACAGAACCCAGGTTAAACACGTCATTCTGACCCGCATGGGCGATCAGCTTTCGACCGCCAAAGGCACGCTGGTTAACTTCGTCGTCAAATACGTTAAGCGCCTGGTGCCCAAATACCATCTGCCGGACGCCATCTCGTTCCGCCGTGCGCTTCATGCGGGCTACCGTATGCAGTACGTGAAGCCGGAAGTGGTGTCAGACGACCTCGCGTTCCTGCAATACACGGGCGGCACTACGGGCGTGGCGAAAGGGGCGATGCTGACCCACCGCAACATGCTGGCGAACCTTGAGCAGGTGAATGCGACCTACGGGCCGCTGCTGCATCCGGGTAAAGAGCTGGTGATCACCGCGCTGCCGCTGTATCACATTTTCGCGCTGACCATGAACTGCCTGCTGTTTATCGAGCTGGGCGGCCAGAACGTGCTGATCACCAACCCGCGCGATATTCCGGGGCTGGTGAAAGAGCTGGCGAAATACCCGTTCACCGCCATGACCGGGGTGAATACCCTGTTCAACGCGCTGCTGAATAACAAAGAGTTCCAGCAGCTTGATTTCTCGACGCTGCACCTCTCTGCGGGCGGCGGAATGCCGGTCCAGCAGGCCGTTGCCGAGCGCTGGGTGAAGCTGACCGGGCAGTATCTGCTGGAAGGCTACGGCTTAACCGAATGTTCACCGCTGGTGAGCGTTAACCCGCACGATATTGACTATCACAGCGGCAGCATCGGCCTGCCGGTGCCGTCAACCGAAGCCAAACTGGTGGACGACGAGGGTAACGAGGTTGCGCCGGGTGAACCGGGCGAGCTGTGCGTGAAAGGCCCGCAGGTGATGCTGGGCTACTGGCAGCGTCCGGATGCCACCGACGAAATCATCAAAGACGGCTGGCTGCACACCGGGGATATCGCCGTGATGGACGACGAAGGCTTCCTGCGCATCGTCGATCGTAAAAAGGACATGATCCTGGTGTCCGGCTTTAACGTCTATCCAAACGAAATTGAAGACGTGGTAATGCAGCACAACGGCGTGCAGGAAGTGGCGGCCGTGGGCGTCCCGTCCGGCAGCAGCGGCGAGGCGGTGAAGATTTTCGTGGTCAAAAAAGAGGCATCCCTGACCGAGGAAGAGCTAATAACCTTCTGCCGTCGCCAGCTGACGGGCTACAAAGTGCCGAAGCTGGTTGAGTTCCGCGACGAGCTGCCGAAATCCAACGTCGGGAAGATATTACGACGAGAATTACGTGACGAAGCCCGTGCCAAAGTAGACAATAAGGCATAAGCTTCACGCTAATCGCCCCAGACGCCGGTTAAGCCGGCGTTTTTTATGGGCGCTAACCAAAGAGAAACCGTTTTGAATTACCAGATGATCACCACCAACGACGAGCTGGCTTCGCTGTGCGAGGTTACGCTCGACTATCCTGCTATCGCCCTGGATACCGAGTTTGTCCGCACCCGGACCTACTACCCGCAGCTGGGTCTGATTCAGATGTACGACGGCAAACACGTATCGCTGATTGACCCGCTCGGCATAACCGACTGGTCGCCTATGCGCGATTTACTCCTCGATACTCAGGTCACCAAATACCTGCACGCGGGCAGTGAAGATCTGGAAGTGTTTCTCAACACCTTTGGCATTATGCCGCAGCCGCTGATTGATACCCAGATCCTCGCCGCGTTCAGCAATCGTCCGCTCTCCTGGGGCTTTGCGGCGATGGTGGAGGAGTACACCGGCATCGCGCTGGACAAGAGCGAATCCCGCACCGACTGGCTGGCGCGCCCGCTGACCGAACGTCAGCTGGAGTACGCGGCGGCAGACGTGTTCTACCTGCTGCCGATTGCCGGGCAATTGATGAAAGAAGCGGAAGCCTCCGGCTGGCTTTCCGCCGCGCTGGACGAATGCCGTATGACCCAGCAGCGTCGTCAGGAAGTGCTCGACCCGAAAGAGGCCTGGCGCGACATCAGCAACGCCTGGCAGCTGCGCACCCGCCAGCTGGCCTGTTTGCAGCTGCTGGCCGACTGGCGCCTGCGCAAGGCCCGCGAGCGCGATCTGGCGGTGAACTTTGTGGTGCGTGAAGAGCATCTGTGGGCGGTGGCGCGCTATATGCCGGGCAGCCTCGGCGAGCTGGACAGCATCGGATTGTCCGGCAGCGAGATCCGCTTCCACGGTAAAACCCTGCTGTCGCTGGTGGAGAAAGCCCAGCAGATGCCGGAAGAAAACCTGCCTGAACCGCTGCTGAACCTGATGGATATGCCGGGTTATCGCAAAGCGTTCAAAGAGATTAAGGCGCTGGTGCAGGAGGTGGCGGCGGAAAGTAAGCTCGGGGCCGAGCTGCTGGCGTCACGTCGTCAGATTAACCAGCTGCTGAACTGGCACTGGAAGCTGAAGCCGCAAAACGGGTTACCGGAACTGATGGCGGGATGGCGCGGTGAATTGATGGCCGATCGTCTGAATACGCTGCTGGAAGGCTATCCACGCTAAAGCATTGTAGCCCCGGCAGGCGCAGCGCCACCGGGGAAGTGCCGGGCGGCGCGATGCCTGCCCGGCCTACAAAACCACAAACGGATTAACGCGACTCTTCCGCTTCTGGCAGCGTCACGTTCAGCTCCAGAATCGAAATATCCCCGTCTTTTTGCTCCAGCTGTACCGTGACCATCTCCGGGTCAATCTGCACGTATTTACAGATCACTTCCAGAATGTCTTTGCGCAGCTGCGGCAGGTAGTGTGGCTCGGCGTCGCTACGACGACGCTCCGCAACGATAATTTGCAGGCGTTCTTTTGCGATGTTGGCGGTGCTTTTTTTCCGCGAGAGAAAAAAGTCCAGTAATGCCATAACTTATCCTCCGAACAGGCGTTTGAGGAAACCTTTCTTCTCTTCTTCAATGAAGCGGAAAGGACGTTCTTCTCCCAGCAGGCGATCGACGGTATCAGCGTAGGCTTTACCCGCGTCTGCCGTTGCATCCAGAATAACCGGCTCACCCTGGTTGGATGCGCGTAACACGGACTGATCTTCCGGGATAACGCCAACCAGCTTGATGCGCAGGATCTCCAGTACGTCTTCCATACTGAGCATGTCACCCTTGTTTACGCGGCCCGGGTTGTAGCGGGTCAGCAGCAGGTGCTCTTTAATCGGCTCTTCGCCATTTTCCGCACGGCGGGATTTGGAGGCGAGGATACCCAGAATTCGGTCAGAGTCGCGCACGGACGACACTTCAGGGTTGGTGGTGATAATCGCTTCATCAGCGAAGTACAGCGCCATCAGGGCACCGGTTTCGATACCGGCAGGGGAGTCGCAGACCACGAAGTCGAACTCCATCTTTTTCAGATCGTCGAGCACCTTTTCCACGCCTTCGCGGGTCAGGGCATCTTTATCGCGCGTCTGAGAAGCCGGAAGAATGTAGAGATTCTCGGTGCGCTTGTCTTTAATCAGCGCCTGGTTGAGGGTGGCGTCGCCCTGAATGACGTTCACGAAGTCATACACGACGCGACGCTCACATCCCATGATGAGGTCGAGGTTACGCAGACCGATATCGAAGTCGATAACGACGGTTTTCTTTCCCTTCTGGGCCAAACCAGTAGCGATGGCCGCGCTGGAGGTGGTCTTGCCAACGCCTCCTTTACCCGAAGTAACAACAATAATGCGTGCCATAGAAATTCCTTGTTAAAAAGGGATCAATTCAACGGTTGAACGGTCAACGCGTCGTCTGCCAAAAGCAGGCGAGCCGCTTTGCCATAAAATTCAGCTGGGATCTTATCGCTCAGCCAATATTCACCTGCGATGGAAACCAGTTCCGCCGTCAGGTGACTACAAAATATTTGTGCTTCCCGATCGCCACTTGCACCCGCGAGCGCACGTCCACGCATCATACCGTAAACGTGAATATTGCCGTCTGCAATGAGTTCAGCGCCAGCGCTGACGTGGCTTGTCACAATCAGATCACAGTTTGGTGCATAAATGCGCTGACCGGAACGAACCGGCACATCAATCAATCGCGTTTTTGTGACTGGTGTAACGTTCTGCACCGGAGGAGGGGGCGCGACGGCAGGGGCGGGAGCCGGACGGGGGGCTTTTTCTTTCCCTTCCGTTAAAATCGGCAGCCCTGCACGGTCAATTTCGGCTTTTAGTTCAGGGTCTTTACAGCCGCTGACGCCGACAATGCGAAGTCCGGTTGCGGACACCGCCTGCTGGAGAAGTGTCCAGTTCACAGGAGCATCAAGACCGGCAACGTTAACGACGACGGGGGCGTGCTTCAGAAAAGCGGGAGCCTGCGCGATTTTGTCTTCTAACGCCTGACGAATAACCTCGGGTTTTGCATCATGCAAATGAACCACTGATAAGGTGAAGCTACTGCCTTTAAGCTCGATGGGCGTGTTTGACATCCTGGCCTTACTCAATTTGCTATTAACCGCAACGCAGTCGTTGCGATATTCCGAAGAGTACCAGGCATGTTATAGTCAGGAGTATATTGAGGCAAGCCACCACCCATTATTTCAGAGTAAAAACATGTTTTGTGTGATCTATAGAAGTACCCGCCGCGACCAGACCTACCTTTATGTCGAAAAGAAAGACGATTTTTCCCGCGTGCCGGAAGAATTAATGGCAGGCTTTGGTCGTCCACAGCTGGTAATGCTGTTCCCGCTGGACGGGCGTAAAAAACTAGCAAATGCGGATCTGGAGAAAGTTAAATCAGGATTATCTGAACAAGGCTATTATTTACAGCTTCCGCCACCGCCCGAGAATTTATTAAAACAGCATCTGGAAGGTCACGGAACAAAATAACGCCGGGTGCGCTCGGGAACAACACATCAACCGTTTAGGGGACGTCAATGTATCAACATCATAACTGGCAAGGTGCGTTACTGGATTATCCCGTCAGCAAAGTTGTCTGCGTCGGCAGCAATTATGCAAAACATATTCAGGAGATGGGCAGCGCCACGCCGGAAGAGCCGGTGCTGTTTATTAAACCCGAGACCGCGCTTTGCGACATTCGCCAGCCGCTCGCGCTGCCGCAGGGCTTAGGCTCAGTGCATCATGAAGTCGAGCTGGCGGTGCTGATTGGCGGCACGCTGCGCCAGGCCTCCGAAGAACACGTTGAGAAAGCCATTGCCGGATACGGCGTTGCGCTGGATCTCACGCTGCGCGACGTGCAGGGCAAAATGAAAAAAGCCGGGCAGCCGTGGGAAAAGGCAAAGGCGTTTGATAATTCCTGTCCTATTTCCGGCTTTATTCCGGCCGCCGAGTTTTCTGGTAATCCGCAGGACACGCAATTAGCCCTGAAGGTTAACGGCGAAATCCGCCAGCAGGGCAGCACCGCCGACATGATCCACAAGATCCTGCCGCTGATTGCCTACATGAGCCGCTTCTTTACCCTCAAGCCGGGTGATGTGATCCTGACCGGTACCCCGGAAGGCGTGGGCCCCCTTGCCAGCGGTGACGAGCTGGAGGTCAGCTTTGACGGCCAGTCGCTGAAAACCCGCGTGCTGTAAAAGCATCTTGCCGCCTGCGAAAGGCGGCAAAACTTGCATCAACGTGCCAGACTCGTTATAAGGTGCGCTTTCTTTTGACGTGTGGACATCCTGATGAACGAAACCCCTTTCTGGCAACGCAAGACGCTCGATGAAATGACCGACGTGGAGTGGGAGTCGTTATGTGACGGCTGCGGGCAGTGCTGCCTGCACAAGCTGATGGATGAAGACTCCGACGAGATCTATTTCACCAACGTCGCCTGCAAACAGCTGAACACCAAAACCTGCCAGTGCCGCAACTACGAACGTCGCTTCGAGTTTGAGCCGGACTGCATCAAGCTGACCCGCGACAACCTGCCGACCTTTGAATGGCTGCCGCATACCTGCGCCTACCGCCTGCTCGCCGAAGGCAAAGGGCTGCCTGACTGGCACCCGCTGCTGACCGGCTCGAAAGCGGCGATGCACGGCGAGCGTATCTCGGTGCGTCACATCGCGGTGAAAGAGTCCGAGGTGCGGGACTGGGAAGATCACATCATGAATCACCCCAACCGCTGAAAACAGAAAACCCGCCGAGGCGGGTTTTTTGTTGTTGTGCGGCCTGATGCCCTCACCCCAACCCTCTCCCACGGGAGAGGGGGCAAAAACTAAAAACGGCAACCGAGGTTGCCGTTTTGCTTTTACCTTCCGAACAAATCGCGTTTCTTAGGCTTGAACGGCTGGGCAATCAGCACCAGCAGAGCCACCACGAGGAAGGCGGCGAAAATCCCCACCAGCCACTGCGGCATCTCCAGGGTCAGGAATTCCCACTGGCGAACGGAGCAGTCGCCGGAGGCCACGAACACCTGCGGCAGCCATTTATCCAGCGGCAGCCAGCTCGGGAAACGGGCGGCAAAATCGCAGGTCATAAACGGTGACGGATGCAGCTGCATCATGGTGTGCTGCCAGGACAACTCAAGGCCTTTCCAGGCGCTGTAGATCCAGATAGCGATACCGGCATAGCGAAGCGGGGTGTTTGGCGCAATCGCCCCAACCAGACCCGCGCCCATAATGCCGAACAGCGCGCAGCGCTCGTATATACACAGCACGCAAGGCTTCAGACCCATACCGTGCTGGAACCACAGAGCGACCAATTCCAGCGCAAAGGCGGTCAGGGCCATTAACAACCACGCTCCGCGACCGCGAGAGCACTGGTTTAAAAATCTCAACATAATCATTTCCCTGGAACATGCTTAGAAAGCGCAGTGTAAACCAATTCGATTTCTGCGCCACCTGGGCCGTGCGAAATAAAGCGTAATCGGATGTTTATCATGCGAAAACGCAAACGGGCAGCTAACTGCCCGATATGACTGACTTACTGCGCCGCGATTATACCTGCCTGGACTAACCATTGCGTATACGGAATGAGAGTAATTTTGACGCAAAACAATCCTACAAGCGTCAGGACCAGCGTGTAAGGCAGCGCCATCCACACCATCCTTCCATAAGAAAGTCGTATGAGTGGGGCGAGGGCGGAGGTCAGCAGGAATAAAAATGCCGCCTGGCCGTTCGGCGTCGCCACCGACGGCAGGTTGGTGCCGGTATTGATCGCGACCGCCAGCAGTTCGAACTGCCCGGCGCTAATCGCCCCGTGCTCCATCGCCGCTTTCGCTTCGTTGATATAGACCGTGCCGACAAACACGTTGTCCGAAATCGACGACAGCAGGCCGTTGAAAAGATAGAAGAGCGTTAGCTGGGCGTCAGGCGCGGCCTGAAGCACGTAGGCAATAATCGGCGAGAAAAGCTGCTGATCGATAATCACCGCGACCACGGCGAAAAACACCGTCAGCAGGGCGGTAAACGGCAGCGCCTCGGTAAAGGCTTTGCCGATAGCATGTTCATCCGTGATGCCGGTAAAACTGGTTGCCAGAATAATCACCGAAAGCCCGATTAGCCCGACCTCCGCAAGGTGAAACGCGAGCGCCGCGATAAGCCAGACGCCGATAATACCCTGGGCCACCAGGCGCAGCGTGTCCTGGCGGGTGCGCTGGCTGCGGCTTTGCTGGTCAAATTTGTGCAGCTCCTGGCGTACCGGCTCGGGCAGCTTCGCGCCGTACCCGAACACGCCGAAGCGCTCAAGCAGGTAGCAGGTTAGCAAGCCGCAGAAGAAGACCGGCACGCTGACCGGCGCCATGCGCAGGAAGAACTCACCGAAATGCCAGCCTGCGGCTTTGGCGATAATCAGGTTTTGCGGTTCGCCGACCATCGTCATCACGCCGCCGAGCGCGGTGCCCACGCCCGCGTGCATCATCAGGCTGCGCAGAAAGGCGCGGAACTGTTCCAGCACGTCGCGATGGTCGTTATCCACCTTGCTGTCGTCGTGCATATCGTCGCTCTGGCGCGAAGAGGCCACGCGATGATAAATCCCGTAAAAGCCGACGGCGACGCTGATCACCACGGCGACCACCGTCAGCGCGTCCAGGAAAGCGGAAAGAAACGCCGCCGCGATACAGAACGCCAGCGACAGCAGCGCTTTTGAAGGAATGCTCAGCAGCAGGCGAGTGAAGATAAACAGCAGCAGCTGCTTCATGAAATAGATGCCCGCCACCATAAACATCAGCAGCAGAAGCACTTCAAGATTCGACGCCAGCTCTTCTTTCACATGTTCGGCGCTGGTCATGCCGATGATGACTGCCTCAATCGCCAGCAGGCCGCCCGGCAGCAGCGGGTAGCATTTCAGCGCCATCGCCAGGGTAAAGATAAACTCCACCACCAGCAACCACCCGGCGGTAAACGGGCTGATGATAAAGATAACGGGATTGACGATCAGAAAGACCAGCAGAGAGAGTTTGTACCAGTCTGGTGATTGGCCTAAAAAGTTGCGCCACAGTGCGCGCCCAAATGATATTTCCACGACGAACATCCTTCCCCGTCAAATTAAACAAAGTTCTAGTATACGCATAAATGGTGTCAGGCGCGGGAAGAAGGGCGGTTTGTAAATTTCACAAAAATGAAACGGCGATCCCTTTTTCTGGCTCCGCCGCGCTATCTGCCTTTCCGTGCCTCTGGTATGATGAGTCCAATTTGCTAAAGCTGTGTAATGGAAATCTCACTATGGTCATTAAGGCGCAGAGCCCGGCGGGTTTCGCGGAAGAGTACATCATTGAAAGCATCTGGAATAATCGTTTCCCCCCTGGATCCATTCTTCCCGCTGAACGCGAACTCTCTGAACTGATTGGCGTCACCCGCACCACGCTGCGCGAAGTGTTACAGCGTCTGGCGCGCGACGGCTGGCTGACGATCCAGCACGGTAAACCGACCAAAGTGAATAACTTCTGGGAAACGTCCGGGCTGAACATTCTTGAAACGCTCGCTCGCCTCGATCACGAAAGCGTGCCGCAGCTGATTGATAATCTGCTCTCCGTGCGTACCAACATCGCGACCATCTTTATCCGCACCGCGTTCCGCCAGCATCCACAGGATGCGCTGGACGTGCTGGCGAGCGCGAAGGCCGTTGAAGATCACGCAGACGCGTTCGCGACCCTCGACTACAACGTCTTCCGTGGTCTGGCGTTTGCCTCCGGCAACCCGATTTACGGCCTGATCCTCAACGGGATGAAAGGGCTGTATACCCGCATTGGTCGTCACTATTTTGCCAATCCTGAAGCCCGCAGCCTGGCGCTGGGGTTCTATCACCGCCTGAGCGAGCTGTGCTCCAGCGGCCAGCACGATCAGGTCTATGAAACCGTGCGCCGTTACGGCCGTGACTCGGGTGAGATCTGGCACCGTATGCAGAAAACCCTGCCCGGTGACTTGGCGATCCAGGGGCGCTAAAAGAAAAAACCTCTCGACAGAGAGGTTTTTTTTCGACCAACGCACAAATCTGTAGGCCGGGTAAGGCGTAGCCGCCACCCGGCAAAGCCCCACTAAAGCGTATTCAATCGCGCCGGGCAGCGTTCCAGCAGCTCCACGCTGCCGTCTTCATTTTGCTGCTCCAGCAGCACGTCAAAGCCCCACAGACGATGCACGTGCTTCAGCACCTCTTTACGCCCCTTGTCCAGCGGCGCGCGGTTCTGCGGAATATAGCGCAGGGTCAGGGAACGATCGCCGCGCAGATCCACGTTCCAGACCTGAATATTCGGCTCCAGATTGCTCAGGTTGTACTGGGACGAGAGGCGCGAGCGGATCTCACGGTAGCCCTCTTCGTTATGAATGGCGGAGATCTCCAGGAAGTTATTGCGATCGTCATCCAGCACCGTGAAGAAGCGGAAATCACGCATGATTTTCGGCGACATAAACTGGCTGATGAAGCTTTCGTCCTTAAAGTCGCGCATCGCGAAGTGCAGCGTTTCCAGCCAGTCGGATCCGGCGATATCCGGGAACCAGTACTTGTCCTCTTCAGTCGGCGACTGGCAGATACGCTTAATGTCCTGGAACATGGCAAAGCCCAGCGCATACGGGTTGATACCGCTGTACCACGGGCTGTTGTAGGCGGGCTGGAACACCACGTTGGTGTGGCTGTGCAGAAATTCCATCATAAACCGCTCGCTGACTTTCCCTTCGTCATACAGATGGTTAAGGATGGTGTAGTGCCAGAAGGTCGCCCAGCCTTCGTTCATCACCTGGGTCTGCTTCTGCGGATAGAAATACTGGCTCACCTTGCGCACGATGCGCAGGATCTCACGCTGCCACGGCTCCAGCAGCGGGGCGTTCTTCTCCATAAAGTAGAGCAGGTTCTCCTGCGGCTCGGACGGATAGCGGCGCGCCTCTGCGACCGTCTTCTCCTCTTCCCGCTTCGGCAGGGTGCGCCACAGCATATTCACCTGGCTTTGCAGATACTCCTCGCGGCTTTTCTGCCGGGCTTTCTCCTCCTGCAACGAGATCTTCTGCGGACGTTTATAGCGGTCAACGCCGTAGTTCATCAGCGCGTGGCAGGAGTCGAGCAGCTTCTCCACCTCATCCACGCCGTAGCGCTCTTCGCAGTCGGTGATGTATTTGCGGGCGAAGATCAGGTAATCGACGATTGAGCTGGCGTCCGTCCAGCTGCGGAACAGATAGTTATTCTTGAAAAACGAGTTATGCCCGTAGCAGGCGTGCGCCATCACCAGCGCCTGCATGGTAATGGTGTTCTCTTCCATCAGATAGGCGATACACGGGTTAGAGTTAATGACGATTTCGTACGCCAGCCCCTGTTGCCCGTGCTTGTAAAGCCGCTCTGTTTCGATGAATTTTTTCCCGAACGACCAGTGGGGATAGTTAATGGGCATCCCGACGCTGGAGTAAGCATCCATCATCTGTTCGGAGGTAATGACTTCAATCTGGTGAGGATAGGTATCGAGGCGATACAGTTTTGCCACCCGGTCTATTTCCGCCAGGTAGACATCCAGCAGTTCGAAGGTCCAGTCGGGTCCATCGCTGAGACGTGTGCTGTCCTTAGATATGGAATCAATAGTAGCCATTAGCGCGCCCTCGTTGTGGGTGCTCTCTCTGTCTGGAGAGCCTCTTTTCAAGCATAGAACACCCCATTCAAAAGGGCGCTGGCTCAGAAATTATTTCTTTGCGATTTCCCGTTTTTGATGCGGGTGAAAAGGGCGGTCTCGCAGGATTTTCTACTGGCTAAAAATGACGCGCAGCAGGAGATCCCAAATACGCCCCATCCCCGCCAGCAGGGGAAGATGTGAGATAAGTCACCATAAAAAAGTCGTATGTTGAATAATATTTTCAACTAGGTTATCAATCTGTAATTAGAAGATTGTTCTTTTGCACATAATGGAGTTGCTATGCGTGTTGTGATACTGGGAAGTGGTGTCGTTGGCGTGACCAGCGCCTGGTATTTAAGTCAGGCGGGACATGAGGTTACCGTTATCGACCGGGAGCCTGGCCCGGCACTGGAAACCAGCGCGGCGAACGCCGGGCAGATCTCCCCGGGCTACGCCGCGCCGTGGGCGGCACCGGGCGTTCCGCTCAAGGCAATCAAGTGGATGTTCCAGCGCCACGCGCCGCTGGCCATCAGCCTCGACGGCTCTCAGTTCCAGCTCAAGTGGATGTGGCAGATGCTGCGCAACTGCGACACCCGCCACTACATGGAAAATAAGGGCCGCATGGTGCGCCTGGCCGAATACAGCCGCGACTGCCTGAAGGCGCTGCGCGCCTCGACCGGTATTGAGTACGAAGGCCGTCAGGGCGGGACGCTGCAACTGTTCCGCACCGCGCAGCAGTATGAAAACGCCACCCGCGATATCGCGGTGCTGGAAGATGCCGGGGTGCCGTACCAGCTGCTGGAAGCCAGCCAGCTGGCGCAGGTGGAACCGGCGCTGGCGGAAGTGGCACACAAGCTGACGGGCGGCCTGCGCCTGCCGAATGATGAAACCGGCGACTGCCAGCTCTTTACCCAGCGTCTGGCGCAGATGTGCGAGCAGGCGGGGGTCACATTCCGCTTTAACACCTCCGTCGACAAGCTGCTGTC
Organism: Enterobacter sp. 186315; assembly: GCF_053290175.1. Classification (NCBI taxonomy): domain Bacteria; kingdom Pseudomonadati; phylum Pseudomonadota; class Gammaproteobacteria; order Enterobacterales; family Enterobacteriaceae; genus Enterobacter; species Enterobacter sp. 186315. The sequence continues at coordinate 256,710 of NZ_JBPTTK010000003.1, read as the reverse complement.
GGAAGGGGACAAAATCTACGGCGTGAAGTGCGGCGAAGAGGTGATTAAAGCCGACGCCTACGTGATGGCCTTTGGCTCGTACTCCACCGCCATGCTGAAGGGCATTCTCGATATTCCGGTTTACCCGCTGAAGGGCTACTCGCTCACCATTCCGGTTAAAGAAGAGACCGGCGCGCCGGTCTCCACGATTCTGGATGAAACCTACAAAATCGCCATCACCCGCTTCGATAACCGCATTCGCGTGGGCGGGATGGCGGAGATCGTGGGCTTCAACACCGAGCTGCTGCAACCGCGTCGCGAAACGCTGGAGATGGTGGTAGGCGATCTCTTCCCGCGCGGCGGGTTTGTGGAACAGGCAACCTTCTGGACCGGCCTGCGTCCGATGACCCCGGACGGCACGCCGATTGTTGGCCGCACGCCGTACAAAAACCTGTGGACCAACACCGGGCACGGGACGCTGGGCTGGACGATGGCCTGCGGCTCCGGGCAGCTGCTGAGCGATCTGCTTTCCGGGCGCACGCCGGCCATTCCGTTTGACGATTTAAGCGCCGCGCGGTATCAATCGGGGTTTATCCCATCGCGCCCACAGCATCTGCACGGTGCGCATCAATAAGGAGTCGTCATGTCCCGTCCTGTTCAGGCTCAGCTGGATTTGCAGGCGCTGAAGGATAACCTCCAGATTGTCCGCCGGGCAGCACCTGGCGCACGCGTGTGGTCGGTGGTCAAAGCCAACGCCTACGGTCACGGTATCGACCGGATCTGGAGCGCGCTGGGTGCCACCGACGGCTTCGCGTTACTCAACCTGGAAGAGGCCATTTTGCTGCGCGAGCGCGGCTGGAAAGGGCCGATACTGCTGCTTGAAGGCTTCTTCCACGCGGACGATCTGCCGCTGCTGGATAAGTACCGTCTGACCACCAGCATTCACAGTAACTGGCAGATTAAGGCGTTGCAGGACGCGAAGCTCCATGCGCCGCTCGATATTTATCTTAAGGTCAACAGCGGGATGAACCGCCTGGGCTTTCAGCCCGAGCGCGTTCACACGGTCTGGCAGCAGCTTCGTGCCCTGAAAAACGTCGGTGAAATGACGCTGATGGCGCACTTCGCGGATGCGGAAAAGCCCGACGGCATTGACGATGCCATGCGGCGGGTAGAGCAGGCGGCGGAGGGGCTTAACTGCCCGCGCTCGCTGTCCAACTCTGCGGCGACCCTGTGGCACCCGGAAGCACACTTTGACTGGGTACGTCCGGGGATTATTTTGTACGGCGCGTCCCCGTCCGGCCAGTGGCAGGACATCGCCAACAGCGGCCTGAAGCCGGTGATGACCCTGCGCAGTGAAATCATCGGCGTGCAGACCCTGAAGGCGGGGAACACGGTGGGTTACGGCAGCCGCTACCGCGCCAGCGGCGAGCAGCGTATCGGGATTGTGGCGGGCGGTTATGCCGATGGATATCCGCGCATCGCCCCGAGCGGCACCCCGGTGTGGGTCGATGGCGTGCGTACCGGCACGGTAGGCACGGTGTCGATGGACATGCTGGCGATTGATTTAACCCCTTGCCCGCAGGCCGGGATCGGTTCGCCGGTAGAGCTGTGGGGTAACGAAGTCAAAATTGACGACGTGGCCTCTGCGGCGGGAACGGTGGGGTATGAACTGATGTGCGCGCTGGCACCGAGGGTGCCGGTTGTGACGGTGTAACGTGTTTGTGTGCCGGGTGGCGGCTTCGCCTTACCCGGCCTACGATCGATGGCCTTGTAGGCCGGGTAAGCGTTAGCGCCACCCGGCAAAAAACAGCTACTCCGGTTCCTCTTCCATCGGCCTGACGCCGACCTTACGCACCGCGTTATCCTCTTTCTCGGCCACCGTCCAGATCATCCCGGCAAACTCCACCTGGTCACCGACGACCGGCGCGGCGCCCAGCAGCTGCTGGATAATTTCGCCGAGCGTCTGCTGTTTGTCGCGATACTCCAGCCCCTCGTCCAGGCCGTAAATCAGCGCCACGTCGGCAAACTTGGCGTTGGCTTCCAGAATAAAATCACCGAAGAAGCGCTGGTCCAGCGCCACCGGCGGCGACTGGCTAAAGAGCTTGCCGAGCGCGGGCAGGTCGCGCTCGCGTCCAATCACGCACAGAATATCCCCTTCGCGAAGACGGGTGCTGCCGGTTGGGTGCAGCAGCACGTTATCGCGGAACAGGGCGGCGATACGCGTTTCTGAAGGCATATGCAGATCGCGCAGGGAAGCGCCCACGCACCATTTGTCGGCGGAGAGCTGGTAGACAAATTGCTCCCACGGATTTTCAGGGTGAATATCCAGCCCCACGCGGGAGACCGGCCACCCGACCGGCGGCACCACCACTTTCGCTTTCTTCGCCGCCCAGCCGAGCGACGTGCCCTGGAACAGCAGCGACACCAGCACCACGAAGAAGGCCACGTTGAAGAACAGGCGGGCGTTGTCCAGCCCGGCCATCATCGGGAAGACGGCGAGGATAATCGGCACCGCACCGCGCAGGCCCACCCAGCTGATAAACACGCGCTCGCGCAGGTTAAACCCGCGAAACGGCAGCAGTCCGGCAAACACCGACAGCGGACGGGCAAAGAAAATCATCCACGCCGAGAGGATCAGCGCCGGAACGGCAATCGGCAGCAGGTCGGACGGCGTCACCAGCAGGCCCAGCACCAGGAACATGCCGATTTGCGCCAGCCACGCCAGCCCGTCAAAGTTCTGCAAGATGGCGTGACGGTTGCGAATAGGCCGATTGCCAAGCAGGAAACCGCACAGGTAGACCGCCAGAATGCCGCTGCCGTCCAGCGCCGTGGTCACGGCGAAGATCAATATCCCCCCGCTCAGGGCTAGCAGCGGGTACAGACCCGCAGGCAGGGAGATGCGGTTGATCATCTGCTGGAGCAGATAGCCACCGCCCAGGCCGATAATAATCCCGAGGCCGAACTGCTGGATGATATGCCAGGCGAAGATCCAGCTGAGGCCGCTTTCGTGCTGCTGGATCATCTCAATCAGGGTGATGGTAAGGAACACCGCCATCGGGTCGTTACTGCCGGATTCAATTTCCAGCGTCGAGCCCACGCGCTCGTTCAGCCCTTTACCGCCCAGCAGGGAAAACACCGCCGCAGCATCCGTTGAACCGACAATCGCGCCGATCAGCAGCCCTTCCATAATATTCAGGTTGAACAGCCACGCCGCCATCATCCCCGTTAACCCGGAGGTGATCAGCACGCCGACGGTCGCCAGCGACAGCGCCGGGCCCAGGGCCACGCGGAAGGAGCTGGCCTGGGTGCGCATCCCGCCGTCGAGCAAAATTACCGCCAGCGCGAGGTTGCTGATCATGTAGGCGTAAGGGTAGTTATCGAACGGGATACCGCCGATGCCGTCGACGCCGGCTAACATGCCGATGGCGAGGAAAATCACGAGAATGGGTATGCCAAGACGCGATGAAAATGAACTTAATAAAATACTACAGGTTACAAGGACGGAACCCAGAATGAAGAGACTGATTATCGCTGTGGCATCCAATGTTGTCTTACTCCCACCTTATAGCTGAATCTATTATTAAAAACCCTAACATATTATCGACGGAAACAGCGTTTTAATAAGGAGATTTAACGCTTATTTATGCCTTTATGACCGGATGACCGCTAATTGTTAGCGTTGTGCCTGAATTATGATGATTTAATGTCCCATGCGCGCCCAGCGGCAGGGTAACGGTGCGCTGTTCGTGACCAAAATCCAGCCCGCTAATCACCGGAATATCCAGCCGTGAGCGGATAAAGTCGATCATGGTCTCCAGATTATAACCCGCATCGTAATCGTTAGGCGCAGAACCGCTGAAACTGCCCAGCACGATGGCCGACTGACGGCCGAGAATTCCCGCGTGATAAAGCTGGAGCAGCATACGCTCGACGCGGAACGGATGCTCGTTGATGTCCTCCAGCACCAGGATCCCGTCTTCAATCTGCGGCAGCCACGGCGTGCCAATCAGCGACGCCAGCATCGCCAGGTTTCCGCCCCAGATCTGCCCCTCACACGTCCACTCCGGGCCGTTGCCCTGCCATTCAATGCTGAAGGTTGGATTTTGCAGCGCGCGCCAGAAATGGTCTTCGGTAAACGCGTTCAGCTCCGGCGCGCCAAAGTTGCCCGCCAGCATTGGCCCGCTAAAGGTGATGACGTTGTGCAGGGCGAGCAGGCCCAGCTGGATGACCGTGAAATCGCTGTGCCCGCAGATGAGCAGCGGATCCTGCTGCTGACGCTTCGCCAGCCCCGCCCAGTCGATGCTCTCCAGCAGGCGGCTTGCGCCGTAGCCGCCGCGCACCGCCAGCACGATGGTGTTCTCCCCGCTAAGGTTCACCAGGCCGTTGATATCGCTCAGCCTTTGCGCCTCCGTTCCGGCAAAGCGCTGCTGGCGGCGGGGTACAATCGTCTGATTTTCTACCCGGTGGCCGGATTCCAGTAAGCGCTGGATGCCCCGCGCGGCGGCGTCCTGATTAATGCAGTAGCCTGACGGCGCGACGAGATGAAACTGAGACATGGCAATTCCTTGCTGAATGAGAAACTAAATGCCTATATGATGCCGCCTGTACGTGCCTCGCTTCAAGGGGCAGAGTCACCGCGACGAAGGCTATAAGGATAGATGACGTGAAACTGAGATGGTTTGCTTTTTTGATTGTGTTGCTTGCTGGCTGTAGTTCAAAACATGACTATCAAAATCCGCCGTGGAACCCTGAAGTGCCCGTGAAGCGGGCGATGCAGTGGATGCCAATCAGCGAACAAGCCGGTAAGGCCTGGGGCGTCAGCCCGCGTCTGGTGACGGCGATCATTGCGGTGGAATCGGGCGGTAACCCGACGCTGGTCAGTAAATCCAACGCGGTGGGGCTGATGCAGCTTAAGGCGTCAACGGCCGGGAAAGAGGTATATCGCTATATGGGCTGGAGCGGGCAGCCGTCCACCAGCGAGCTGAAAAACCCGGAGCGTAACATCTCCATGGGCACCGCCTATCTGAGCATTCTTGAGCACGGCATCCTGAAGGGAATTGAGGATCCAGAGGTGATGCAGTACGCGCTGGTGGTCTCTTACGTAAACGGCGCGGGCGCGCTGCTGCGAACCTTCTCCTCGGATCGCAAAGAGGCGATTGAAGAGATTAACGGCATGGATAAAGACGAGTTCTTTGACCACGTTGTGAAAAACCATCCGGCACCGCAGGCGCCACGCTATATCTGGAAAGTACAGAAAGCGATGGACGCCATGTAATGCCTTGTCGGGCGGCGGTCACGCTGCCCGACGCCATCACAGTACTTTATTCGCGCGCTCGCGCGCTTCGCGTTCCAGTGAGAAAATAATGCGCTGTAGTTCGCGCTCGGCGGCGGGGCCAACATTCAAAAAGCGAAAGCTCAGCCGCGGGGTCGTTTTCGTTTCGTTTTTACCGTCGACCACTTTACGCTCGCTGATGGCAATCAGCTGGGCATCAAAAAAGAAACGTCCCCAGCCGCCCATATCCAGTTCTATCTGCGAAAAACGCATCCCTTCGACCAGTCCGTCGGGCTTAGCCGCGTCCATCAGCGCGCCCATGCCGCCGAGCGAGAGATCGAACAGGCGAAAGCGAAACTCTTTTTTATCCGGCATTTTGGCCTTGCAGAAATAGGCCGGGTGCAGCGGGGCGCTGATACGGAAATACTCCCGGCGCTGCACAAACCAGAGGTTGGTCGGCAGCGCGGTGATAAACGCGGGCAGCCCCTGGTATTCACCCTGTTCCAGCCGCGGCAGCATAAACTCCACCTTCGCCCCGTGCGTTTCCGCCAGCACCGAAATATTTTCGCCCCGGAGGGCGGCGCGGTTTTCAGACGCCTGGCTGCCCAGGTCGATCACCAGGCGCTCCGGCGAGGCATCGAGGATTTTGCTGATAAACTGGCTGGAGGCCCAGCTAACGCGCAGCGGCACCCCGCCTTTTTGCAGATCGCGTAATACCCCTAATACAGCCAGCGGATTTTGTTTCAGGAACTGCTCACTGTAATTACTCACGCCAGATGGCTCCTCGATATGTGACAGACTGTCATGGAGTTATCGGCAGCCTGAAATGAAACTTAATACAAACCGGTGAATTTTTCGCGCCCGTATTGATTTGCTAATGGAAATGAGAATAATTGGCGTTCCCAATATCAAGTAATAATAAGAAGAGACCATGAATTCCTCACGTTTTGCGTTATGCGCGTTGGCAGGAGCCGTGACGCTGGCCTTACAGGCACAGGCCTTTGCCGAAGAAACGACGATACTGGTCACCGGGGCCGAGCAGGGCAGCGAGCTGCCGGTCTGGACCAACAGCGCCACCAAATCAGCCGTGGCGGAGAGTAAAACCCCGCAGACGATCAATACGGTATCGGCGCAGGAGATCGAACAGCGCCACGCCAGCTCGGTAAATGAAATACTGCGCTATGCGCCGGGCGTGTCGACGGAGGTGCGCGGCAACACGTCCTACATGAGCGAATACAAAATCCGCGGCTTCACGGTCGATCAGGAGTTTTATAACGGGCTTCAGCTGCCCTATAACGTCACCGGCAACACCAAGGCGCGTATCGATCCGCTGCTGATCGAGAGCGTGGATATTCTTAAAGGGCCATCGTCCGTGCTCTACGGCGGCGGATCGCCGGGCGGGCTGGTCAATATTCAGAGTAAAAAACCGCAAAAAGCGGCGAAAACCGAGCTGGGGTTCACCACCGGCAACCGCAATCTGAAAGAGGGCTATCTCGACTCTACCGGGCAAATTGCCGACAGCGACTGGAACTACCGTCTGCTGGGCAAGGCGACGGAGAACGACGACCAGCCGCACACCACGCGCTATGAAAACTATCTTGTCGCCCCGTCGGTCACCTGGCAGCCGGACAACAAAACCCGTCTGACTATTGACGCGCTGGCGCAGAACACGCCGAGCCTGTCGCCGTCTAACCCGCTTCCGCTGTCCTATCTGCGCTCGAAATACGCCGACCGCCGCGACTACGCCGGGGACGAGTGGAGCGGCTTTAAGCAGCGCCAGTGGATGCTGGGCTACAGCTTCGAACACGAGTTCGACAGCGGCTGGGGCTTCAACCAGAAGGCGCGCTATTTTGACGTCGATACCCACCAGCGCAGCGTTTACTCAACGGGGACGGGGGCAGAGGTTTACGAACTCAACCGCTTCGCCTATACCACGGATGAAGATCTCCAGAGTTTTAACATTGATAACCAGATCACCAAAACCTATGCGTTGGGTGAATGGACACACCATCTGCTGGCGGGCTTCGACTACCAGAAGATGAACTCCCACTTCCACTATCGTTACGCCTCCGCCACGCCGGGGATCGATATGCGCGATCCTGACTACTCGCAGGTCAGCGAGAGCGCGCTTGGGCTCTACACGGCGCAGAAAAACCGCCTGAGCTATCAGCAAAACGGCTACTACCTTCAGGATCAGGTGGAGTTTGGCGGGCTGAACCTGCTGGGCAGCCTGCGCTATGACGACTACCGCTCGGTGACCACCGATTACCTGCAAAACGGCGATAAGGCCTGGGTATCGCAGGACAGAGTAACGAAACGCCTGGGGGCGCTCTACGCCTTCGACAACGGTATTTCGCCGTTTATCAGCTACTCCGAAGGCTTCGCGCCGGTTTCTCCGCAGGGCACGCTGACGGCGAAGGACGTTAAACCGACGACCAGCAAGCAGGTTGAGGGCGGGGTGAAATACCTGCTGGCGGACTACGCGACGACCTTTACCGCCTCGGTGTTCAATATTCGCCAGAAAAACGTGGTCACCTCCGATCCGGGCTTCCTGAACTATCGCCAGACCGGGGAAGTGGAGTCCAAAGGCGCCGAGCTGTCGATGGTGAGTCGTCCAACCGATAACCTGACAATTATCGCGAACTACGCCTATACCCACGCGATCAATACCGAAGATGACAAATACAAAGGCAAACGCCCGACCCAGGTTCCGGAAAACGCCGCGAACCTGTGGGGGGATTACACCTTTGATAACACGCCGCTGCGGGGATTGAATATCGGCGCTGGCCTGCGCTACACCGGGCCGATGGAGATTGCGCCGACCAACGACGCGGGCAAGCTCGGCGGCACCACCCAGTACGATCTCGCGGCGTCGTATCGCATGGAGGAGATTTCGCCATCGCTTGCGGGGCTGACGGTTAAGGCCAGCGCGCAAAATGTCACCAACAAAGAAACCTTAACCTGCTACGACGCCACCAACTGCTGGATCGGGCGCGACCGCACCTGGCAGCTGGGGGCGAGCTATAGTTTCTGACGTGTTTTAGGTTAAGGTTTTGTAGGCCGGGTAAGGCATCGCCGCCACCCGGCTCAACCCCGCTACTGCGCCGCGCTCTTCTGCGGTGCTACCGCATCATTCGCCGCAGGCGGATTCTCCGGCACGCTATCGCACGGTTTCTCCTTCGGACACACCAGATCCAGCATCTTCAGCGTCACCCCGTTGCTCCAGCCAAAGCCGTCCTGCAACGGGTACTCGCCGCCGCCACCGCCGGTTCCGGTGCTCGACACATCATACTTCTCCACCAGCTTCTGCTCGCGATCGTAGGTGTGCTGAACGTTTTTCAGGAAGCGCCAGGTCACATCCATCGCCACCTTGTCCTGACCGTAGTTCTGCAACCCTTCCGTCGCCACCCATTGCAGCGGCGCCCAGCCGTTCGGGGCATCCCACTGCTGGCCGCTGTTGATAGTGGTGGTAGAAATCCCGCCCGGTTTTAACAGCCGCGACGAGGTCGCCGCCGCCACTTTATCCGCTCTCTCCTGCGAGGCCGCCTTCACGTACAGCGGGAAGAGGGCGGCGGCGGTCAGCTGATTGCGCACCTTTTTGGTTTTCAAATCGTAATCTGCGTACCAGCCCTCTTTGTCGTTCCACAGGTGGCTCTCAATCGCCTTCTGACGCGCGGTCGCCAGCGCCTCATATTTGCTCGCGCTGGCGGCATCGCCCGCGTCCTGGCTCGCCTGTGCCAGCAGTTTTTCCATCTTAAACATCAGGGCGTTCAGATCGACCGGCACAATGCTGGTGGTGCGGATCGTGCCGAGCTTTTGCGGATCGTCCATCCAGCGGGAGCTAAAGTCCCAGCCGGACGCCGCGGCGGAGCGCAGATCGCGATAGATCTCCGTCGCCGGGCGGTTAGGGTTGTTTTTCGCGGTGGTGACGTCATCCAGCCAGGACTCCGGGCGCGGCGTGTCCCGGTCGTCCCAGTAGCGGTTCAGCACCGCGCCATCGTCCAGTTTCACAACGCGTTTGCTGCCCTGTCCCGGCTGGAGCGCGTCCACGCCGTCCATCCAGTAGGCATACTCTTTTTCCATCTGCGGGCGATATTTCTTCAGCGCCTCGCCGTCGTGCGTGGCGAGCAGTTCCACCATCAGCGAGAAGAACGGCGGCTGCGAGCGGCTCAGGTAGTAGCTGCGGTTGCCGTTCGGGATATGGCCCCAGGTATCGATCTCATAGGCGAAGTTATCCACCATATCGCTGATTTTGTCCCAGTGACCGCTCTCCGCCAGCCCGAGCATGGTGAAGTAGCTGTCCCAGTAATAGACCTCGCGGAAACGTCCGCCGGGCACCACGTAGGGTTTCGGCAGCGGCAGCAAAGAATCCCATTTACCGGCTTTATCCGTGGCGCGCGTCAGCACCGGCCACAGGCCGTCAATGTGCTCGCGTAAGCTTTGTCCCGCCGGGGGAACATACTTTTCGCCTTCCGTCGGCAGGGTAAAGTTCATCTCTACGAAGTGGCGCAGGTCAAAGCCGGACTGGGTGTGCTGCATACGGTAATCGGCAAGGATCATCAGCGGATCGCTTTTCGGCACCGCGTCGGCAAAGGTTTTTTGATCCGGGAAAAGTTTGGCGCTCTGCACGTCGTTAAACAGAGGGCCGAGCAGAATATCCGGGGACGTCGGCTGGCCGGTTGCCGGCTCGTTAGCCGCCGCGAAGGCGGTAACGCCCAGCAGCGCGCCGCCAAGCGCGAGCTGCAAAAGTGTAGGGTGGCGCATATGAGGTCTTATCATCGGTTCTCTCCTTTATTCGCTGAGCAGCGTGCCCGCTCTCATCAACCACCTGAAAACCTTAGACGAATATTGAAAAATTCGCGTGGTGAATATCCCAATTTTCACAGAACCAGACAATTTACCGTTGCGATGGTAAATGTAATTAACGCTTAAAATATTGACTGGAGGAATAAATGGCAAAAATACAAATATCCACCTCACACCTTTTTTCAGGAAATACGCCTATTTAAATATCAGGATCACATAAAACAAAAAACATAAGCTTTTAGTGAAAAAACATAATGGATTAACCCGCCCCGCTCAGGCGAAATGATTGCCGACAACAGAAACCGGTTTCATAAAAAACAAGAGGGATATCTATGTCGGTTGCAGTAAAAATTCCAGTAAAAGAAAAAATAGGCTATAGCCTGGGGGATGCGGCAAGCCATATTGTATTTGACTCCTCTGTCGCCATTCTTGCCTATTACTACACGGATATTTACGGTTTACCTCCCGCAATAATGGGAACCATGTTTCTTCTGGTGCGTTTATTAGATGCGATAACCGATCCGGTGATGGGCGCTATTGCGGACGCCACCTCCACCCGCTGGGGGCGATTCCGCCCGTGGCTGCTGGCGATATGCGTTCCCTTTGCGGTCAGTTGCGTGCTGGTCTATTCCATTCCCGACTTCACCGAAACCGGGAAAATCTACTACGCCGTCGGGGCCTATATTTTCATGACCCTGATGTACACCGCGATTAACATTCCCTACTGCTCGCTGGGCGCGGCGCTGACCTCCGACCCGCGCGAAAATCTCTCCCTGCAATCCTGGCGTTTTGCCATCACCCCCGTCGGCGGCGCGCTCGGTACGGCCTTGATCCTGCCGCTGGCGGATTACCTCTACCCTGGCGATCGCGCGACCGGTATTCAGGTGGCGATGGCCATATTTGGCGTGATTGGCTGCCTGATGTTCCTGGTCTGCTTCCTCACGACCAAAGAGCGCGTTCAGCCCATCAAAGAAGAGAATCTCAACATCGCCCGCGACGTGAAGATCCTGTTTCGTAACGACCAGTGGCGCATATTGTCGGTCTATAACTTTATGATGCTGGTGGCGGTGGTGATCCGCGGCGGGGCGGTGGTGTATTACGTCAACACGGTGCTGCAAAAAGGGGCGGACGTCATCTCTATTTTCATGCTCGGCGGGATGCTGGCCTCGATGTTTGGCTCGGTACTGGCGCAGCCGTTCGGCACCCGGTTCTGCAAGGTGAAGCTCTCGTTCTGGATCAACCTGCTCAACGCGGCGCTCGGCGTGGCCTGCTTCTGGCTGCCGCTGGAGTTCTGGATTGTGCCGCTGATCGCCCACGTGCTGATCCAGATTGTGCAGGGGGGCAACGGCGCGTTGCAGTGGTCGATGATTACCGATGCCAATAACTACGGCGAGTGGAAAACCCAGCGTCGTATTACCGGCATGAACGTCGCGGCCAATATATTCATTATTAAATTAGGGGTCGCCGTCGGCGGTGCGATATTAGGCTGGGTGCTGGCGTGGTTTAATTATGAATCCAACAGCCAGGTTCAGTCTGAAAGCGCGGTACAGGGGGTAATATTACTGTTCACCCTTATTCCCTCCCTCTTTTATTTACTCACCGCGATCTCTATTAAATTTTATAGCCTGACCGAAAACGTGATGAACGGCGTGGTGAGCGATCTGAATAAAGGTGAGTTCGCCAAAGAATAATAACGAATGATGTACCCGGCCGGTAATGACGCAGTATTACCGGCTATTCGCTCTGCACGTAGAAGTGAAAAAAAATAAATCACGAGGATGGAATCCATGAGAGTTAAACCTATTGCTCTGGCCATGAGTGCTTTATGTATGCCAGGCGCCTTCGCAGCAAACACACCCCTGACCCTTGAACAAAAGCTGGCAAACCTGGAGGCGCGGCTCGAAAATGCAGAAAACCGCGCGGCACAGGCGGAAGCGCAAATTAAAGTGCTGCAACAGCAGCAAACCGTCACCGCGCAAAAAGCCCCCGCAATCGCCGTTGAATCGGCGCAGCCGGTGGCCGCCGACAACGCGCCAAAACTGACGCTTTCAGGCTATGGCGATATTAAATTTTACGGCGACGTGGAATTTAATATGGATGCGGCGAGCAGCACCGGCAGCCTGACCTCCGTTAAAACGTCAGCGAATAAGGACTGGGCGCCGGGCAGCGACGAGCGCTGGGATATCAACGGTCGCCTGCTGCTGGGCTTTGACGGCTATCGTCGAATGGATAACGGCAACTTTGCGGGCTTCTCCGTTCAGCCGCTCGCGGATTTGACCGGCAAGATGAACCTCGATGACGCGGTGTTCTTCTTCGGCACGGAAAACGACTGGAAGGTGAAGGTCGGGCGCTTCGAAGCCTACGACATGTTCCCGCTGAATCAGGATACCTTCGTTGAATATTCCGGTAACACGGCTAACGATCTCTACAGCGACGGATACGGCTATATCTACATGATGAAAGAGGGGCGCGGGCGCAGCAACAGCGGCGGCAACTTCCTGGTCAGTAAAACCCTCGATAACTGGTATTTCGAGGTGAACACCCTGCTGGAGGACGGCAGCACGCTGTTTGTTGACCAGCAGTACCACGGCGCGGATCTCGATAATCAGAAAAACGTCGCCTACGTACGCCCGGTGGTGTCCTGGCAGAGCGGCGCGTTTTCGACCGCCGTCGCGATGGAGAGCAACCTGGTCAACAACGCCTACGGCTACCGTGATTCATCCGGCAAATGGATCGACGAATCCAGCCGTACCGGCTACGGCCTGACCATGACCTGGAACGGACAGAAGGCCGATCCGGATGACGGCGTGGTGGTGAACTTCAATACCGCCTATATGGACGCCACGGATGAAAACGACTTCACCTCGGGCATCAACGGCCTGTGGCGTAACGTCGAACTCGGCTATATCTACGCGCACAACGAGATCGAGAAGTTTAATACCGCCAGCTTCAACGCCGACTGTGACAGCGACTGCTGGATAAGCGATCCGGGCAAATACGATATCCACACGCTGCACGCCTCGTATCTCATTCCTGACGTCATGAAGATGAAGAACTTCAATATTTATCTGGGGGCCTACGCCTCGTGGATAGAAGGGCATCCAAACAGCGGCGAGGGCAATAACGACTCCCGCTACGGCGGCCGCCTGCGGTTTAAGTATTACTTCTGATGTGTAACGGGTCAGACCTCTTCCGGGGTCTGGCCCTTCTCCCGTAATGCCCCCGGCGCGTGGCCGACAATCCGCTTAAACGCCCGGCTAAATGCGGCAAGGGAGCCATATCCCAGGCGCAGCGCCACCGTTTCGAGCGGCTGATGTTCATGGCGAATGTACTGCACCGCCAGGCGCATGCGCAGCTCAGTGAGATATTTCGCCGGGGTGGTGCCCGTCGCCGAGAGAAAACGCTCGGCGAAGACCGAGCGTGACGTGCCGGCCTCTTTTGCCAGGTCCGCCACGTTCCAGTTCACGCCGGGCTGCTGGTGCATGGCGTAAATCGCCCGGCTCAGGCGCGGGTCGCGCAGCACCTGCACCCATCCGGTCGCTTTCCCGCATCCGCCTTCCACCCATCCGCGCACGATCAGCGCGGCGACCACGTCCGCAAGCCGCGCGAGGATCCCGGCGAAACCCGCCTGACGGGTCATGGATTCGCGCTCCATCGCCGCGAGCAGCGGGTGGATCTCCGGCCAGGTGGTCATCAGACGGCTCACCATCATCACTTCCGGCATCGCCTTGATCAGCGGCTGCATCCCGCCAAGCTCGAAGTCCATACATCCACTGAATATGATTGTGTTTTCGCTGTCCGGGCACGGCTCGCAGCTGATAGCGCACACCGAGCTGCAAATCGGCTCGCTCGGGAAGGCGCTCACCGGGGTGATATCCGCCTGTTCGTCCGAGAGCAGGGCATGGGCATTGCCGTTGGGAATAAACAGCGCGTCGCCGCCGCTTAGGGGGAAGGTCGCGCCGCTCTCCATGCGCAGCAGGGCCGTGCCGTGGCTGACAAAGTGAAACTGCGCTTTGCCGGGCGCCTGATGAAACGCCACGCCAAAGGGCGAGCTGGCCTCGATGCGGCGGTATTTCACCCCGGAAAGGCGCATTCCGTGCAGAAGCTCGCTGATTAAATCGGGGGACTGGCTGCTCATCTCATCACTTCCGGACGAATAATCAATAATCCAAGATTATATGTCATAGATCGTCCACCGGGAACTCTCTATGCTTTTGCGACAGTTGTCACAATTTTATAACGGGAGAACAACAGATGAATTCATGTGTCGCGGCGAGCGAGGCCATAGCCCCCGCAAAACCCGCCTGGCGGGCCGTCTATTCACTGGGGCTGGGCGTGTTTGGTCTGATCACGGCGGAATTTCTGCCCGCCAGCCTGCTGACGCCGATGGCGGCGAGCCTCGGCGTCAGTGAGGGGATGGCCGGGCAGGCGGTGACCGCCACGGCGCTGGTGGCGCTGGTCACCGGGTTGCTGATTACCTCTGCCACCAAAAGTATCGACAGACGCTGGGTGCTGATGTTTTTCTCGGTGCTGCAAATCATCTCCAGCCTGCTGGTGGCCTTTGCGCCGACGCTGCACGTCCTGCTGCTGGGGCGTCTGCTGCTCGGCGTCGCCATCGGCGGCTTCTGGGCGATGTCCACCGCCACGGCGATGCGCCTGGTGCCAGCGGATAAAGTGCCGAAGGCGCTGGCGGTGATCTTCTCCAGCGTGTCCATTGCGACGGTGGTCGCCGCGCCGCTCGGCAGCTATCTCGGCAGCCTGATCGGCTGGCGCAACGTGTTTATCCTCTGCATTCTGCCGAGCCTGGCGGCGCTGCTGTGGCAGCTGTGGGTTCTGCCCTCCATGAAGCCGGAAAGCAGCGGCAGCCTCGGGACGCTGTTCCGCGTGCTGCGCCGTCCGGGAATGATTGGCGGCATGCTGGCGACGATTTTGATCTTCAGCGGCCACTTCGCCTTCTTCACCTACCTGCGCCCGTTCCTTGAAACGGTGGGGCAGGCGAGCGTGGAGAGCATCTCTCTGATCCTGCTCGGCTTTGGCGTAGCGAACTTTGTCGGGACGTCGATTGCCGGGCATCTGCTGGCGCGCAACCTGCGTCTGACCCTGGCGCTGGTGCCGTTTGCCATGGGGCTGCTGGCCCTGACGATGGTCGCCTTTGGCCATCTGGCGATGCTCGACGGGCTGCTGGTGGCGCTGTGGGGCTTTGCGTTTGGTCTGGTGCCGGTGGGCTGGTCAACCTGGCTTGCCACCACCGTACCGGATGAAGCCGAAAGCGCAGGGGGCCTGCTGGTGGCCTCCATTCAGCTGGCAATCAGCGCGGGCGCGGCGGGCGGCGGGGCGGTGTTCGATCTCAACGGCGCGAGCGGAGTGTTCGCCGGAAGCGGGCTGTTGCTGGTTAGCGCGATGGTGATTGTGCTGATGGGCGTAAAAGTTAAAACAGCGTAACGAACGTAGGCCCGGTAAGCGCCACCGGGCTTTTTACAAAGGGCACCACACCCTTTTTCTGCATCAGGTTTTGTAGGCCCGGTAAGCGCAAGCGCCACCGGGCAGTTTTAACACCGGGCGCTACAACCCTTTTTTCTCCATCAGCACCGCCAGATCCACCAGACGATTCGAGAAGCCCCACTCGTTGTCGTACCAGGCGAGGATCTTAACCATCCTGCCGCCAATCACCAGCGTGGACAGCCCGTCGATGATGGACGAGCGCGGATCGCCCCGGTAATCGCTGGAGACCAGCGGCTCGTCGCTGTATCCCAAAATTCCCTTCAGCGGCCCGCTGGCAGCCGCCTGGCGGAACGCATCGTTAACCTCTTCTACCGTTACGTCGCGACCGAGCGTGACCGTCAAATCCACAACCGACACCACCGGAACCGGGACGCGCAGGGAATACCCCGTCAGACGCCCGTCCAGCTCGGGGATCACTTTGCCCAGCGCCTTCGCCGCACCGCTGGAATAAGGCACAATCGACAGCGCCGCCGCGCGCGCGCCGCGCAGATCTTTCTCCGGCTGGTCGTGCAGGGCCTGGCTGTTGGTGTAGGCGTGGGTGGTGTTCATCAGCCCGTGCTCAATACCAAAGGCCTGATGCAGCACCTGCGCGGCAGGGGCCAGCCCGTTGGTCGTGCAGCTCCCGTTGCTGACCACGTAATGCCGCGCCGGATCGTAATTCTCGTGGTTTACGCCCATCACAATCGTCAGGTCATCGTCCTTGCCCGGCGCGGAAATAATCACGCGCTTCGCGCCGCCGTGGGTGATATGCACCTCCGCCTTGCTGCGTTCGGTGAAGAAGCCGGTCGCCTCAATCACCACCTCAACGCCCACGTCGCGCCACGGAATGTTCGCCGGATCGCGTTCGCTAAAGACGGCGATCCGCTGCCCGTCGACCTGTAACGCCCCGTCCGCCGCCTCAACGGAGGCTCCCAGCGTGCCGAGCAGAGAGTCATATTTCAGCAAGTGGGCGAGGGTTTTGCTGTCCGTCAGATCGTTAATTGCCGCAATCTGAATATCCGGGTTGCCCAGCGCAGCGCGCAGGAAATTACGTCCGATTCTGCCGAAACCGTTAATACCGACCTTAACCATGATGCACTCCTTATTTGATGTCTCTGGAGTGACTGTAGGCGCTGCCCGAAATGGCGTAAACGACAAAAAAGGATCACATTACGCCATCTTGCGGCAGTGGAAGCGCTGGCGGTATTCCCCGGGGGTGAGATGAAGCTGTTTTTCAAATACCCGGCGCAGGTTGATGCTGCTGCCAAAGCCGCTCTTTTCGGCGATACGATCCAGCGGTTCGGCGGTCTGCTCAAGAAGCTGACGCGCGGCGGCAAGGCGCGCCTCGGTGACGTACTTAGCCGGAGAAGCGCCGGTTTCGCGGGTAAAGACGCGGGTGAAGTTGCGCGGACTCATGGCGACTCTTTGCGCCAGATTCTCCACGCACAGGTCGGCGGTGAGGTTTTGCAGGATCCAGGTCTGGAGTTCGTTAATCGGCGCCGACGCGCCCGACGGGTGCAAATTGTAGCGGCTGAACTGAAGCTGACCGCCGGGGCGACGCAGGTACATCACCATGTCCTGCGCCACGTCGCGGGCAAGGCTGAAACCGTAATCATCCTCAACCAGCGCAAGGGTCAGGTCAAACCCTGAGCTGACGCCGCCCGAGGTCCAGATTGGGCCATCCTGAATATAAAGCGGCCCGCCCTCGACGGTAATTTCCGGGTAGGCGGCCTGCATCGTGTCCAGCAGCCGCCAGTGGGTCGTTGCCCGGCGGCCGTTAAGCAGGCCGCTCTGCGCCAGCAGCATCGCGCCGCCGCAAATTGAGGCCACGCGCCGGGCATGGGGCGCGGCAAGATGCAGCCAGTCCACCACGGCGGTGCTCTCCTGTTCGTGCATCCCGCGCCCGGTAATGATGATGGTGTCCAGCGGCTCGCGGGGATCAAGCTCCGGCAGGCGGTAGTCCGCCAGCAGGTTTAAGCCAGACTGACCGTGGATCACCTGATGCGGCTGGGTGGTGGCGATAATAATGCGGTAGCAGGGATGCTGCGGGCCTTCCGGGTGCAGCCGGTTGGCCTGCATCAGAATGTCGGCGATACCGGCGGCTTCGAACAGCATGCCGCCGTCGGGAACGATAATCAGGATCTTTTTCATGTCCTGAAAAGTACCTTTATCGCAAAATAAGTCAAGCGGCAGGAGAAGGGGCTACCCCGCGCAGCGGCACGTGGTTGCCCGCATTTTCCGGCAAAGGATAGCAATTTAACTTCGTTGTTATTTCAGGCGTTTTCGCAGAATGTCAGGGCATTGTCTCTCTGGCGAAACGGCGTCTGAAGGAATGAGTAAATATCTCCACCCGCAACAGCGCGAACATATTCACAGGCTCGCCGCGCGCCTGATGTGGCGCAGCGAACTGCCCACCTGGCTTTTGATTATCACGATTTATGGCGGCTGGTTTGCCACGCTGGCCTTCTGGCAGATCCTCGGCCTGCTGCCCGCCACGCTGCTGCTTATCTTTTTCACCGCCTGGTATATGTCGCTTCAGCATGAGCTGATCCACGGTCACCCCACGCGCTTTCCCCGGCTTAACCAGCTTTTCGGCACGCTGCCGCTGGCGGTCTGGTATCCCTACGGCCTGTACCGCGACTCGCATCTGGCCCACCATCGCAACGATAGTCTGACGGTGCCGCAGGACGATCCTGAGTCGTATTACTTCACGCCCGAAAGCTGGGCGCGTTTTCGCCCGTGGCAAAAGCGGGTGATCCACCTGCGCAACACCTTTATCGGCCGACTGCTGCTGGCCCCGCTGCTCGATATTCTCAACACGCTGGGCAGCGCGGTGGCGGCATTTCGCCATCTGCGCCTGCGGGCGATGGGGATGTGGCTGATGCACGGCGCGCTGCTGGCGGTACTTTTTATCTGGATGGCGCAGCGGGGTTTCTCCCCCGTCTGGTTTGTGCTGGCGGTGAGCTATCCGGCGCTGGCGCTCACTAAGGTACGCTCTTTCCTTGAGCATCGCGCGGCGGACGACCCGCTGGCGCGCTCGGTCATCAACGAAGCCGGACCGTTCTGGCAGGTGCTGTTTTTAAATCTCAACTACCATTCAGTACACCATGACCTCCCCGGCGTGCCCTGGTACGGGCTGAAGACGATTTATCTTCACCAGCGGGAGGCGTATCAGCAGCGTAACCAGGGGTTTGTGGTCAGGGGATACGGGCAGTGGCTGCGCCAGTTCTGGGCCACGCCGGTGGACGTCACCGCACATCCGGGAGTGAAAAAAGACAATGAGTAACCGACTGGCCTTTCCGATGTATGCCGTGGATCGGGCCGACACCGAGGCGCTGCGGCAGGTGGTTAACCACCTGCTGGCGGCGCGCGGCGTAACCGTTAATGAGCCTTACGGCCTGCCCGAATCCGATCTGCTGGCCCACTGGCAGCAGCCGGATCTGATCCTCAGCCAGACCTGCGGCTATCCGCTGATCACGCGCCTGCCGGACGTGCAGGTGGTGGGCGCTTTTCACTACGCCGCGCCGGGCTGTGACGGCATGGGCTACCGCAGCTTTCTGGTGGCGCGCGATTCGGATAAACATCTTACCGTTGCGGATTTTCGCGGGCGGCGGCTGGTGTGTAACTCGGCTGATTCGCAGTCCGGCTATAACGTGCTGCGCAAACGCATCGCGCCCGAGGTACTGGATCGGTATTTCACCCGCGTCAGCTTTAGCGGCAGCCATCGCCGGTCGCTGATTGAGATTAAGGGCGATAGGGCGGATCTGGCGGCTATCGACTGCGTGACCTGGGCGCTGTTGCAGCGCCACGAGCCGGATGTCGTTGCCGGGCTGGCGGTCATTGAACAAAGCCCGCTGACGCCGGGTTTACCGCTGATCACCTCCGGCAAAACGTCACCAGACAGGCTCCAGGCGATTCGCGAGGCGCTGACCGCGCTGGTGAGTTTGCCGGAATACCGGCAGGTGTGCGATGCGGTGCTGATCCGCGGGTTTAGCGCGGCGACCCGTGAGGCGTGGTCGCCGCTGCTGGACTGACTACATCTGGCGGATCTCTTTCGAGCGCAGCGTGACGCGGATGGGAACGGACTTGTAGGAGGGCGTTCCACTCTCTTTGTCGAGGTAATCGAGCGGCACCAGCACGTTAGCCTCCGGATAATAGGCGCCCACCGAACCCGGCGCAATGCCGTAGGCCACCACGGTAATATCGTCCAGCCGCTGGCGGCTTCCCGGCAGGGCGGTTTCGATATCCACACGGTCGCCGTGCTCGAGACCTAACGCCGCCATATCCCCTTCATTCATAAACAGAATATCGCGGCGGCCAAACACGCCGCGATAGCGATCGTCCAGCGCATAGATGGTAGTGTTGTACTGGTCGTGGCTGCGCAGGGTGATCAGGCGCAGGACGTTATCCCCTTCGCCCGGCGCGTTTTCATCCACGCCGTCAAACACCGAGAACATCGCTTTGCCCGTTGCGGTCGGCCAGACGCGCTCCGTTGGCGGCAGCGGCATTCGAAAGCCGCCGGGCACGCGAATGCGCGCGTTGTAATCCTCAAAGCCGGGCAGGGTTTGTTCGATAAGATCGCGGATGCGGTCGTAGTCCTCCACCAGCGTCAGCCAGCTCACTTTGGTGTCGGGCAGAGTCGCTTTCGCCAGGCCCGCCACAATCGCCGGTTCAGAGCGGATCTGCGGGGAGGCGGGCTTCAGCTTGCCGGACGAGGCGTGGACCATCGACATGGAATCTTCCACGGTGATGGACTGACGCCCGCTCTGCTGCATATCCAGCTCGGTGCGGCCCAGGCAGGGCAGAATATAGGTTTCTTTGCCGACCAGCAGGTGCGTGCGGTTAAGCTTGGTGCCGACGTGAACGCTCAGATCAAGCTTGCCCATCGCCGGGAAGCCGTTTTCGTGATCGGGCATCGCCACCGCAAAGTTCCCGCCGAGGGCGAGCAGCGCCTTCGCGCGCCCGTCAATCATCGCCTGGGTCGCCTGCACCGCGTCATGGCCGTGCGCGGCGGGCGGCTCGAAGCCAAAGACCGCTTTAATGCGGCTTAAGAAGGCGGCGCCGGGCTTCTCGGTAATGCCGACGGTACGGTTGCCCTGCACGTTAGAGTGTCCGCGCAGGGGACAAATCCCCGCGCCGGGTTTGCCGATGTTGCCGCGCAGCAGCAGCAGGTCGGCAATCAGACGCACGTTCGCGGTGCCTTTGTTGTGCTGGGTAATGCCCATGCCGTAGGTGATGATGGTGGCGTTGGATTTTGCATACGCCCCGGCGACGTTTTTCAGCGCCGCCCGGGTTAACCCGGACTCGCGCTCGATGGCTTCCCAGGCGGTGTGCGCAATATCCTCAGCAAACGCGTTAAAGCCCTCGGTATGGTCGGCGATAAAGGCGTTGTCCAGCGCATCGTCCATCTCCAGCAGATGTTTCGCCACCCCTTTCAGCGCCGCCGCATCGCCGCCCGCCTTCACCTGATAATAGGTTGAGGCGATGTCGGTAGAGCCATAGGTTGCCATTTCCACCACGCTTTGCGGATCGGCAAAACGCTCCAGCGCACGTTCGCGCAGCGGGTTAAAGACGATAATCGGCACCCCGCGACGCGCCAGCTCGTGCAGCGTGCCCATCATGCGCGGGTGGTTCGTGCCGGGGTTATGCCCGATGGAGATCACCAGCTCGGTTTTATCGAAATCGTCCAGCGATACGGTGCCTTTGCCGATGCCAATGGAGCGCGGCAGGCCGGTGCTGGTGGCTTCGTGGCACATGTTGGAGCAGTCAGGGAAGTTATTGGTGCCGTACTCGCGCGCGAAAAGCTGGAACAGATAGGCCGCTTCGTTAGAGGCTCGACCGGAAGTGTAAAATTCCACCTCGTCAGGCTCAAGGCCGCGCAGGATCTCGCCGATGCGCGCAAACGCCTCGTCCCATTCGACGGGGCGGAAGGTATCGCTCGCCCGGTCGTAACGCAGCGGGTGGGTCAGGCGACCGTAGCCTTCAAGCTCGAAATCAGATCGCGCCAGCAGCTCGGTGACGGTATTTTTCGCCAGAAACTCGGGCGTCACGCGTTTGCTGGTGGCTTCCCACGTCACTGCCTTCGCGCCGTTCTCGCAAAACTGGAAGGTGGATTTGTGCTCTTTGTCCGGCCACGCGCAGCCGGGGCAGTCAAACCCGTCGGGCTGGTTGGTGCGAAGCAGGGTGGCGGGGGCGTCCAGGGTATCCATCTGCGTGCGAACGGCGATGGCGGTGGCTTTTAAGGCTCCCCAGCCGCCCGCAGGACCGTCGTAATGCCGGATGCCGGGGACTGAGCGTTTTGTGGTTTTCATCTGGACTCCGCATAGGTGGGTATCCGATGAAGTCTACATCACTTTATTTAACAAACTAACAACGAATACATATCATCCTGCTACCAGCCGAACGTGGCCGAGCAGTCGACCGTATTGTCCGCGCATCCGCGCTGGCGAATTTGCTCCATATGACGTCCCCCGCTATCTGCACCCGAGACAGAGGCATGAATTTTCTCATTTCCAATTGTCCCCAGGTTGATATCGTGCGTGTCAGGATCGTATGACTCGCAGGCCGCAAGGCTTAAAGATAATAAACACAGTGATAATACTTTTACCGGCACGTCTGCATTCCTTTTTATTTGTAAATAATTGATTTTAATAATTATATTAATGGCACTTGGGGAGGCTTTACTGGCGGGGGAGTATAAAGAAATAACGATGAGAGAAAAGCTATGACGATTCTTAAATATACGCGGTGCGTGGATTTTTGAGCGGGGAAGGGGCTTAGACATCGAATCGTGATTTGCATGCTATATGTGAGTTTGGACTAACCCCTCGCCCGTTGACAAATCCAGCCCTCACCATGAAGGCTGTTCAAAGGCCTCCGGGCTTACGCCCAAACTCACTTGCACTACACTTCGGCGGTAATAGCGCGCTCAAATCTCCGCGTATTTCTATAACAATTAATTCACGCGTTTCCCATCAATGATAATGTGGTGGGTTTCATTACCCCGAGGATGTATGAAGAAATGCCCGTCTGGCGCGGAGTCCTGAGTGATTGGTTCCAGCACAATTTGCGCAGCCTTTTGCCGTTTGTCATGCAGGGCGTAAATGATAAAGGGAATAGACAACACAACCAGAAAGCAAACTACCAGCAATACAGAGTAAATTTCATTCGCCTCCTCCCCGGGTAGCCCAGTGGGCGGGAAGAAAGAAACGACAAAGGCCAACATTGAAGCGATCAGGCCGACAATAGCCACGCCTATCTTAACGTGTTTACCTCCTGGAATATTGAAAGTGCGTTTCTTTTCTGGCTGTTTACGCACCAGCTGAATATACCCGATGAAAAGCATAAAGTAGCTACAAAGGTAAATCACCACGGTCAGGGCCAGTGCGATCAGAAACGACATATTGTTGCCGCCCCCGGTATTGGTGAGCACGGTCAGCGCCACGGAGGTGATAACCAGTTGGGAAATAACCAGCGCCACTGGCACTCCGTTTTTGTTCATCTTCGCAAAGCGGGCAGAAAGAATACCTTTCTGCGCGGTTACCAGCATGCCGCGTGACGGCCCAACAATCCATGCAGAGATCTCAGCAAGCACCCCAAGCAACAGCAGCGAGGCAATAATGCGTACCGCCCAGCCGAAGCCCGTACCCAGATGGTTAATCAGTATTGTGAAGGTCTGCATCACACCTGCCGACAGGTTTATCTGATCTACAGGGATCACGGATGCTATCGACAGCCCGCCCAGAGAGCTGAGGGCGATGGCTGCCGCCATAAGCAGTAGCATCGCCAGAGGATAATCACGCCCGGGGTTTTTCATCTCATTAACGTGGGTGGCGGACGCCTCGACTCCCATATAGCTTAGGATGAAAGCCACGGAGACCACCAGCGTACCCACCTGCGTGAAGTCAGGGAAGAATGTATCTGAATCCATTTTAATGGCCAGCGTGCCGCCCATATGCAGATAGCTGATGGACAGAATGACCAGGATCGCAGCGGGTAACAGAATCCCGGCGAAGAAGCCCACTTTTGCAATACGCGCCGTATATTTTGTTCCGCCGAACTGGGTAAATGCCAGCCCCCATAAGATAATTAAGCCGGCAACCGTTTTAAGTATCGGATCGTGATTCAATGCAGGCCATTTTAAAATATAGGACAGTGCGCCTAGCACAAAATAAAGCATGGGAATAAAGCCGATCGCGATTTGCAAATAACCAAAAGAGATAGCAGCGAACCCCCATTTCTCTCCCAGCGTTTTGGATACCCAGATAAATATTCCTCCTTCCTGCCAGCCTTCTACCGTGGCCATTTCAGCTGCACATAAGCCGACAGGAATAAACCAGAGTAGCCCACCTAACAGCAGGAAAAAAATAAGTGAAAAGCCGGAAGTGGCAAAGGTTGGATATTCATAAACGGCCATCACCATCGATGCAGTTATGGAAAAGAAGCCTAAGAGTGTTAATTGTTTTGACGCAGCGCTGCGCTGTGAGTTCGCCATAAGAATCTCCTGAAGAAAGAATGTTTTTTCAGTGAATAGATCAATGTTAATGACGGAGCTAGACGCCCCGTCGATAAATTCAGGCGTGGTTGAAACCGCTTGCTTCCGCTTCGGTCAGAGGGTGGGTAACGGGATGCTGGTTGAAATAGTCAAGAGCACGCTTGATATCGTTGAGCAACAGGCAGGCAAGGTCATAGCTTACCCCGTGTCGTACAAGAATACGCTGAATCACCAGATCTTCGCGTTGTGCCGGCATCGAGTACGCCGGAACTTGCCAGCCGCGAGACAGAAGCTTGTCGGCCAGATCGTAGAGGGTATAACCACCAATATTCGCACCCTTTTTGAGGCTCCAGGCCAGAGCAGGAATACCTTTATTGCTGTCACCATCAAACAGGATCTCAAACGGACCTAATTTACCAATCTCTTCAGCCAGGAACTGAGCCGTGTCGTAACAGGCCCGGTGCACTTTCGTGTAGCCTTCACGGCCCAGACGCAGGAAATTATAGTACTGCGCCACAATCTGCCCGCCGGGACGGGAAAAGTTAAGGGCAAAAGTAGGCATGTTGCCGCCCAGATAGTTCACATTAAAGATGAGTTCTTCAGGCAGGTCAGCCGCTTCGCGCCAGATGACCCACCCAGCCCCGAGTGGTGCGAGGCCAAACTTATGGCCAGAGGCGTTAATCGATTTAACGCGAGGTAAGCGAAAATCCCACTCCAGCGCCGGCGCGCAGAACGGTGCCAGAAATCCTCCGCTTGCTCCGTCGACGTGCATGGGAATATCCAGCCCCGTCTCGTTTTGCAGCTTATCAAGCGCATCACTGACGGCTTTTACCGGTTCGTACTGGCAGGTAAACGTCACGCCAAGAGTTGGCATCACTCCAATGGTATTTTCATCCACACGCTTGAGCGCCTCTTCCGGCGTCATGATCAGGCGATCGCCTTCCAGGGGAATTTCCCGTAGCTCGACGTCAAAATAGCGGGCAAATTTATGCCAGCAGATTTGCACCGGGCCGCATACCAGATTCGGTTTATCCGTTGCAAGCCCCTGCATTTCGCGCTTTTTTCTCCATCTCCATTTCAGCGCCAGCCCGCCCAGCATTGCTGCTTCCGATGAGCCAATCGTCGAACAGCCTAACGTGGTTGCCGGGGAGGGAGCATGCCAGAGATCGGCAAGCATTCTGACGCAGCGCGCTTCAATTTCGGCAGTCTGGGGATATTCGTCCTTATCAATCATGTTTTTTTCAATGGAGAGATCCATTAATTCGCGAATTTCATCATCGACCCACGTCTGGCAAAACGTCGCCAGATTTTGCCTGGAATTGCCGTCGAGCATGAGTTCATCGCGTATAGCGTTAAATACATGGCGGGCGTTGTGTTCATTGTCAGGAAAATCCGAGGTCGGTAATGCTTTTGCTAAATCGATTGAAGCGTATACGTCATCGTCAATATTATATTGCTTTATATTTTCCATGTTATTTGCCTTGTAGGTTATGAATTTATATTACATGTCGCCCCTCGATTGATAGAGCAATAAAGGAGGGGGCTGACACATTTCATAAATGTTACTCGGCAGCGATCTTAATCCGATCAAAAAAGCAATTATATAAGAGGGGTCGGTAATTAATGTATGCTCAAGACTACATTCGTAAGCTTTCCCTTATCACTGTCCCCCATCATTCGATAAGAAAGTCTTAATAGCTGCGTTCAGCTCGTTCAGGCGCTGCTCCAGGCTATGCAATTGGGATTCAATCTTAGCGGGATCGGCAGCAATTGCTAAAGCATTCTCCAGCTGTTCTGCCTGGTCGTGAATTGCCCCTGCGCCTATTAGCTGGGCGGTTCCGTTAATTCGATGGACGCTGTACCTGGCCTGCTGCCAGTTCCTCGCGAGCATTGCCGAGCGGGCATGAACAATATCCTTTTCATTTTCACTGCAAGACTGTTCGAGCATCTGTCTTATAAGGGCGGTATCGTTTAAGGCCAGGGCGTAAACAGTTTCCATGTCGATCAGGTTGCTCAGCTCCTGTTCTGCCGAAGGCTTTTTGAGATTACCCAGTGCTTTTTGCAACTGCTTTAAATGCACCGGCTTAAACAGACACGCATTCATGCCGCTGCGTAAACACCGCTCTTTTTCACTGGGCAGTGCATTGGCAGTCAGCCCCCAGATAATCAGCGTTTGATTTACCTCACGAACCCGCTGCGTAAGCGTTATGCCGTCCATAAGCGGCATATTGATATCAGTAATCATGAGATCGCAGGTGTATGAGTTGATCAAGTTCAGAGCTTCAATGCCATCTTTTGCCTCCATCACCTCGTAACCGATCGCTATCAGCTGGCGTTTTAGCAAAAGTCGGTTGGTGGCATGATCGTCCACTATCAGGATGCGGAGATTTTTGGGTAACTCCTCCACGCTGTCGGTCAATACGGAAACGCCCGCAATGAGCTCTGAAATGCGGGTAGTGAGGGTCACCGTTACAATTGTTCCCACCCCCGGCAGGCTGGTCAGGTGCATATCTCCGCCGGAGAGCTGCGTCAGTTCCCGTGATATCACCAGCCCCAGACCTGACCCGGTGTGCAGCTTTCCGCTGCTGGCCTGACTGAAGGGTTTGTATAGCATTTTTTGCTCCTGCTCAGAAATACCGACTCCGCTGTCCTGAACGCGTAAAGTCAGCTGCGCGTGCCCATCCTCCATCATGCGCACGTCGGCAAAAATCTGCACCCCGCCTTCGGTGGTGAACTTGATAGCATTGCTGATGAGGTTGCTCAGGATCTGCTTAATAGCCTGCGGATCCAGCCAGAGCGCTTTCTCTTCCGGCAGGCGATAATGGCCGCTCAGGTGAAGTTTTTTCTGAATGGCCAGCCCTTCAAAGTTCCTGAGCGTAGAACCAATAAGCGCCTTGATATCGATCCATTCGGGTTTAAGTTCTAATTTGCCCGATTCAATTTTTTCCATATCCAGAACTTCGCCAATTAAACCAATCAGCGACTGGGCGGTGGACCAGGCTAACTTAATAGACTCCTCATTCTCTTTCGGCGACTGGTTACCGGATGATATTAATTCCAGGAAGCCCATAATAGCGCTGACCGGCGTGCGGATCTCATGGCTCATACTGGCCAGAAAACTACTTTTCGCCTGGCTTGCACGGATGGCCTTGTCCTTTTCCGCCTGTAATGCCTGCATGAGCTGGCGTGATTCAGTGATGTCTTGCCAGCCGCAAAGAAGTTGAGGCGGCCGGGATGCAGGCAGACGACATAGCGTCATCCAGTGTAAAACCAATCGCTCTTCTTTACCGTTATGCAGCACAGTTTGATGTGGAATAACCCGATCTGGGGTTAGGCCTTGCTCAACTTCGTGTTGAATTTGCGGAAAAATATGGGCCAGAGGATGACGACGATCGAACATCGAGAGCCGCATATTGTCATGCAGTTCGGGACTAAAAAAGGAGGCAAAGGCGTGATTATAGCTATCCAGCTCGCCTTGTGCAGTCATGACATATACCGGAACAGGAATAGCATTAAACAGGGTTTTGCGCAGCGTTAGCTGATACTCCAGGGCGGCCTCAGAGGCCTTTCGCCTGCGCACAGCGTTTAATAAATAGGCACCCCACATCAGACAAATAAGGACCAGTAACGTGGCCAGCCCCACCACCCAATAGAAGGGCCGACTATAGAGATTCCAGGTCTCAATCTGCACATTTGGCATGCTGGTCCATTTACCGGCAATATCAAGTACCTCTTTAGCTGGAATATCATCCAGCGCTTTGTTAATGATGCTCTGAAGCTCTGGCTCCCCACGAGGAAGGGCGAAGCTAATTTGTGCCGGCGGCTCCTCGGGAATGTGTGAGAAGTCTAATTTCCCGGAATAGTAATGATCGATGAGGTACCGGCCGGTGAGCTGCGTCGTGATGGCGGCATCCACTTTCCCTTGCGCCACAAGACTCAGTGCTACGCAGGTGTTTGCTACATCAAGCCATTCAATTCCGGGATACCGCCTTCTTAGCTTTTCCGAAAGGGTGTGGTACACGGGAATAGCGACCTTCATACCCGGTTTTAATGCGACTGGACCCTGCGCATCCGAGCGCATCACAATTACAAAAGGGGTGGAGATAAAGGGGTGAGAAAACGCGATTTCATCTGCCCGTTCGGGGCTATAGGTTGCAGAAGGAACAATGTCCCACGCTCCCTTACGCATGATGTGTGCCATCTCCTTGTTAGAGTTAGCTATTACCGGCTCAAAAGTGAGGCCCGTTTGCAGATGGATCAAATTCATGATGTCGCCGACGATACCCCTGATCTCGTTATTGCTGTCGATCAGGCTAAGGGGGGCATAGTAGGGATTGACGAGCACACGCAAGCGTTGGTGTTTCTCCAGCCAACGTTTTTCCTGAGGCGTTAAATCCAGCGGGCGGGTTAAAAATGTCAAACTGCCCATCTCAACCCAGGACTGAGCAATCTGATTATGCAGCGGTTCGTTCAGTGAATGGATAAAGGAATTGATAATTTTAATCAGCTTTCTTTGATTATCCGCGGCCAGAAACCGATTGCTGTTTTGCGGGCTTTGCCAGAAGCGAGTCATCTCCAGAAGATGATTAAAATCCCGCGAGATGATAAAACTGGATATAATGTTATTGCCGATATAATAATCGCTGCGCATTTTCACTACCGACTCTAACGCCTGATAAACCGTTGGATAAGAGACAATAATGGCGTGCGGGAACGATCGTTTAATGAAATCTTCAGTGGGATAATGCTGCGTTATCGCAATCGTGACCCGTTGGTCACTGCTGTGCAGGGGGTTCATCATCTCAGTTTGACGGCTCACCAGGGCAGGATAGCCTTTTACCAGCGGCAGCGAGGCGACCAGGGATGGCTCAGTAATATCGGCCTCATCCGGGTCAGTCAACACCAGATCAACCTTACCGCCCCGCAGCGCCTCTACGGCGCTTTGGCGGTCAGGGTAACATTTAAGCGTGAGCGCAACGCCGAGTGCGTTTTTCATTAATTGCAGATAATCAGCGTTCATGCCCCGATACCGTCCGGTGATATCGCTGGTACTTAATGGCGCTTTTTCCGGCCCGTAAATGGCAATGCTGATTGAACGCTTGCGTACCAGCCATAGCGAGTCCTCATCATTTAACGGTACCGGCGGAACAATAATGTCGTTATTACTGAACAGCTTTAGCGAGACAGGAGCTGCGCTCGCCGAATAAACGGAGGCGAATAAGTAACATAGCGTTAATAAAAGGTATGCCAGTTTACACCGCATGCTTCTATCCAATTTTATTGCGGCTGGCAAAAGAAAAGAGCTCCATCAGTGAATGACATCCCAATTTTTCCATAAAGCGTTTTTTATAGGTGCTAACCGTTTTGTTGCTGATATGCATGTCGGAAGCAATCTGCATATTATCTGCACCATTTAAGATGGCACGCATTACCTTTATCTCCTGGCTTGAAAGGGATAGCAACATTTCTTGTTCATTAGATATGTTGCCGACGAACCCGTTCAGTGAAAAGGGAAAATAACTGTAGCCACTCTGCGCGGCATGAATGGCATAAAGAATATTGGCCATTCCCTCTTTTTTACTTATAAATCCGTTAGCGCCAGCTTCAGCACTGCGTTTCCCATAGAAAAAATCGTTCTTGGCTGATACCACAATTATACTTTTGGTAAATTGCATTTTACGTAACTTCTCAACCACTTCAATGCCGCTGATTAAGGGTATATCTACGTCAATAATCACAATGTCCGGATGGAGTTGGTTGATCTTGCGTAAGGCCTCAACCCCGTCTCCCGCTTCCGCAAGAATGTTAATGCCGTCATTTTCCAGTACATTACGAATTGCTAAACGCGCCAATGGATGATCATCGATGATAACGGCCTTGAGATTAAGATGTTCATTCATTATGGGTTCCTCACATGATCAATCACGCACTGACGTAAATTGGCCGTGTCAATTTGCCTATTAAGTGTTCTGTAATAAAGTGAGTTTATCCTCCGGATCCTATTATTTATCTAAACAGGATTTTTATATTCCGAATTATTTTCCCTTCTGGATGACAAGTGTAGGACCTGGCTGGCACCAATTTCCGATGCGTCTGCTGTTCTTTACCATGACCCTATTTTATTATCATCATCATTGGCTATGCCAAAATGCGAGTCAATTCTATGTTTTATATGACTTAAGAAAACACACTGCCTCAAAAAATATTTTCGCCTGACCGAATTGCGAAAGTTAATTACACCAATGTGTAAATTGCATTACATTATTTATCTCTCATATTTACAAATAATGAGAAAGGGTTTTTGATATGAATGCTCCCCAACAGGAAAAAAACATCATAACGTTGCGTCAAAAGACACGAAAGAAAATGATGTTTATTTTCTGCTCAGTTTTCATCATAGCAGCAGTTGCCTCAGGCTGTTGGTTATATCTTTTTCGCGCTGTCCAGTCGACTGATGATGCTTATATTATGGGTAACAACATAGCTATCTCATCGCAGGTTGCAGGCAGCGTCATAAGTGTTCATTACAAGGAAACCGATCGAGTACTTAAAGGGGATGTTCTCGTTACGCTGGACGATACCGATGCCCGAATTAATTACCGGAAAGCGATACACAACCTTGCAGATAGCGTCAGGAAAATCAAGCAGCTCTATATTAACGACGATCAATATGCCGCAGCCGTTCGCAAGAGCACCATTGTTTACCAGCAAACGTTAGCTGATTTTCAGCGTCGAAAAAGCCTGGCCGGCGTGGCGGCGATTTCTAAAGAAGAGTTGCAGCACGCCAGGAATGCGGTTATCGAAAGCGAAGCTGCCCTGGACGTCGCCAGAGAAGCATTGCGCAGCAACCATGCTTTGGTAGCGGGCACTGTGCTGGAAAAACATCACGAAATTTTGCAGGCTGCCGACAGCGTGAGGGAGGCGTGGATTTCCCTCCAGAGAACCCGGGTACTTAGCCCGGTGACGGGCTACGTTGCTCAGCGCAATGTGCAGGTTGGCGAAACGCTCACCAGAGGTCAGTCGGTGTTGTCGGTGGTTCCTGCTGACGACATGTGGGTAGAGGCTAACTTTAAAGAAACGCAGCTGAGCGGCATCAAAATTGGACAAGACGTGTCGGTTGTCACCGATTTGTATGGCAGTAAAGTTGTGTTTAACGGCAAGGTGGAAGGCATAAGCATGGGGACCGGGAGCGCCTTTTCCATACTCCCCGCGCAAAACGCCACCGGTAACTGGATCAAGGTGGTACAGCGTCTTCCCGTACGCATCAGACTCGATCCTCAGCAAGTTAACGCGCATCCATTGCGCATCGGCTTATCAGCGACAGTTACACTGCACGAAACGCAAATTGGCGGAGAGTCTCTGGCAACCGCTCAGCGTATATCGCCAGCCTGGCATAGTGATGCCCTGGTGATTGATACCACGAGCATTGATAACGAGATCCTTGCAATCCTCCACGCCAACGCAAGGTGACCTATGAAAAACACAACAGCGCTGGAGCCTCTGAAGGGTGTCCGATTACTGCTGGTGACGCTTTCGCTTTCAATGGCCACCTTTATGCAGATGCTGGATTCCACAATCTCGAATGTCGCTATTCCCACTATTTCGGGTTTTCTGGGCGCTTCAACGGATGAAGGTACCTGGGTCATCACCTCGTTTGGGGTGGCAAATGCCATTTCAATTCCTGTTACCGGTCGTCTTGCCCAGCGTTTTGGCGAATGCCGGCTATTTTTATTTTCCGTGGCTTTATTCGCTCTTTGCTCTTTGTGTTGCGGGCTTTCAACCAAACTGGAAATGTTGATATGCTTCAGGGTGATGCAGGGGCTGGTTGCTGGCCCACTGATCCCGTTGTCGCAAAGTTTGCTCCTGCGTAATTATCCGCCAAACAAACGCAACCTGGCGTTAGCTATGTGGTCCATGACGGTAATTATTGCACCGATATTCGGGCCGATTATCGGAGGATATATATGCGAAAACTACGATTGGGGTTGGATATTTTTAATCAACGTGCCTGTTGGCGGGATTGTTCTGTCATTAACGGCTTATCTTCTCAAGGGCAGAGAAACGCCAACGACGACGGTGAAGATAAACTTGGTTGCCCTGAGCTTCCTTACGCTTGGCGTTGGCAGCCTGCAAATTATGCTGGATAAAGGGAAAGATCTCGACTGGTTCAATTCGAACATAATCATTATATTAACAACTATGGCTGTGTTCGGTATCGGTCTGCTGATTATCTGGGAAGCGAATAATGATAACCCGATAATAGATCTCAGCCTGTTCAGATCGCGAAACTTCTCCATCGGTATGATTTGCATTGCCAGCGCGTATTTAATCTATGCGGGAGCCATCGTCCTGATGCCCCAGTTGCTGCAAATCGTCTTCAACTACACGTCAATATACGCTGGCCTTGCCTATGCCCCTATCGGGATCATGCCGCTAATCATCGCCCCGCTAATTGGCCGATATGGCGCGAATATAGACATGCGCGTGTTAGTTACCTGTAGCTTTATGGTTTATGCGATCTGTTACTATTGGCGTACTCTCACTTTCAATCCTGAACTGGATTTCTTTTGGGTTGTGATGCCGCAATTTATCCAGGGCATTGCCGTGGCCTGCTTTTTCTTACCACTTACGACGATTTCGTTATCAGGTTTGTCACCCGAAAAATTTGCCTCGGCGACCAGCCTGAGTAATTTTTTCCGCACTCTGTCGGGGTCAATAGGCACCAGCATAACTATGACGCTATGGAGTCGACGAGAGTCGTTCCATCATGCCCACCTGACGGAAACGATCAATGCTTATAACCCCTTCAGAATTACGCTTTATGAAAAATTACATAGTCTGGGTATCGATCAACGTCAGGCGGAGGTATATATCAATGACATAACTACCTCGCAAAGTTTGTTGATGGCTGCCAACGATATTTTTTATCTTTCTGCGATCGTATTTCTGGGATTAACGCTTTTAGTCTGGCTGGCTAAGCCGCCTTTCAATACCGCCAGGCCACACGATAGCTAAAGGTCTGACAGTTGTAAGACGCAGATGATTAACGCGCACCGCTAATCCTATAGATAAAACGCTTCTATCGCTATTAGAATCTTATTTAAGGTTAAATGGTTAACATTCATCAAGGGAGTCGACATGCTGCTAATTAACAGCTCAAATATAAAAAATTTGAGCATGAATTTATTTTTAAAATACAGAAGAATGACGCTAATAATGGGTGGGGTATTCTTTATTTGCAGTGTTGCTTGCTTGCTATTTCCCTTTTACGCAGGTCTTGCGCTTGGTAACTTAACAGGGGCTATATTCATAGCCTGCGGCATTTATATGCTAATC
Source organism: Enterobacter sp. 186315 (assembly GCF_053290175.1). Classification (NCBI taxonomy): domain Bacteria; kingdom Pseudomonadati; phylum Pseudomonadota; class Gammaproteobacteria; order Enterobacterales; family Enterobacteriaceae; genus Enterobacter; species Enterobacter sp. 186315. The sequence continues at coordinate 223,342 of NZ_JBPTTK010000003.1, read as the reverse complement.
AGTTTAGGTTCCGTTAAAAGATGTACTTTTGTCTCGACATTATCTGTTTTTATTTTTAGTCTTATTTATATATTGTTAGGATATAAAATTATTATCAATCCCGTAATGGGAGTGAATATCCTCTCATTACTGTTTTGCTTCCTGTTCATTGTTGGCGGCCTGTGCCGCATAACCGCAGGGATTAAAGACAGGAACATGGCAGGTCGCTACTGGTTTATATTCATTGGATTACTGGATTTAGCGATAGCCTATATATGGTTAAGTGCGAGTTCACATGCCAACTTCTCTATTACCACAATGGTCATTGGTCTCGAGCTTCTTTTCTGCGCATGGTTTTCGCTGATAACGTCATTTGCGTTAAAAAATGTGTCTGGCGAATTCAGCCGCGCACAATAACGGGTTTACATACACTCTTGTCTCACTATTAATGAGGATATCATAATGAAATACTTCACTAAGGCTATTTTAGGTTCCATGTCTGCATTATGCCTGTGCAATGTGGCATTCGCCAACAGCACGCCATCGCTCGGTGAATCCACTCCAGAAAACATGACCTGTCATGAATATGTCGATCTTAATCCGCGAGCGATGACTCCCGTAGCATTTTGGGTCGTTAACAAAGATACTGATTATAAAGGCGGAGATTTTGTTGACTGGAATGAAGTGGAAACCATCTCGGTTCCGCTGCTGTTGAAGATTTGTGACGAGCAGCCTAAAAGCAAAATAACCCAGTGGATAGATAAGCTGAAGTAAGGAATTCCGGGCTGACGAAGCATGTCAGCTGGCCCAGCGAGTACTCTGCGCACGCTGGGCCAGAATGTATTTCTAACGGGTAAAAAAATCCACGCGATGCGTGGATTTTTAAATGGGGAAGGGGACTTAGACGTTGAACAGGAAGTTCATCACGTCGCCATCTTTAACGATGTAGTCTTTACCTTCTGCACGCATTTTGCCGGCCTCTTTCGCGCCCTGCTCACCTTTGTAGGTGATGAAGTCTTCGAACGCGATGGTTTGCGCACGGATGAAGCCTTTCTCGAAGTCGGTATGGATTTTACCTGCCGCCTGAGGCGCGGTCGCCCCTACCGGGATGGTCCACGCACGCACTTCTTTCACGCCAGCGGTGAAGTAGGTTTGCAGATTCAGCAGCTCATAGCCCGCGCGGATCACGCGGTTCAGGCCAGGCTCTTCCAGACCCAGCTCGGCCATGAACTCTTCACGGTCTGCGTCGTCCAGCTCGGCGATGTCAGATTCAACGGCAGCACATACCGCAACCACCACAGAGCCTTCCGCCGCTGCGATTTCACGCACTTTGTCGAGGTACGGGTTATTTTCAAAACCGTCTTCGTTTACGTTCGCGATATACATGGTTGGTTTCAGCGTCAGGAAGCTCAGGTATTTGATCGCCGCTTTATCTTCTTCGGTCAGGTTTTTCAGCGCGCGCAGCATGCCCGCGTTTTCGAGCTGCGGCAGACATTTTTCCAGCGCGGCCAGCTCGGCTTTTGCATCTTTGTCGCCGCCTTTGGCGCGTTTCTGCACGCGATGAATGGCGCGCTCGCAGGTGTCGAGGTCAGACAGGGCCAGCTCGGTGTTGATGACGTCGATATCGTCAGCCGGATCCACTTTGTTGTTAACGTGGATGATGTTGTCGTTTTCAAAGCAACGCACAACGTGGCCGATCGCTTCGGTTTCACGAATATTGGTCAGGAACTGGTTGCCCAGGCCTTCACCTTTGGATGCGCCTTTTACCAGTCCCGCGATGTCCACGAACTCCATGGTGGTCGGCAGGATGCGCTGTGGCTTCACGATTTCAGCCAGCTGGTCCAGACGAGGATCGGGCATCGGTACGACGCCGGTGTTGGGTTCGATGGTACAGAACGGGAAGTTTGCTGCTTCGATGCCCGCTTTGGTCAGCGCGTTAAACAGGGTGGATTTGCCAACGTTAGGCAGACCAACGATACCGCATTTGAATCCCATTTCTAAATCACCTTAATATCTTGATTATCAATCCGTTAGCATTAACCGATTGAAGAAAAGTAAATAACTACGCCTATTATACACGTAACCCGGATGCCGCGCGGCAAAAAAGCCGTTACGTGCTGATTATTGCGCTTTGAAAGCGTGCAGGCGATTTGTCGCCTTCGTTAAACCGTCTTTGAGCCAGATTTCGGTGCAACTCGCCGCTTCGTCTACGGCTTCGTCTATCAGTTTCTGCTCAGAAACCGGGGGCTTACCCAGCACAAAACCGACAACTTTGTTTTTATCGCCCGGATGGCCGATTCCCACGCGCAAACGGTGGAAATTCGGGTTATTCCCCAGCTTGCTGATGATGTCCTTCAGGCCGTTATGACCGCCGTGACCGCCGCCCAGTTTGAATTTTGCCACGCCCGGCGGCAGATCGAGCTCATCGTGGGCGACGAGGATCTCGTCAGGGTTAATACGATAAAACGTCGCCATCGCGGCGACGGCTTTGCCGCTCAGGTTCATAAAGGTGGTCGGCACCAGCAGGCGCACGTCGGCACCGGCCAGGTTAATACGTGAGGTATAGCCGTAAAACTTAGGTTCTTCACGCAGGGGAGCACGTAACCGTTCGGCCAGCAGATCGACATACCAGGCGCCCGCGTTGTGGCGCGTTGCGGCATATTCAGCGCCCGGGTTGGCAAGACCGACAATCAGTTTAATCGTCACGTTTTCATTCCTAATGGGTTCCAGATCTGGCGCGTAGTTTACTGTCTGGCGAGCCGGTTGACAAAATTCTGCGACAACTACCGCGAAAGCGGAATAATTCCCGCCCTGAACCATTAGAATTTCAAGCGCTTCAGTTGCTTATTTGTAAACTTTTGTACGAACGGTGGCCATTATTGTGATCGCCCGCGCAACTCACAAAAGCACCGTTGTCTATACTTTACACACAAGGATTAGGGGCTTTTCCCCTGCGACCCAAAGTTCCGGAGGTGATATATGAAACGCAAAAACGCTTCGATACTCGGTAACGTGCTTATGGGGTTGGGACTGTTTGTGATGGTGGGCGGTGTCGGTTATTCCATTTTAAACCAGTTGCCTCAACTTGACCTCCCACAGTACTTCGCGCACGGCGCGGTGTTAAGTATCTTCCTCGGGGCCGTTTTGTGGCTCGCCGGGGCGCGCGTAAGCGGCCATGAGCAGGTTAGCGACAGATACTGGTGGGTACGCCACTACGACAAACGTTGCCGCCGGGATCAGCATAAACACGGCTAACAGCGTGACGGTTACAGAGAAACGGCTCTTTTCAGAGCCGTTTTTTTTTCGCCGGTTACAGGTCAGCTAACGCCGCCTCCCGATTAGGATAAAACGCGAGGCGACCCGGAATAGGCTGCACGCCCGCTCGCGCCATGGTGCGCAGCGGCTGAAACTCAAGATTACTCACCCGCAGCTCGCAGCCTTCCGGCAGGCGCTTCACGAAACGCTGGAAGGCATCCAGACCGCCCGCATCCAGCACCGGCACCGCATCCCACTTCAGCACCACGATCCGTTTCCCTGCGATGCGCGACTCCAGAGCGGTGAACAACCCTTCGGCGGCGGCAAAGAACAGCGGGCCGATTACGCGCAGCACCAGCACGTCGTCGGGGGTGTCGACATTGACCGGGGCAAGGCGGGTCATCCGCGCAATGCGGCGCATAAACAGCAGCGAGGCCAGCACGATCCCGACGCTGATGGCGATCACCATATCGAACAGCACGGTGAGCGACATGCAGATCAGCATCACGATGATGTCGTCTTTTGGCGCTTTTCGCAGCAGATACACCACCTTATGCGCTTCGCTCATATTCCACGCCACCATCAGCAGCAGGGCCGCCATGGCGGAGAGCGGCAGCCAGGAGAGCAGCGGGGCGAGGATCAGCAGGGCGAGGATCACCAGCAGCGCGTGGACCACGGCAGAAATCGGTGACGTTGCCCCCGCGCGGACGTTCGCCGCAGAGCGGGCAATCGCAGCCGTTGCGGTAATACCGCCGAAGAACGGCGCGACGATATTACCCAGCCCTTGACCAATTAGCTCGTTGTTGGCCTTATGCTTCGTGCCGGTCATGCCGTCGAGCACCACGGCGCAGAGCAGGGACTCAATCGCCCCCAGCATCGCCATTGAGAATGCCGCAGGCAGCAGCGCCTGAAGCGAATCCCAGCTCAGGGTGAAGTTAGAACCAGGCAGCTCCCACGGCAGCACCAGCTGGGGTAAAAGCTGTGGAATGCCGCTGCCCTGCGACCCGTCGGCCAGCACGTAGTGGAACTGGGAGCCGATGGTCGCCACGCTGCCGCCCATCAGGTTTACGATCCCCATCACCGCACAGCCCAACAGCAGCGCGGGCAGATGGCCCGGCAGGCGAATGCCTAAACGCGGCCAGAGGATCAGCGTACCGAGCGTGACAATCCCGATAGCCGCGTCGCCGACGTTAGCGGTAGGCAGCGCCATAAACAGCGCGCCCACTTTTTGCAGATAATGTTCCGGCACGTGGGGCATTTGCAGGCCGAGAAAATCTTTAATCTGCATCGTCCCGATGGTGATACCAATCCCGGAAGTGAACCCCAGCGTCACGGAAAGGGGGATATATTCAATCAGCCGACCAAAACGGGCCAGCCCGAACAGAATCAAAAAGACGCCGGACATCAGGGTGGCAACCAGCAGCCCTGCCAGGCCAAACTGCTGAGAAACGGGGTAGAGGATCACCACAAAGGCAGCGGTCGGGCCGGACACGCTGAAGCGCGAGCCGCCGGTCAGGGCAATGACAATCCCCGCCACCGCAGAGGTATAAAGGCCATACTGCGGCGCAACGCCGCTGCCAATCGCCAGCGCCATCGCCAGCGGAATGGCGATAATGCCGACGGTTATTCCGGCGATAACGTCACGCAGGAAGCGCGACGAGGTGTATTTCTCTTTCCAGCAGGCGTCGATGAGGGCGCGAAAGGGCAGAACTTGTGAGAGGTTTAGGTTTTTCACAATAATCTATCATCCGTGTGCGCATCATCTGTCATGTGAATGGCAGGTGATAACTTAATAAATCATACAAATAAGCATCAGAGACAAAAAAACCCGCCGCAGCGGGTTTTTTGGCCGTGTTCGATTAGTGTTCGAACATTGCAGAGATAGATTCTTCGTTGCTGATACGACGAATCGCTTCGGCCAGCATCCCGGACAGGGTCAAAGTACGCACGTTTGGCAGCGCTTTGATTTCATCACTCAGTGGGATGGTATCGCAAACCACAACTTCGTCGATAACGGAGTTGCGGAGATTATTTACCGCATTACCGGAGAAGATCGGGTGAGTCGCGTAAGCAAACACGCGCTTGGCACCGCGCTCTTTCAGCGCTTCAGCAGCTTTACACAGGGTGCCGCCGGTATCGATCATGTCGTCAACCAGCACGCAGTCACGGCCAGCCACGTCACCGATGATGTGCATCACCTGTGAAACGTTAGCGCGTGGACGACGCTTGTCGATGATAGCCATGTCGGTATCGTTCAGCAGTTTTGCAATTGCACGAGCACGAACCACGCCGCCGATGTCCGGAGACACCACGATTGGGTTATCCAGATTCAGTTGCAGCATGTCTTCCAGCAGGATTGGGCTGCCGAATACGTTATCAACCGGAACGTCGAAGAAGCCCTGGATCTGCTCAGCGTGCAGGTCAACGGTCAGCACGCGGTCAACGCCGACGCTTGACAGGAAATCTGCAACAACTTTTGCGGTGATAGGAACACGCGCGGAACGCACGCGACGGTCCTGACGGGCATAGCCAAAGTAAGGGATTACAGCGGTGATACGGCCTGCGGAAGCGCGACGCAGAGCATCGACCATAACAACCAATTCCATCAGGTTGTCGTTCGTTGGAGCACAGGTGGACTGGATGATGAAAATATCACCACCGCGTACATTTTCATTGATTTGTACGCTGACTTCGCCGTCGCTAAAGCGACCTACAGCGGCGTCGCCGAGGGAAGTGTACAGGCGGTTGGCAATACGTTGTGCTAGTTCCGGGGTGGCGTTACCAGCAAAAAGCTTCATATCAGGCACGAGAAGAACCTCAGGCATGCGTCCAGTGGTGGATAGCGTTTGCCGCAAACTGCGGGGCCTAAGCAAATGCTATCCAGGCGGTGTATTAAAGAGCGCGATGCAACGTCTGGAACAGGGTGACGTTGTCACCGAAACTCAGTCTGCGCCAGAATGGCGTGCTGTAGGGGGGACGTGTTCATCCCTCGCGCTACAAAACCATGCAGCCAAACCGGCGCTTGCTCAAGCACCTGACGAGCGGCGGATTCGGTGTCAAATTCAGCAAAAACACAGGCTCCTGTGCCAGTCAGGCGCGACGGCGCGTATTCTAACAGCCAGGAAAGCACCGCATCAACCTCGCGAAAACGTTTTCTTGCGATATCCTCGCAATCGTTGCTGAATTCACAATTTAATAACGTTTCTATTGACCGCACCGGGGTATTTCTTTTCAGGTCAGGATCTTTAAAGATGACCGGGGTCGGAATGCTGACGCCCGGATGGGCGACCAGGTACCATTTTTCCGGCGGCTCGACCGGCGAGAGGATCTCCCCAACGCCCTCCGCAAACGCGGCGTGACCGCGCACAAACACCGGCACGTCTGCCCCGAGCGATAAGCCCAGCGCCGCCAGTTCATCCTTCGACAGCCCGCAGCCCCACAGGTGGTTCAGCGCAACCAGCACGGTGGCCGCGTTAGACGATCCGCCGCCCAGACCGCCGCCCATCGGCAGGCGTTTATCGATGCTGATGTCAGCGCCGCTTCCGGCGGGGAGCCGTCCGCTGTCGGAAGCGGCCTTCATCAGCAAACGCGCGGCGCGAACGATCAGGTTATCTTCCTGCTCGACGCCCTCAACGGGCGTAAGCAGGTGAATCTGACCGTCACTACGCGGTTCTATCGACATCGTGTCGCCGTAATCAAGGAACTGAAACAGCGTTTGCAGGGTGTGATAGCCGTCAGCACGCTGCCCGGTGATGTATAAAAACAGGTTCAGTTTTGCCGGAGAGGGCCATTGGGTCATCATTTAACGATCCAGTTGTCCATTTTCAGCTTGATGCGCTGGCTGCCCTGGGTGAGTTCCATGTTGGAAGGCAGCGACGGCTTGCTGCTGCTGTCGTAGCCGTTGTAGACCACTTTCCAGGTTTTGCCGTTCTGGGCGTAGCTTACCTGGCTCAGGCGGTACTGGTCGTCAAGGGTGTAGTCGGTGGCATCGCCCGGCAGGCCGAGGATCCACTGGCGCAGGCTGTTCAGCGGGATAGGCATTCCGGTCAGTTTGCCAATCATCTCTTCCGCGTCGGTAGCCGTGTAGTGTTTCCCTTTATTATCGGTGATCTGCGCTTCGCCCGGTTTGGCGATAAGCTCCAGCTCGGTGCTGCCCAGCGGGTTCAGCAGCAGCAGGCGATAGTTATCCTGACCCGTTTGCTGCCAGAAGAAGCGCGCATAAACTTTTTGTTCGTCGGAGAGGTAAGCAAACGCGCCGCGGGTCTGGTACTGGCTTAAATTACGGACGTCCTGCTGGTGCTGACGCCACTGCGGTGAATCAGGGCTTTTGCCCGGGCCTTTTGGCTGGGTGACGGTACATGCGGTCAGAACCAGGGCTGCCAGCGGCAGCAGGCGAATCAGTCGGGTCATAATGAGGACAAATCCTTGAGATACGTTAGAGTTATAGTGGTTAATGCTAGCGTCGATGCTTGCCAGCGTCTACGTTCAAATTATCTCAAAGCGAACCGACTGTCGTGATTACTTCATGCCGCCAACGCATATTTAGCGTGAAGTATGACGGAGATAAGCTATTACTCCGAAAGGGGCTGTCTCTTTTATTGATCTCGCGCATCCTGTATGATGCGTCCTGCTAACCTTATTAACGCTGGTACTACTCCCGCTCACATGACCCTTTTAGCACTCGGTATTAACCACAAAACGGCCCCGGTTTCACTGCGAGAACGCGTTACGTTTTCGCCGGACAAGCTCGACCTGGCGCTGGATAGCCTGCTTGCACAGCCGATGGTGCAGGGCGGAGTGGTGCTGTCGACGTGCAACCGTACCGAACTTTACCTGAGCGTCGAAGAGCAGGATAACCTGCACGAAGCGCTGATCCGCTGGTTATGCGACTACCACAATCTGAACGAAGAAGAGCTGCGTAAAAGCCTCTACTGGCATCAGGACAACGATGCGGTCAGCCACCTGATGCGCGTCGCCAGCGGCCTCGATTCGCTGGTGCTCGGCGAACCGCAAATTCTCGGTCAGGTGAAAAAAGCCTTCGCGGATTCCCACAAAGGCCATCTTAAGGCCAGCGAGCTGGAGCGCATGTTCCAGAAATCCTTCTCCGTGGCAAAGCGTGTGCGAACCGAAACCGACATTGGTGCCAGTGCGGTTTCGGTTGCGTTCGCGGCCTGTACCCTTGCTCGTCAAATCTTTGAATCCTTAGCCACCGTTACGGTGCTGCTGGTCGGTGCGGGTGAAACCATCGAGCTTGTGGCGCGCCATCTGCGCGAGCACAAGGTGAAGAAGATGATTATCGCCAACCGTACCCGCGAGCGTGCGCAGGTGCTGGCAGACGAAGTGGGTGCAGAGGTGATTGCGCTCAGCGACATCGATGAACGCCTGAAAGAGGCGGATATCATTATCAGCTCTACCGCCAGCCCGCTGCCGATTATCGGCAAAGGGATGGTAGAGCGCGCATTAAAATCCCGCCGTAATCAGCCGATGCTGCTGGTGGATATCGCCGTTCCGCGCGATGTCGAGCCGGAAGTGGGCAAACTGGCCAACGCCTATCTCTACAGCGTGGACGATCTGCAAAGCATCATTTCGCACAACCTTGCGCAGCGTAAAGCGGCGGCGGTTCAGGCTGAAACGATTGTCGAGCAGGAAACCAGCGAGTTTATGGCCTGGCTGCGCGCGCAAAGCGTCAGCGAGACCATCCGCGAGTATCGCGGACAGGCAGAGCAGGTGCGTGATGACCTGACTGCCAAAGCGTTGGCGGCCCTTGAACAGGGTGGCGACGCACAGGCAATTATGCAGGATCTGGCCTGGAAACTGACCAATCGCCTGATCCATGCACCAACCAAATCTCTTCAACAGGCAGCCCGAAACGGCGATGATGAACGCCTGACTATTCTGCGCAACAGCCTCGGGCTGGAATAGCGCCCTACACCCATTTTCTATTACAAGGTGCACTTACGCCTATGAAGCCTTCTATCGTCGCTAAACTGGAAGCTCTGCACGAGCGCCATGAAGAAGTCCAGGCGCTGCTCGGCGATGCCGGGACCATTGCAGACCAGGAACGTTTTCGCGCGCTGTCGCGTGAATATGCGCAGCTCAGTGATGTCTCTAAATGCTTTACCGACTGGCGACAGGTCCAGGAGGATATCGAAACCGCGCAGATGATGCTCGACGACCCTGAAATGCGCGAAATGGCGCAGGAAGAGTTGCAGGATGCCAAAGCGCGTTCCGAAGAGATGGAGCAACAGCTCCAGGTGCTGCTGCTGCCAAAAGATCCGGACGATGAACGCAACGCCTTTGTGGAAGTGCGCGCCGGCACCGGCGGCGACGAGGCCGCGCTGTTCGCGGGCGATCTGTTCCGCATGTACAGCCGCTACGCCGAATCGCGCCGCTGGCGTGTCGAAATCATGAGCGCCAACGAGGGCGAGCACGGTGGTTTCAAAGAAGTCATTGCCAAGATCAGCGGCGACGGCGTTTATGGCCGTCTGAAGTTTGAGTCCGGCGGCCATCGCGTGCAGCGCGTTCCGGCAACCGAATCTCAGGGCCGTATCCACACCTCCGCCTGTACGGTGGCGGTGATGCCTGAACTGCCTGAAGCCGAACTGCCGGACATCAACCCGGCGGATCTGCGTATTGATACCTTCCGCTCCTCGGGCGCGGGCGGTCAGCACGTTAACACCACCGACTCCGCTATCCGTATTACCCACCTGCCAACCGGCATTGTGGTGGAGTGTCAGGACGAACGTTCGCAGCACAAAAACAAAGCCAAAGCGCTTTCGGTGCTGGGCGCGCGTATTCGCGCCGCCGAAGTGGCGAAGCGTCAGCAGGCGGAAGCCTCTACCCGCCGCAACCTGCTGGGCAGCGGCGATCGCAGCGACCGTAACCGTACCTATAACTTCCCGCAGGGCCGTGTAACCGATCACCGCATCAACCTTACTCTGTACCGTCTGGACGAGGCGATGGAAGGCAAGCTCGATATGCTGATTGAGCCGATCGTGCAGGAATACCAGGCCGACCAGCTGGCGGCGCTGTCCGAGCAGGAATAATGGATTTTCAGCACTGGTTACGCCATGCCGCCGGAGAACTTTCGGCAAGCGAAAGCCCCAGGCGCGACGCCGAAATTCTGCTGGGATTTGTCACGGGCAAAAGCCGTACCTTCCTGCTGGCCTTCGGCGAAACGCCGCTGAGCCAGGCGCAGGAGCATCAGCTCGCGGAATTGCTCTCTCGACGTAAAACCGGCGAGCCGGTGGCGCATCTGGTGGGCGAGCGCGAGTTCTGGTCGCTGCCGCTGTATGTCTCTGCTGCCACGCTTATTCCGCGCCCGGACACCGAGTGTCTGGTGGAGCAGGCCCTGGCGCGGCTGCCTGCGAACGGCTGTTCAATACTCGATTTAGGCACCGGCACCGGGGCGATTGCCCTGGCGCTGGCGAGCGAGCGACCGGATTGCCAGGTCACGGCGGTGGATCTAATGCCCGATGCCGTGGCTCTGGCGCAGCGTAACCTGGCGCGTCTTGGTTTTGATAACGTCACCGTGCTGCAAAGCAGCTGGTTCGATGCGCTCGAACAGCGCACCTTCGGGATGATCGTCAGCAATCCGCCCTACATCGACGAGCGCGATCCGCACCTGGCACAGGGCGACGTGCGTTTCGAGCCGCTGACGGCGCTGGTGGCCGCCAACGAAGGCCTGGCAGATCTTGAGCATATCGTGACAGTGTCACGTCAGCATTTAGAGCCGAACGGCTGGCTGCTGGTGGAGCACGGCTGGACGCAGGGCGAAGCGGTTCGCGCGCTGTTTACCGCCGCCGGCTATCACGCGGTGGAAACCTGTCGTGACTACGGCGATAACGAGCGCCTGACGCTGGGCCAGTGGCGATGAGTCTGTTTAGCGTGTTGCTGTGGGTGCATCTGATTTCCGTTGCCCTGACAATCGGATTTTTCATCATCCGTTACTGGTGGCGCTATCACAATAATCCGTTGATTGACGCCCGCTGGGTGCGCGTTGCGCCGCACTGCATTGATACGCTGCTGTTCCTTTCCGGGGCAGGATTGATGTGGAAGACCGGCTATCTGCCATTTACTGATAAAGGCACATGGCTGACTGAAAAGCTGTTTGGCGTTATCATCTACATCGTTTTGGGTTTTATCGCGCTTGGACGTCGTCGTCCGCGCAGCCAGCAGACCGGTTTTATCGCCTTTCTGCTGGGTCTGGTGGTGCTGTACATCATCATTAAACTCGCCACCACTAGAATACCGTTACTGGGGTAAGTATGAGGTCCTTAGCCGATTTCGAATTTAATAAAGTGCCGCTTTGCGATGGGATGGTACTGATTTCGGAGATGATCCGTGACGATTTTTCGTCGCAGTACGTCTACGATGAGCTGGAAAGCCTGGTCAGCCTGGCGCGAGAAGAGATCAATATGGCGCGCGAACAGGACTGGCAGTTAGAAAAGCTGGTTGAGCTTTTCTACGGCGAATGGGGCTTTTGCGATACGCGCGGCGTGTACCGCCTTTCTGACGCACTCTGGCTGGATCAGGTTTTAAAAAATCGTCAGGGCAGCGCGGTGGCGCTGGGGGCGATTTTGCTGTGGATTGCGCACCGTCTGGATATTCCGCTGGTGCCCGTCATTTTCCCGACGCAGATGATCCTGCGCGCTGAGTGGCTCGACGGCGAAATGTGGTTAATCAACCCGTTCAACGGCGACACGCTGGATGAGCACACGCTGGACGTGTGGCTCAAAGGCAACATCAGCCCGGTTGCCGAGCTGTTCAATGAAGATCTGGACGAAGCCGATAACGCGGAGGTGATCCGCAAGCTGCTGGATACGCTGAAAGCGGCGCTGATGGAAGAGCGGCAGATGGAGCTGGCCCTGCGCGCCAGTGAAGTGTTACTGCAATTTAATCCGGAAGATCCTTACGAAATTCGCGACCGTGGCCTTATCTATGCGCAGCTCGACTGTGAGCACGTGGCGCTGAACGATTTAAGCTATTTCGTTGAGCAGTGCCCGGAAGATCCGATTAGCGAAATGATCCGCGCGCAGATTAACGCGATCGCGCATAAACAAATTACACTGCATTAATCTTTCCGATTCACACCTGAATAAGGCGATCCTATGAAACAAAAAGTGGTTAGCATTGGTGATATCAACGTGGCAAACGACCTGCCGTTCGTACTGTTTGGCGGTATGAACGTGCTGGAGTCCCGCGATCTCGCTATGCGTATCTGTGAGCACTACGTGACCGTCACCCAGAAGCTGGGGATCCCGTACGTGTTTAAAGCCTCTTTTGATAAAGCCAACCGCTCCTCTATTAACTCTTACCGTGGCCCGGGCCTGGAAGAGGGGATGAAAATTTTCCAGGAGCTGAAGCAGACCTTTGGCGTGAAAGTGATCACCGACGTGCACGAAGCCTCTCAGGCGCAGCCTGTGGCGGACGTGGTTGACGTTATCCAGCTTCCGGCGTTCCTGGCTCGCCAGACCGACCTGGTGGCCGCAATGGCGAAAACCGGTGCCGTTATCAACGTGAAAAAACCGCAGTTCGTGAGCCCAGGCCAGATGGGCAATATCGTCGATAAGTTTATCGAAGGCGGTAACGACAAGGTTATCCTGTGCGACCGTGGCGCGAACTTCGGTTATGACAACCTGGTTGTGGACATGCTGGGCTTCAGCGTGATGAAAAACGTGTCTAACCAGTCTCCGGTTATCTTCGACGTGACCCACGCGCTGCAATGCCGTGACCCGTTCGGCGCGGCCTCTGGCGGTCGTCGTGCGCAGGTTACCGAACTGGCGCGTGCGGGTATGGCGACCGGTCTGGCCGGCCTGTTTATCGAAGCGCACCCGGATCCGGCAAACGCGAAATGCGACGGCCCGTCCGCGCTGCCGCTGGACAAGCTGGAGCCGTTCCTGAAGCAGATCAAAGCTATCGACGATCTGGTGAAGAGCTTCGACGAGCTGGATACCAGCAACTAAGCACGATGTGTTTCTCAAAACCCGCTTCGGCGGGTTTTTTTACGCCTGTAGAGCCAGATCAGAGGTCAAACGTCCCTTGCAGGGTAATAACGCTGTGACCGCCGACACGGACAATGGGCGTACCGGATGAGGCATCGTAGCCAGAATGCAGCACGCTTGCCCGCCCCATATCGACGCCCTGGCTGACTCGCAAATCCAGATTTGAAACATTGTTCAGCTGGGCCAGAAGCGCCGTGACGGCTGCGGTTGCGCTGCCCGTGGCCGGATCTTCCGTCATTCTTGGCGTGAACATACGCGCATGCAGATCGCACTGCCGGGTGGGATCGGTTTCCCTGGTGTAGGCGTAAACAGAGACCGCGCCGTCAAGCGGCAAAACCGCACGGAAGCCCTGTAGGTTGGGAACACAGCGGCGGAGTGCCTCCCGGGAAGCGAGTTCAACGACCAGAAAAGGCAAGCCAACAGAGGCGACAACGGGCAGGTGATTGTCGGTTTGAATATCTTCACCGTGCAATGACAAACACGCAGCGACTTTTTCAGGAGAGACTTCGGAGCGGCATGATAACGCTTCAGGAACCTGAATCTCTGCACCCGTCACATCTCCCTTTTCCTGAAGAAGCCTGACGGGAACCTGTCCTGCGATCTCTTCGAAGACCAGGGTGTCGGGAAGCAAATGCCCGTTTGTCGTGGCTAAACGGGCCAGCACAAACGCGGTGCCGACGTTTGGATGCCCGGCGAAGGGGATTTCACGCGTTGGGGTGAAAATGCGAACCTGCGCGGTATTTTTATCGTCCTGAGGAGGGAGTACGAAGGTGGTTTCACTGTAGCCAAATTCGGCGGCGATCTGCTGCATTTGCCCGGCGTGTAATCCTTCGGCATCTAACACCACCGCGACGGGGTTGCCAAGAAAAGGGGTGTCGGTAAAAACATCGGCGACTGCATAGCGTCTTTTCATCGTTATTCCTTGAGTTAACGACCTCAAAAATTAACGGTTTTTTCTCCATGACGCATATGAAATTTTTGCACGTTTAAGCAGGCTTTTTCTGAAGGGCGGTGTGAGGGAGAGCCCTCACACCGAAATTGAATCAGGCAAAGATAGTCATCAGATAGGCAATGAACAGCGCCATGTGCGCGGCACCGTTAAGCACGTTTGTGCGTCCGGTGGAGAAAGAGATCTGACACAGCAGCAGAGAAGCTACCATCACAATCATTTCTGGCGCACCCAGCGCAAACTGCAACTCGTTACCCGTCATAAAGGCAATAAGCGTCACTACCGGCACGGTCAGGGAGATGGTTGCCAGCACCGAGCCGAAGAACAGATTCATGGCGCGCTGCACCTGATTGTTCAGCACCGCTTTCAGGGCACCCAGGCCTTCCGGCGACAGGATCAGCAGCGCCACCAGGAAACCGGTAAATGCGACGGGCGCGTTCAGCTCTGTGAGCAGCGTTTCCAGCGGGTTTGCGTTCATTTTAGTGACCGCGATAACCGCAATCAGATGCACGATCAGCCAAATAGTATGCCAGATGCTGCTGTGCGCTGACGGCTTGCCGTGGTGCGGGTCGTCGTCGTCGCCTTCATCTTCATGCTCATAAACAAACAGGCTCTGGTGCGTTTTGGTCTGGATCAGCAGGAACACGCCGTACATCGCGGCAGAAATTAACGCCACCAGCAGCGCCTGGCCGGTGGTGAAGTTCGCACCCGGCAGCGCCATCGGGAAGACCAGCACGATAATGGCCAGCGGGAACAGGGCAATCAGATACTGTTTAATGCCGAAAAGATTCATGTACTGAGTGGCGAATTTACGTCCGCCCAGCAGCAGTGAAAAGCCCACCAGGCCGCCGGTCACAATCATGATGATGGAGTAGAGCGTATCGCGCATCAGCGTTGGCGCGGCGTCACCGGTTGCCATCAGCGCGGAGATCAGGCTGACCTCAAGAATAACCACCGACAGGCTTAAGATTAACGAACCGTACGGCTCACCCAGACGGTGTGCCAGCACGTCTGCATGGCGAACAACGCTAAAGGCGCTGCTTAAAATGCCCACAAGGGCGAGGATGTTGATACCAATGACCACTGGCATTGACTGACTGCTTCCCCAGAAGAGCAGCACTGCCAGTGCAAGGACCGGGAAAATGAGAGATGTCTCCTTGTGGCGGGTCTTAACCGCCTCATGTGCTGTTGTCATGTGTTTCTCCATAAATGCAGGTGCTTGTAATTATAGATAGAATTTTCAGGCCATTAAACTAACAGATCCTGGTTAAATACCCATGAATGTTTACTTAATTTTACTGTTTGCGATAAATTTCGTTTGTAATGCGTATAAAAGGCTTATATCCATAATTAATGCATATATTACATTGGGTTAATTTAAAGATTCTGGAAGATATCAAAACATACTGGCGCCGTCCGGCATCCTCAACCACACTTAACTGTTTAGCAAAAAGAGAGGTTAGCCATGCCCTACAAAACGAAACAGGAGTTACCCGACAGCGTCCAGCACGTCTTGCCCGCCCACGCGCAGGATATCTATAAAGAAGCCTTTAACAGCGCCTGGGATCAGTACAAAGATAAGGACGATCGCCGGGACGATGCCAGCCGTGAAGAAACCGCCCATAAGGTGGCCTGGGCAGCAGTAAAACATGACTATGAGAAAGGCGACGACGATAAATGGCATAAAAAGAAATAGTGCTGAAATCATTAGCTGCCTTGATTTTGACTTTTCAGGCGGTTCAACTTCCGACGTATTGCAACTGGCCCGTGAATTGCTTATCGTTGTTCAATTGTTTGCAAAATGAGCAGTCAGGCTATGCCGGGAAGGGGCAATAAAGTTGTCGCAGGGAAGCACGCAGTGGCGGAGGTAGAAAGTGTTAACGCGTGATTTCTTAATGAAGGCAGATTGTAAAACGGCATTTGGTGCTATTGAGGAATCGCTTCTCTGGTCGGCTGAACAACGTGCGGCGTCGCTTGCGGCCACGCTCGCCTGCCGCCCGGATGATGGCCCGGTATGGATCTTTGGCTACGGTTCTCTGATGTGGAACCCGGCGCTCGAATTTGTTGAATCAGCAACGGGCACCCTCCCTGGCTGGCATCGCGCATTTTGTCTGCGCCTGACCGCCGGGCGGGGCAGCGCGTGTCAGCCGGGTCGTATGCTTGCACTAAAAGAGGGCGGGCGCACCACCGGGGTGGCCTATCGGCTCCCGGATGCCACGCTTCAGGACGAGCTAACGCTGCTGTGGAAGCGCGAAATGATCACCGGCTGCTACATGCCGACCTGGTGCAAGCTGGAACTCGACGACGGCCGTACCGTTAACGCGCTGGTATTTATTATGGATCCGCGCCATCCGCTGTATGAAGCCGACACCCGTACCCAGGTGATTGCGCCGTTAATCGCGGCGGCAAGCGGCCCGCTTGGCACCAACGCCCAGTATCTCTTCTCCCTTGACCAGGAGCTGACGCGCCTCGGCATGAAGGATGACTGTCTTAACGAGCTGGTGACGAAGGTGAAAGCGCTGCTGGAAGGGAATCTGCGGACTAACCCGCTGCGCACGGGCTTTGCCTGAGAAAACGCCCGGTTGACCGGGCGTTCGTTTTAGGCGGCGACGTAGCTGACCGAGTGCTCAAGCGACTGGCTGTGGCTGTCAATCAACACGTCCCAGGTGCCGGTATAGGGCACCGTCAGCCAGGCGTTATCATCCTGAACGGTCAGAATATCCGCCTGCGACTGCTTATGCGCCTTCGCGCTCATGAGATGAATGCGGCAGCGCTCAGAGCAGCGCACCACCACCGTATCCCCGCCAAACAGCTTCAAACTTGTTTTTACCAGTGCCATAGTTTACCCCGTCAATAGTGCCCATCCCGGACGTGATGTTGTTCACAAATTACTCATGGCATAACACCAAAGGGGAGGGTAACGGATGCTGATTTTGATCAAAAAATGGCATAACGATTAAACAAAAATGACAAAATGCCTGAAACCATTCAGCCAGCGCGCGTTTCTCCCGGAAAACGCGCGCCGACAGAAAATTAAATGCGGAAATGCCCGGCCGTTTCAGCAAGGTCGCCCGCCTGGCTTTGCAGGGCGCTGGCGGCAGCGGCGGATTGCACCACCAGCTCGGCGTTCTGCTGCACCATGCGATCGAGATGAGTCACCGCATGGTTAATCTCATGAATGCCCTTCATCTGCTCGCTGGTGGCGATGGAAATTTCCCGCATAATTCCCGACACGCTGCCGATGCTGGCGCGGATCTCGTTCATGCTCTCCCCGGCCAGATGTACGTAGCGTGAACCGGTTGCCACGCTCTCGGTAGTGGTGTCGATAAGGGATTTGATCTCTTTCGCCGCCTGGGCGCTGCGGCTTGCCAGATTACGCACCTCGCCGGCCACGACCGCAAAGCCACGCCCCTGTTCGCCCGCGCGGGCGGCTTCAACCGAGGCGTTAAGCGCCAGAATGTTGGTCTGGAAGGCGATGCCGTCAATCACGCTGGTGATATCACCGATTTTGGCCGACGCCACTTCGATAGACTGCATGGTGGTTATCGCCTGAGATACCACGTCGCCCCCGCGCGACGCGGCGGCAGAGGCTTTACTCGCCTGATCGTTGGCCTCTGCGGCGGATTCATTCGACTGGGTGACGGAGGCGGTGATCTCCTCAACCGCGCTGGCGGTTTCGCGCAGGCTCGATGCGGCCTGTTCGGTGCGCCCGGAGAGATCCTGGTTGCCTGCCGCAATCTCCTGCGCCGCGTTTTTCACCGACGAGCTGGCGTCGCGAAGCTGCACCATCACCACCGACAGCTTGTCGCTGAAGGCGTTAAAGGCCTGGGCGATTTGCGCCACTTCGTCCTCGCCGCCGTCCGGCAGGCGCTGGGAGAGATCGTTGGTGCCGTTGGCGATGTTATGCATCGCGTCGCGGATCTCCGACAGGCGTCTGAGCAGGCGGGCAATCAGGAAGTGGACAATCGCACCGCTCAGCAGGGCGAGGATCGCCAGCGACAGCGCGGAGGCTTTCAGCAGGGCGCGCATCCCGGAGGTGGCATCGTTATTGTCGAGCGCCACAATCAGCATCCACTGCGTGCCCGGCACGGCGGTGGCAAGCAGGGTTTTATCAGCGCCGTTGAGCGTGCCTTCAACCGGCTCGCTGCGCTTGAGCGCCGCAAAATCGGTGCCTTTGATGGCGTCGGTGAAGGGCTTTAAGGTGAGCGCCGGATCGTTAGCCGCAATGACGCTACCGTCGCTGTTCACCAGCAGGCCGCTGCTCGCAGGCGTTGGATGGATACCGCGCACGTTCGCCACCACGCTGTCCATCGCCACGTCGCCCGCAACCACCGCTTTCAGCGTACCGTTCTCTTTGACCGGCACCGCAAAGGTTACCACCAGTTTCCCGGTGCCCGCGTCAACGTAAGGGGCGGTGACAACCGGGCCGTCGGTGCTGACCACCTGCTGATACCACGGGCGGATGGTCGGATCGTAATCCGCCGGTACGCCCGCCGGGTCGGAGAATTTCGCCGTTTTGCTGGCGTAGCCCACGTAGACGTTGGTAAAGCCGCCCGCCTGGGCGAGCTGCTTAAAGACCGGCACCGGATCGTCGCTCAGGGCCACGGTCTGCGCCGAGCTGATGACCGTCATCTTGCTGTTTACCCAGTCGGCAATCGCCATATTGTGGCTGGCGCTGGTGCTGCTCAGGATATCGCGCTGCGACTGCTGGTTATCCTGACGGGTAACCTGAAAGTTAATCACGGTGTTGAGAAGAAGGGCGACGATCAGGCAGCCTGTCGTCGCGGCAATAATGCGGGCACGAATCGATCTGAACATAAGTGAAATACCTGCTGTGTTGTTTCCATGCCTATCGGCACGCGCGCAGGTAAACTTGATGCTGAAACCGCGTCCATAAGAAAATACTATTTTTCGCGGTTAAGTATTAGAAGGTTAATACTTTATCGGCGGACAGCGTCCACTGCGCCAGCTCAACGAGCGTGCCGATCTCCACGCCCTCAATCAGCGGCAGGGCGGTGATCCCGCGCCCGTCGGTGCAGGTTTTGCACAGCTTCACCGGCACGTCCTGGGCGGTGAGGATCTCCAGCATCTGCTGAATGTTATAGCCCTCGGCCGGTTTTTGCCCCTTCAGCCCGGCGGTCACCGCGTCTGACATCAGAAAGAGCTTCAACTCCAGCTCGCTCTCCTGCTCGCGCAGGGCAATCGCCAGGCGCAGGCTGTTGAAAAGGGATTCACTTCCGTAGGCCGCACCGTTGGCGACGATGACAATCTTCTGCATGTTGACTCCTGTTCTGTGAAAAGGCACGGATATTGCTTTGCTCAGTGAAGCGATTTTATCCGGGAGACCCAGTATGACGTTAACGGTAAGCCGTTCTTGCGGCGCAGGCGCATGGTTTCAGCGCGCAAAACAGATGCGTCAGCAGCAGCTCAGCAGGCTGGTACAGCTTGGCGAGCTGGTGAACGGCATCAGCCGTCTGGTGCATATGCTACAGTGCGAGCGCGGC
The DNA here is from genome assembly GCF_053290175.1 of Enterobacter sp. 186315. Classification (NCBI taxonomy): domain Bacteria; kingdom Pseudomonadati; phylum Pseudomonadota; class Gammaproteobacteria; order Enterobacterales; family Enterobacteriaceae; genus Enterobacter; species Enterobacter sp. 186315. The sequence goes on along the minus strand of NZ_JBPTTK010000003.1, from coordinate 203,651 downwards.
GCGTCAAACGTCTGGCTCTGTTCGCAGGGGCAGCTTTACGATCCGGAATGCAGAGCCAGCCGGGCGCTGGTGGATGAAAACCTGGCGGTGCTGTATCGCCTGCTCGACGCGCAATCCCCTCTGCCCGGCAGCGCCGTGTGCGAACGTATCGCCAGCGCGCTGTTAAGCCTGGAAGGGCTTGTTGCCCTGCGTGACGGGGTCAGCGCTCAGCATATTGCCGCGCCGATGGCGATGGACCACTACAGCCGGATGCTGCGTCAGCTGCTCAGTATCGTACCGCAGCTCAATGACAGCATTGACGATCCGCACATTGCCGGGCGATTTGTCGCGCTCTACAGCCTGATGCAGGGCAAAGAGCTGGTGGGGCAGGAGCGGGCGCTGGGGGCGATAGGCTTTACCCAGGGGACGTTCAGCGACGATATTCGCCAGAAGCTGGTCGACCGCATCGACGGCCAGCAGGCCTGTTTTGAGGTTTTCCTCTCCCGCAGCCCCGCGGAGCTTCAGCATACCTTTACGCTTAACTGCCAGCCCTGTCTGGAAACGGAGCAGCTGCGCCGCGTCGCCTGTACGCGCCAGCCCGCAGCGGATCGCGGCCAGACCGCGCTGACCTGGTTCGCCCGGCAAACGGCGCGGCTGGAGCACCTGCGCACGCTGGAAGAGACCGTGATTGCCGACTTGATGGTCGCCGTTGATGAACGCATGGAAATGGCAGAGTCGGTCCCGGTGAGCGTTCCGGAGCATGACGACCCGCTGGCGCACTACCCGGATAAACCGCTGCTGCCGCTGGTACGCCAGCAGGCGCGTGAGATTGAGCAGCTTTCGCGCCAGCTGGCCTCGCTGCGCGACACCCTGGAGGAGCGCAAGATCATCGATAAGGCCAAAACCGTGCTGATGACCCACCAGAACCTCAGCGAAGAGCAGGCCTGGTCTGCCCTGCGAAAAATGGCGATGGACACGAATCAGCGCATGGTGGATATCGCCCGCGCGCTGCTGACGGTGAAGCATCTGTGGCAGGTCATCCCAAAGGAGTAGCTGCACAATCAGCGGGCATTTTCTGCCTGATTAAGGTGCGTCAGGCGGCGTTATGCCAGAGAAAGGCCGGCAATACGGGGATTTAAAAGCTGGCATTGCGTTTGCATTATTAAATTCACCATTTTTGACGATGCGCCAACGGCGGTGCATGCGTCTTCGGGATAAAGGCGTCCAGCGGTGCTTCGGCATCGGGGGCGCTTTTTTTTGTCTTTTTTTCAGGAGTGGGCCATGGCGGATGTGACCAGACGGCGATTTTTACAGGCCAGTATGCTGGCGGGAAGTGCCATGCTGTTGCCTGGCGTGATGCAGGCCGCGTGGGCGGCGGGGTCGGATAAACCGGAACAGGAGAGCGTGCGCGTTGGCTTTATCCCGTTGACCGACTGCGCCCCGGTGGTAATGGCGGCGCTGAAGGGATTTGATAAGAAGTACGGCATCACCATTGTGCCCACCAAGGAGGCGAGCTGGGCGGCGGTGCGCGACAAGCTCGTCGCCGGAGAGCTGGACGCGGCGCACATACTCTATGGCCTGCTTTACGGGCTTGAGCTGGGCATCGCCGGAAAGCCGCAGCAGATGGCGAACCTGATGACCCTCAACCACAACGGCCAGGCGATCACGCTGTCGACGGATCTGGCAGAGAAGGGCGTTCGCGATCCCGACGGGCTAAAAAAACTGATTGGCCAGCAGGCGCCGGGCACTTACACCTTCGCCCATACCTTTCCGACCGGCACTCACGCCATGTGGCTCTACTACTGGCTGGCGAGTGCGGGCATCAACCCGTTCGACGATGTGCGCACCGTGGTGGTTCCGCCGCCGCAGATGGTGATGAACATGCGCATCGGCAATATGGTCGGCTTTTGCGTTGGCGAGCCGTGGAACGCCCGCGCAATTAACGACCGGATCGGCTTTACCGCCGCGACCTCTCAGTCTATCTGGCCGGAGCATCCGGAAAAGATCCTCGGCACGCGCCGCGACTGGGTTCAGAAAAACCCCAATACCGCCCGGGCGCTGGTCAGCGCGGTGCTGGAGGCCGCCCGCTGGATCGATGCCTCCCCGGAGAACAAGCGCGAAACCGCCCTGATCCTTTCGCGCCGCGCGTGGCTGAACACCAAAGCGCAGTACCTTACCGGGCGGATGCTCGGCGAATACGACAACGGGCTGGGCCAGCGCTGGCAGGATGCGCACCCGATCCGCTTCTTCAACGACGGGGCGGTGAGCTACCCGTATCTCTCCGACGGCATGTGGTTCTTAACCCAGTTTCGCCGCTGGGGCCTGCTGAAAACCGCACCGGATTACGCCGCGATCGCGTCGCGCATTAACCAGACCGCGGTCTGGCAGGACGCCGCCGCCGCCGTCGGCGGGATCGCCACGCCGTCGTCTCCGCTTCGCAGCAGCACCCTGATGGACGGCACCGTCTGGAACGGCACCGACCCGGAAGGATACGCCAACCGCTTCGCCATTCACCGTAAAGGGGCCTGATTATGCCGCATCTGCAAAACATCCAGTCTGTCGAGGAAAAGCCGCAGAGCGGCGAGGTCATCACGCTGCCGCCGGTGCAGGTGCGCCGACGCGCGCCCGTATTTGCCCGCAGGATCAACGCCTTCTTACAGCGCGCGATCCCGGCGCTGCTCGGGCTGGGGCTGCTGGTGTTGCTCTGGCAGCTGGCAGCCATAAACAGCAAAGGCTTCCCCACGCCGCTCAGCACCCTTGATTCGGCGCTGACGCTATTCGCCGATCCGTTTTATCGCGACGGGCCTAACGACATGGGCATCGGCTGGAACGTCCTGGCCTCGCTGCAACGCGTGGGGGTGGGTTTCGGTCTGGCGGCGCTGGCGGGTATTCCGCTGGGCTTTCTCATTGGCCGCTTCACCTTTTTCGCGCGCATGTTTAACCCGCTGATTGCGCTGCTGCGCCCGGTCAGCCCGCTGGCGTGGTTGCCCATCGGCCTGCTGCTGTTCCAGAAGGCGGAGCCTGCGTCGAGCTGGACCATTTTTATCTGCTCCATCTGGCCGATGGTGATTAACACCGCCGAAGGGGTGCGCCGTATTCCGCAGGACTATCTCAACGTCGCCCGGGTGTTGCAGCTCTCCGAGTGGACCATTCTGCGCCGCATCCTGTTTCCGGCGGTGCTGCCGGCGGTATTAACCGGAGTGCGCCTGTCGATTGGTATCGCCTGGCTGGTGATTGTCGCTGCCGAAATGCTCACCGGGGGGCTTGGGATCGGCTTCTGGATCTGGAACGAGTGGAACAACCTCAACGTCGAAAACATTCTCATCGCCATCGTCATCATCGGCGTGGTCGGGTTGCTGCTGGAGCAGGGGCTGATGCTGATCGCCCGCCGCTTTAGCTGGCAGGAAAAATAAGGAGTGACTATGAAACCGTTAATTCAGGTACAGGCCGTGAGCCAGCGTTTTTCCACCGCCAGCGGCGAGTTTCTGGCGCTGCAAGATGTCTCTTTTGATATTCACGAAGGCGAAACCGTGAGCCTGATAGGCCACTCCGGCTGCGGTAAGTCGACGCTGCTCAACCTTATCGCCGGGATAACGCTGCCTACCGAGGGCGGCCTGATTTGCGACAACCGCGAAATCGCCGGGCCAGGACCGGAGCGCGCGGTGGTGTTCCAGAACCATTCTCTGCTGCCGTGGCTGACCTGTTTTGACAACGTGGCGCTGGCGGTGGATCGGGTGTTTCGCCGCACCATGAGCAAAGCCGAGCGCAGGGAGTGGATCGAGCACAACCTCGATCGGGTGCAGATGGGCCATGCGCTGCACAAACGGCCCGGGGAGATCTCCGGCGGCATGAAGCAGCGCGTCGGTATTGCCCGCGCGCTGGCCATGAAGCCAAAAGTGCTGCTGATGGACGAGCCCTTCGGCGCGCTGGACGCCCTGACGCGCGCCCATTTGCAGGACTCGGTGATGAAAATCCAGCAAGAGCTGAACACCACCATCGTGCTGATCACCCACGACGTAGACGAAGCGGTGCTGCTTTCTGACCGGGTGCTGATGATGACCAACGGCCCGGCGGCGACGGTGGGGGAAATATTACGCGTGGATCTGCCGCGCCCGCGCAACCGCGTGCAGCTTGCTGACGACAGCCGTTATCACCATATGCGTCAGCAGATCCTGCACTTCCTCTACGAAAAACAGCCGAAAGCGGCGTAACGGGAGCGACGATGCGTCTGATGATTATCGGGAACGGCATGGCGGCGACGCGTCTGATTTCTACCCTCACCGCGCGCGCGCCGGGGCGCTTCGCGATAACCGTAATCGGTGAGGAGCCAGAGCACGCCTATAACCGCATTCAGCTCTCGCCGGTGCTCGGCGGAGAAAAGCCCGCAGCGGCGATTGGTTTGCAGGATGAAGACTGGTATCGCGAGCGCGGCGTGACGGTGCTCAGGGGGGAAAAGGTGCTCGGCGTGGACGTGCTTAAGCGCGAGCTTCACACCGCCCGCCGCACCCTTGAGTGGGATGAGCTGGTGTTCGCGACCGGATCCACCCCCTGCGTGCCGCCGATCCCCGGCAGCCAGGCGCCGCACGTTTTTACCTTTCGCACCCTTGCGGACACCCGTGCGATTCAGCGCACCGCGGGCCCGGCGGTGGTGCTCGGCGGCGGGGTGCTCGGCGTGGAGGCCGCCGCGGCGCTGGCGCTTAGTGGTGACAACGTCACGCTGGTGCATCGCGGTGAGTGGCTGATGGAACGGCAGCTCGACCAGCAGGCGGGGCTGCTGCTGGAGGAGATGCTCGCCGCGCGCGGCGTCCGCTGCGAGCTGGCATCGGGGATCGCGGCCATTAATGACGATTCGGTCACCTTGCAGAGCGGTCGTCAGGTGGCCGCCGCGAGGGTGGTGATGACCACGGGGGTGACGCCCAACGCCGCGCTTGCGCGGGCGAGCGGGATCGCCTGTGACAGAGGCATTCTGGTTGACCCGCAGATGCAGACCTCGGCCCCGCACGTCAGCGCCATCGGCGAGTGCTGCGAGCTGGAAGGGCAGATCGTCGGCCTGGTCGCCCCCTGTCTGGCGCAGGCCGACAGGCTTGCCGCGCGGCTGGCAGGGGATGCGATGACGCCCTTTAGCCGCCAGGAGAGCGGGATGCGTCTCAAGGTCACGGGGGTGGAGCTGTTTAGCGCCGGATGCGTCACGGAACGGCCGGGGGATGCGGTCTGGCGCGCGTGGGATCCGCTTACCCGGCACTATCGCCGCCTGTTGATTCGACACGGCACCCTCGCGGGGGTGCTGCTGATGGGGGATTGTCGCAGCGCGGCAACGTTTACCGACTTACTGGCAACGCCTGTCCCGGCTCACGCGGACTGGCTGTTCGATACATTCACTGCGCAACCGCTGGTTGCAGGACAGAACGCTATGACAAAACCTACTCTGGTGGTGGCTGGACACGGTATGGTCGGCCACCATTTTCTCGAAGATTGCGTTAACCGTAAACTTCACCAGCAATACCAGATTGTCGTTTTCGGCGAAGAGCGCTACGCCGCCTACGATCGCGTACATCTGTCGGAATACTTCGGCGGGCGCAGCGCGGACTCGCTCTCGCTGGTCGAGGGGGACTTTTTTGCCGATAACGGCATCGAGCTGCGTTTATCCCAAAAGATCGTTGCGATTGACCGGGAGGCGCGGGTGGTGCGCACCGCCAGCGGGCACGAAACCCACTGGGACACGCTGGTGCTGGCTACCGGCTCGTATCCTTTCGTTCCGCCTGTACCGGGCAACGATCTGCCGGGCTGTTTTGTCTACCGCACCCTGGACGACCTCGATAGCATCGCGTCACACGCGAAGGGCGCGCGGCGCGGGGTGGTGATCGGCGGTGGCCTGCTGGGGCTGGAGGCGGCAAACGCCCTTAAGCAGCTTGGCCTTGAAACGCATGTCGTGGAGTTTGCGCCAAACCTGATGGCGGTGCAGTTGGATAACGACGGCGCGGCGATGCTGCGTAAGAAAATCGAGGCGCTGGGCGTCGGCGTTCACACCAGCAAAGCGACAACCGGAATAGAGCGTACCGCTGACGGGCTGGTGCTGCGCTTTGCCGATGGCGACCATCTCGATACAGACATGGTGGTCTTCTCCGCCGGGATCCGCCCGCAGGACGCGCTGGCGCGCAGCAGCGGGCTGGTAACGGGTGAGCGCGGCGGTATCTGCATCAACGATCGTTGCCAGACCTCGGACGAAAACGTGTTCGCCATCGGAGAGTGTGCGCTGTGGGAGGGTAAAATCTTCGGCCTGGTGGCTCCCGGCTATCAGATGGCGCGCGTGGCGGCGGCGCGTCTGGCAGGAGAAGAGCAGCGCTTTACCGGGGCGGACATGAGCACCAAACTGAAGCTGCTGGGAGTGGACGTGGCCTCCTTTGGTGATGCCCACGGGCGAACCCCGGGCGCGATGAGCTACCAGTGGACCCACGGCCCGCAGCAAATCTACAAAAAAATCGTCGTCAGCCATGACGGCAAAACTCTGCTCGGCGGCGTGCTGGTGGGTGACGCGGCTGAATACGCGACTCTGGTTCAGATGATGCTTAACGGCCTCAGTCTGCCAGCATCACCTGAAACGCTGATCCTGCCCGCTCTGGCGGGCAGCGCACCGAAAGCGCTCGGGGTGGCGGCCTTACCGGAGAGCGCGCAGATTTGCTCGTGCCACAACGTCAGCAAGGGGGATATTTGCCAGGCGGTGAGCGCTGGAGCTACGGACATCGCTGCCATTAAGCAGTGTACCAGGGCGGCGACCGGCTGCGGCGGCTGTAGCGCGCTGGTGAAGCAGGTCATGGAGTTCCAGCTGGCGGAGCAGGGCGTGGAGGTGAAAAAGGATATCTGCGAGCACTTCCCGTACTCGCGCCAGGAGATCTACCACCTGGTCCGCGTGAACCATATCCGCACCTTCGACCAGCTGATTAGCCGCTACGGGCAGGGCCACGGGTGCGAGATCTGCAAGCCGCTGGTCGGCTCGGTGCTGGCCTCCTGCTGGAATGAATATCTGCTCAAGCCCGCGCATCTGCCGCTTCAGGACACCAACGATCGCTATTTTGCCAATATCCAGAAGGACGGGACCTACTCCATCGTGCCGCGTATGCCCGCAGGTGAGGTCAGCGCCGACGGGCTGATCGCCATCGGTCAGATCGCCAAACGCTACCAGCTGTACAGCAAAATCACCGGCGGCCAGCGTATCGACCTGTTCGGTGCCCGGCTTGAGCAGCTGCCGGAAATCTGGCAGGCGCTGGTGGACGCCGGGTTTGAAACCGGCCACGCCTACGGGAAATCCCTGCGCACGGTGAAATCCTGCGTGGGCTCGACCTGGTGTCGCTACGGGGTGCAGGACTCCACCGGGCTGGCGGTCAGGCTGGAGAATCGCTACAAAGGGCTGCGCGCGCCGCACAAGATCAAAATGGCGGTGTCCGGCTGTACCCGCGAATGCGCCGAGGCGCAGAGCAAGGACGTGGGGGTCATCGCCACCGACAGGGGCTGGAACCTCTACCTGTGCGGCAACGGCGGCATGAAACCGCGCCATGCGGACCTGTTCGCCAGCGACCTGGACGATGAAACGCTGATCCGCACCGTCGACCGTTTCCTGATGTTCTATATCCGCACCGCCGATCGCCTGCAACGCACCAGCACCTGGATGGATAATCTGGAGGGCGGGCTGGACTATCTGCGCGAGGTGATCCTCGACGACAGCCTGGGTATCGCCCACGAGCTGGAGCAGGAGATGGCGCGGGTGGTGGAGACCTACCAGTGCGAGTGGCAAACCACGCTCGCCGATCCGGATCGCCTCGCGCTGTTTCGCACCGAGGTCAACGGCGTGCACGGGGATGACAATAAGCGCTGGCAGGAGATTTGTGGTCTCGAGGACATTCCCGAGCAGGCCGGGATCGGCGCGCGGCTCGGACGTCAATCCATCGCGCTGTTCCGCTTCGGCAAAACCGTCTACGCCCTGGACGATATTGAGCCGGGCAGCCGAGCCCGGGTGCTGTCGCGCGGCATTCTGGGGGATGCCGCGGGCGAACCTATGGTGATCTCACCGCTGTATAAGCAGCGCATTCGCCTGCGCGACGGGCGCTCGCTGGAAAACGGCGAGCCTGCGGTGCGCGCCTGGCCGGTGAAAATTGAGAACGGCAAGGTGTGGGTGGGCAACGACGCGCTGGTGATGCGCGCGGAGGCCTCATGACCGTCACGCGTACCACATGCCCTTACTGCGGCGTTGGCTGCGGGGTCATTGCCACCGTCGAGGGGGAAAACCTGAGCGTGCGCGGGGATGAAACCCATCCCGCGAACCGCGGACGATTGTGCGTGAAAGGCTCGGCGCTCGGGGAAACCACCGGTCTGGCGGGACGATTATTGCGCCCCGAGGTGGACGGGCAGGCCGCGAGCTGGCAGCAGGCGCTCGATACGGCGGGCGAACGGCTTAAGGAGATTATCGACAGATGGGGGCCAAAGGCGGTGGCCTTTTACGCCTCCGGCCAGCTGCTGACCGAGGACTACTACGCGGCCAACAAGCTGATGAAGGGGTTTATCGGCGCGGCGAATATCGATACCAACTCGCGGCTGTGCATGTCGTCGGCGGTGGCTGGCTACAAGCGGGCGTTTGGTGAAGACGTTGTGCCGTGCAGCTATGAGGATGTGGAGAACAGCGATCTGGTGGTGCTGGTGGGCTCTAACGCGGCGTGGACCCATCCGGTGCTTTATCAGCGGCTGGTGCAGGCGCGTCAGGCTAATCCGTCCATGAAGGTGGTGGTGATTGACCCGCGTAAAACCGCCACCTGCGACATTGCGGACCTGCATTTGCCGCTGCGTCCCGGCAGCGACGCGGGGCTGTTTGTCGGCCTGCTGAACCTGATTCAGGGAGCGACGGCGTGGCCGGCTGCGCGGGTGGCGGATTTTTGCGGGCTCGCGCCGGAGGAGGTTGGCACCTTTTACGACTGGTTTATCACCGCCCCGCGTGCCGTCACGCTCTATACCATGGGCATTAACCAGTCCACGAGCGGCAGCGATAAATGCAACGCGATTATTAACGTTCACCTGGCGAGCGGGAAGTTCGCCCGACCGGGCTGCGGACCCTTCTCCCTGACCGGGCAGCCTAACGCCATGGGCGGGCGCGAGGTGGGCGGGCTGGCGAACCAGCTGGCGGCGCACATGAATTTTGAACCGGACGATCTCGACCGGGTGGCGCGCTTCTGGGGCAGCGAACGCCTCGCCCGGACGCCGGGACTGATGGCGGTGGAGCTGTTCGACGCTATCGCCCGGGGAGAGGTAAAAGCGGTGTGGATCATGGGCACCAACCCGGCGGTATCGCTCCCGGACAGCCACGCGGTGAGCCAGGCGCTGGCACATTGCCCGCTGGTGATGGTCTCAGAGGTGATGCGCGATACGGACACCAGCCGCTTTGCCCATATCCGCTTCCCGGCGCTCGGCTGGGGAGAGAAAGACGGCACCGTCACCAATTCCGAGCGGCGGATCTCGCGCCAGCGCGCGTTTCTGCCTGCCCCGGGCGAGGCGAAACCGGACTGGTGGATCATCGCCCGGGTGGCAAAACGACTGGGACACGGCGAGGCTTTTGCCTGGCGCCATCCGCAGGAGATTTTTTGCGAACATGCGGCGCTGTCGGCGTTTGAAAACCACGGCGAGCGCGCCTTTAACCTCGGCGAGCTGGCCACGCTGACCCGCGAGCAGTGGGATGAAATGGATCCCCATCAGTGGGATGCAGGAAAATTTCCACGCAGAAATATCGTGCCCGTCGAGCCGCAGCCGCACGGGGCGGTAACGAACGCCCTTTATCCGCTGCTGCTTAACAGCGGCCGCATCCGCGACCAGTGGCACACCATGACCCGCACCGGGTATGTGCCGCGCCTGATGCAGCACAACGCCGAGCCGTTCGTCGAGATCCATACCGACGACGCCGCGCGCTTTGCGCTCTGCGACGGTCAGCTGGCGCGGATCAGCTCCCCGCGCGGGGTAATGGTCGCCAGGGTTAACGTTAACGACGGGCAGCGGAAAGGCGAGCTGTTCGTGCCGATGCACTGGAACGGGCTGTTTGCACGGCAGGGGAAGGTCAACGCGCTGGTGGAAGGGCGCTGCGATCCCCTATCCGGGCAGCCTGAAAGTAAACAGACCGCCGTCAGGATAGTGCCGTGGCAGCCGGGCTGGCAGGGGGAACTGTACGCCCGCGAGCTGCCGGAACTGCCGTCTTACGTTCACTGGTGGCGCAAAGTCTCGCGCCTGACGCTGGCAAGCGACACGCCGCTGGTGGCGTGGGTGATGGCGCACTGCACCGCGCAGGGCTGGCAGCTGCAAATCGCGCAAGCCGGGGAACGCAGTAGCGTGCTGGCCTGGCATCAGGGGGCGTTAATGCTGGGCTTCTGGGAAGGTATCGCGCAGCCCCGGCTGTCCCATGATTTTATCGACGAGGCGTTTCGTTCGCCGCCGATGGCGCCGGACGTGCGCCATGCGCTGCTTCACGGTCAACGCCCGGGAGTGCGGGTCGATCCGGGGAGGATAATCTGTAGCTGTTTTAGCGTCGGGGAAAATACCATTCGCGAGGCGATCGCCGGAGGCTGTGATTCCGCCGCCGCGCTGGGGGCAACGTTGCGCTGCGGGACGAACTGCGGATCGTGCGTGCCGGAGCTGAAAGGGATGTTTAATCATCGGGTATAAACGTCGGGTGGCGCTGCGCTTGCCCGACCCGTGCGCTGGCGGGCCGGCGCACCCAACCCCGCTTTCAGGATATTCCTGAAATTTGCCCTCAGGCTGCAATTCTTTGCCAATCGCGTTAAGGTATTAAGATTATTCTTCTCATTTCAGGCTCCCTTTTACGACGTTGATGGTTGTCTCTTCCCGCATTCGTTCACTGTTTTTCCTTCTGCTCTGCTGCGGCGGAACCGTTCAGGGTGCGCAGGATCTGCCCGATCTGGGCCTTACAACACCGACTTCCGAAAGAGAAAAGCATATTGCCGAGATGGCGAAAGCCTTTGGCGAAGCCAGCATGGTCGATAATGGCCTCACCACCGGCGAGCAGGCGCGGCAGTTCGCGTTTGGTCAGGTGCGCGATGTCGTGAGCGGCGAGGTGAATCAGCAGATTGAATCCTGGCTTTCGCCCTGGGGCAACGCCAGCGTTAATCTGCTGGTGGACGAGGAGGGCAAATTCAACGGCAGCAGCGGAAGCTGGTTTATCCCCTGGCAGGACAATACCCGCTATCTGAGCTGGAGCCAGCTTGGGCTGACGCAGCAAACGGACGGCCTGGTAAGCAACGCGGGCGTTGGCCAGCGCTGGGTCGCCGGGAAGTGGCTGCTCGGCTATAACACCTTCTACGACAACCTGCTGGATGAAAATCTTCAGCGCGCCGGGCTGGGGGCGGAAGCCTGGGGCGAAAACCTGCGCCTGTCGGCCAACTACTATCAGCCCTTCGCCAGCTGGCGCGCGCAGTCGGACGTGCAGGAGCAGCGCATGGCGCGCGGCTACGACGTCACGGCGAAAGCCTGGCTGCCCTGGTTCCACCATCTCAATACCAGCGTCAGCTTTGAGCAGTATTTCGGTGACAGCGTCGATCTCTTTAACAGCGGCACCGGATACCACAACCCGATGGCGGTGAATCTGGGGCTCAATTACACCCCGATCCCCCTGTTAACCCTTTCTGCGGCGCACAAGCAGGGGGAGAGCGGCGTCAGCCAGAACAATCTCGGGCTGAAGGTGAACTACCGCTTCGGCGTGCCGCTGGCGAAGCAGCTCTCCTCGGCGGAGGTGGCCGCTACGCGCTCGTTGCGCGGCAGCCGTTACGACTCGCCGGAGCGGGAAAGCCTGCCGGTGTTCGAGTTCCGCCAGCGCAAAACTCTCTCTGCCTTCCTGGCGACGCCGCCGTGGGATCTGAAGGGCGGGGAAACCGTGATGCTTAAGCTGCAAATCCGCAGTACCCACGGCATTCGTCAGCTGCACTGGCAGGGCGATACCCAGGCGCTGAGCCTGACCTCACCCGCGAAGAGTATCAGCAGCGACGGCTGGAGCGTGATTATGCCTGCCTGGAGCGAGGGCGACGGGGCAAGGAATAGCTGGAAGCTGTCGGTGGTGGTCGAAGACGAGGACGGGCAGCGCGTCTCTTCCAATGAGATCACGCTCTCGGTGGTGCAACCGCTTATCGCCTTACCTGACGACGATCCGCGGTGGAAGCTGCTGCCGGATGAGTGAGGTTAAAAAATACGTTCCTGATGAACCCACACTGCCGCTTCGACGCGGGATTTCAGCTTCATCTTCTTGAGCATGTGCTTAACGTGAACCTTCACCGTACTTTCAGTGATGTCCAGACGACGGGCGATCATTTTGTTCGGCAGACCCTGGGCAATCAGCTTGAGAATATCGCGCTCGCGCGGGGTTAACTGGCTCACGTCACGATCTGAGGTGGCGCGGTTGGCGCGCAGGCTGGCGGCAAGCACCGGCGTTAAGGCTTCGCTCAGCACCATCTCACCCGCGGCGGCCTGTTGCAGCGCCTTGAGCAGATCTTCCGGCTCCATATCCTTCAGCAGATAGCCGTCCGCGCCGCGTTTGAGGGCGGTAACGACATCCTCTTCATGGTTGGACACGCTAAAGACCACCACGCGACCGGACAGCGACTTCTCGCGCAGCTTGTCGAGGGTTTCCAGACCGTTCATGCCGGGCATGTTGAGATCGAGCAGGATCAAATCAGGATCGAGCGCTTCGGCAAGTTCAATACCCTGTTCGCCGTTGCTGGCTTCGCCAACCACGGTGATATCCGGTGCCATACTGACCAGCTGTTTTACGCCGGTGCGCAGCATCGGATGGTCGTCAATCAACAGGATGGATGCCGGTTCCTGATTAGTCATGGTTTTCTCCTTGAGCAGTTATGAGGGGCTTTTCGGGAATAAAGGTGACCACTACTTCAGTGCCACCAGACTCTCCCCGGCGAACCTGGCAATCTCCGCGCAGGCTTTGCGCGCGGTCTCGCATGATAATTAAACCATAGTGGTTAGTTCTCTCGGCATTTTCCGGCACGCCGCAGCCGTTGTCCGTTACCCGAAGCTTCACCTGATTGTCGTGGTAGCTGACGGTGACGGTCACTGCCGTCGCCCCCGCGTGTTTAAGCACGTTACTCAGCGCTTCGCGGGCGATTTGCAGTAAATGGATGGCCTGATGCGAGGGGACAAAACGCGGCGGCAGCTGGTAATCCAGCTTCACCGGGAACCCCAGACGGGCGCTAAATTCCTGACAGCTGGACTCCAGGGCAGGGCGCAGGCCCGGCTCGGTCAGCTGCAAGCGGAAGGTGGTCAGCAGTTCGCGAAGCTGTATCCAGGAGGTATTCAGCTCGTTACGTATCTGGCCCAAAAGCTGCTTGCTGCTCTCGGGCAGCCCGTCGCCCTGCATTTGCAGGCAGCTTACCTGCATCTTCATACAGGAGAGCGACTGGGCGATGGAGTCGTGAAGCTCGCGGGCGATGGTGGCGCGCTCTTCCATTACGATCAGCTGCTGCTGTTTTTCCTGATGGCGATCCAGCGCCAGCGTGGCGGTAAGCTGTTCCACCAGGGTATCAACCAGCTGCTGCTGATCGTGGCTCAGATGCCGCCCGGCGGGCAGCGTTGCCAGCAGAATGCCGTACTGGGTGTGGCTGTCGGTCAGACGCCATTTGAGCGTGGTCCCGCTGCCGACAAGCGGCGGCAGGCCGCGCGGTGCGAGCTACTCCTGGTATCTCTACAGCGCTAACCGCCTGAAATACCCGCTGATGCGCAAACGCCTGATGAAAATGTGGCGCGAAGCGAAAGTGCAGCACAGCGATCCGGTTGAGGCCTGGGCTTCTATTATTGAAGACGCGGATAAAGCCAAAAGCTTCAAGCAGGCGCGCGGGCGCGGCGGCTTTGTGCGCTCCTCCTGGCAGGAAGTGAACGAGCTGATTGCTGCCTCTAACGTCTATACCGTCAAAACCTACGGCCCGGACCGCGTGGCGGGCTTCTCGCCGATCCCGGCGATGTCGATGGTTTCTTACGCATCCGGCGCACGCTATCTGTCGCTTATCGGCGGCACCTGCCTGAGCTTCTACGACTGGTACTGCGACCTGCCGCCTGCGTCACCGCAGACCTGGGGTGAGCAGACCGACGTCCCTGAATCCGCAGACTGGTACAACTCCAGCTACATCATCGCCTGGGGCTCTAACGTACCGCAGACCCGTACGCCGGACGCCCACTTCTTTACCGAAGTGCGCTACAAAGGCACCAAAACGGTGGCGATCACCCCTGACTACGCGGAAATCGCGAAACTCTGCGACCTGTGGCTGGCACCAAAACAGGGTACCGATGCGGCAATGGCGCTGGCGATGGGCCACGTTATGCTGCGCGAATTCCACCTCGACAAACCGAGCCAGTACTTTACCGACTACGTGCGTCGTTACACCGATATGCCGATGCTGGTCATGCTGGAAGAGCGTGACGGCTACTACGCGGCGGGCCGTATGCTGCGCGCGGCGGATCTGGTGGATGCACTGGGCCAGGAAAACAACCCGCAGTGGAAAACCGTCGCCTGCAACAGCAACGGCGAGCTGGTGGCTCCTAACGGTTCTATCGGTTTCCGCTGGGGCGAGAAGGGCAAATGGAACCTTGAGCAGCGTAACGGCACAACCGGTGAAGAGACCGAACTGCGTCTGAGCATGTTGGGCAGCCAGGACGAGATCGCAGAAGTCGGCTTCCCGTACTTTGGCGGCGAAGGCTCCGAGCACTTCAAAAAAGTGGAGCTGGAAAACGTCTTACTGCACAAGTTGCCGGTGAAACGCCTGCAACTGGCGGATGGCTCCACCGCGCTGGTGACCACCGTTTATGACCTGACCATGGCGAACTACGGCCTGGAACGCGGTCTGAACGACGAAAACTGCGCAACCAGCTACGACGACGTGAAAGCGTATACCCCGGCGTGGGCAGAAGAAGTCACAGGCGTATCCCGTTCGCAAATCATCCGCATCGCGCGTGAATTTGCCGAAAACGCCGACAAAACCCACGGCCGTTCGATGATCATCGTCGGTGCCGGTCTGAACCACTGGTATCACCTCGATATGAACTATCGTGGTCTGATCAACATGCTGGTGTTCTGCGGCTGCGTCGGCCAGAGCGGCGGCGGCTGGGCACACTATGTTGGCCAGGAAAAACTGCGTCCGCAGACCGGCTGGCAGCCGCTGGCGTTTGGCCTTGACTGGCAGCGTCCTGCGCGCCACATGAACAGCACCTCCTACTTCTATAACCACTCCAGCCAGTGGCGTTATGAAACCGTCACCGCGCAGGAGCTGCTCTCGCCGATGGCGGATAAATCCCGCTACAGCGGCCATCTGATTGACTTCAACGTGCGCGCCGAGCGTATGGGCTGGCTGCCGTCTGCGCCACAGCTGGGCACCAACCCGCTGCGCATCGCAGACGCGGCGAAAAAAGCCGGCATGACCCCGGTGGATTACACCGTGAAGTCCCTGAAAGACGGCTCTATCCGCTTTGCGGCTGAACAGCCTGAAAACGGTAAAAACCACCCGCGCAACCTGTTTATCTGGCGCTCTAACCTGCTCGGATCGTCCGGTAAAGGCCACGAGTACATGCTGAAGTATCTGCTGGGCACCGAACACGGTATTCAGGGGAAAGATCTCGGCAAGCAGGGCGGCGTGAAGCCTGAAGAGGTGGAATGGCAGGACAACGGCCTGGACGGCAAGCTGGATCTGGTCGTGACCCTCGACTTCCGTCTGTCCAGCACCTGTCTGTACTCCGATATCGTGCTGCCGACCGCCACCTGGTATGAAAAAGACGACATGAATACCTCGGATATGCATCCGTTTATTCATCCGCTGTCTGCCGCCGTTGACCCGGCGTGGGAATCGAAAAGCGACTGGGAGATCTACAAAGGCATCGCGAAGAAATTCTCCGAAGTCTGCGTGGGGCACCTCGGCAAAGAGACCGACGTGGTGACGCTGCCTATCCAGCACGACTCCGCTGCCGAACTGGCGCAGCCGCTGGACGTGAAGGACTGGAAAAAAGGCGAATGCGACCTGATCCCGGGCGTAACCGCACCGCACATCATTCCGGTTGAACGTGATTATCCGGCGACCTGGGAGCGCTTTACCTCTATCGGCCCGCTGATGGAGAAAATCGGTAACGGCGGGAAAGGGATCGCCTGGAACACCCAGAGCGAAATGGATCTGCTGCGCAAGCTCAATTACACCAAAGCGGACGGCCCGGCCAAAGGCCAGCCAATGCTGAACACCGCGATTGATGCCGCAGAGATGATCCTGACTCTGGCGCCGGAAACCAACGGTCAGGTGGCCGTGAAGGCCTGGGCCGCCCTGAGCGAGTTTACCGGTCGTGACCACACGCATCTGGCGCTGAATAAAGAAGACGAGAAAATTCGCTTCCGCGATATTCAGGCCCAGCCGCGCAAAATTATCTCCAGCCCGACCTGGTCTGGCCTGGAAGACGAGCATGTCTCCTACAACGCCGGTTACACCAACGTTCACGAGCTGATCCCGTGGCGCACCCTGTCGGGCCGTCAGTCCCTGTACCAGGATCACCAGTGGATGCGCGACTTCGGCGAAAGCCTGCTGGTTTACCGTCCGCCAATCGACACCCGTTCGGTGAAAGAGGTGATGGGCGAGAAGTCCAACGGTAACCCTGAGAAGGCGCTGAACTTCCTGACGCCGCACCAGAAATGGGGTATCCACTCGACCTACAGCGACAACCTGCTGATGCTGACCTTAGGACGCGGTGGCCCGATTGTGTGGATGAGCGAAGCGGACGCCAAAGAGCTGGGCATCGTCGATAACGACTGGATCGAAGTGTTCAACAGCAACGGTTCCCTGACCGCCCGTGCGGTGGTGAGCCAGCGCGTTCCGGCGGGGATGACCATGATGTATCACGCCCAGGAACGTATCGTGAACATTCCGGGATCTGAAATCACCGAGCAGCGCGGCGGTATTCACAACTCCGTGACCCGCATTACGCCAAAACCGACCCACATGATCGGTGGCTATGCGCAGCTGGCCTACGGCTTTAACTACTACGGCACCGTAGGGTCAAACCGTGATGAGTTCGTAGTGGTACGTAAGATGAAGAATATCAACTGGTTAGATGGCGAAGGTAATGACCAGGTACAGGAGAGCGTAAAATGAAAATTCGTTCACAAGTCGGCATGGTGCTGAATCTGGATAAATGCATCGGCTGTCATACCTGCTCGGTCACCTGTAAAAACGTCTGGACCAGCCGCGAAGGTGCAGAGTACGCGTGGTTCAACAACGTTGAAACCAAGCCGGGTACCGGCTTCCCGACCGACTGGGAAAACCAGGAGAAGTGGAAGGGCGGCTGGATCCGCAAGATCAACGGCAAAATTCAGCCGCGCATGGGTAACCGCGCGATGCTGCTGGGCAAGATCTTCGCTAACCCGCACCTGCCGGGCATCGACGACTACTACGAGCCGTTTGATTTTGACTATCAGACGCTGCATAACGCCCCGGCGGACAGCAAGGCGCAGCCGATTGCCCGTCCACGCTCGCTCATTACCGGGCAGCGCATGGACAAAATCACCAAAGGGCCGAACTGGGAAGACGATCTGGGCGGTGAGTTCGAAAAACTGTCGAAAGATCGAAACTTCGAAAACATGCAGAAGGCGATGTACGGCCAGTTCGAAAACACCTTCATGATGTATCTGCCGCGCCTGTGCGAGCACTGCCTGAACCCGGCGTGCGTCGCGACCTGCCCGAGCGGAGCCATCTACAAGCGTGAAGAAGACGGCATCGTGCTGATCGACCAGGACAAATGCCGCGGCTGGCGTATGTGCATCACCGGCTGCCCGTACAAAAAAATCTACTTCAACTGGAAGAGCGGCAAGTCCGAGAAGTGCGTCTTCTGCTATCCGCGTATCGAAGCCGGGATGCCAACCGTCTGCTCCGAAAGCTGCGTAGGCCGT
Organism: Enterobacter sp. 186315; assembly: GCF_053290175.1. Taxonomy (NCBI): domain Bacteria; kingdom Pseudomonadati; phylum Pseudomonadota; class Gammaproteobacteria; order Enterobacterales; family Enterobacteriaceae; genus Enterobacter; species Enterobacter sp. 186315. The sequence goes on along the minus strand of NZ_JBPTTK010000003.1, from coordinate 185,710 downwards.
ATTCGCTACCTCGGCGTGCTGCTGTATGACGCGGATGCGATTGAAACGGCGGCAAGCACCGAGAACGAGAAAGATCTGTACCAGCGTCAGCTGGACGTGTTCCTCGATCCGAACGATCCGAAAGTGATTGAGCAGGCGCTGAAAGACGGCGTGCCGCAGAGCGTGATCGACGCGGCGCAGCAGTCCCCGGTGTACAAAATGGCGATGGACTGGAAGCTGGCCCTGCCGCTGCACCCGGAATACCGCACGCTGCCGATGGTCTGGTACGTGCCGCCGCTGTCACCGATTCAGTCCGCCGCCGATGCGGGCGAGCTGGGCAGCAACGGCATTCTGCCTGACGTGGAAAGCCTGCGCATTCCGGTTCAGTACCTGGCAAACCTGCTGACCGCAGGCGATACCCAGCCGGTGCTGCTGGCGCTGAAGCGTATGCTGGCGATGCGTCACTTCAAACGCGCTGAAACGGTTGACGGCACGATCGACACCCGCGCGCTGGAAGAGGTCGGTCTGACCGAAGCGCAGGCGCAGGAGATGTACCGCTATCTGGCGATTGCGAACTACGAAGATCGTTTCGTGGTGCCGAGCAGCCACCGTGAGCAGGCGCGCGACGCCTTCCCGGAAAAAAGCGGGTGTGGCTTTACCTTTGGCGACGGTTGCCACGGTTCAGACACCAAATTCAACCTGTTCAACAGCCGCCGCATCGACGCGCTCGATGTGACCAGCAAAACGGAGCCGCACCAATGATTGAACTCGTCATTGTTTCGCGTCTGCTTGAATATCCGGATGCTGCGCTCGCGCAGCATCAGCAGGAATTTTTCGATGCACTCGCGTCATCTGAAAACCTGGACAAAGAAGATGCCCATCGGCTGGGCGTTTTCCTGCGCGACCTTTTAGCGCGCGATCTTCTGGACGTGCAGGCTGAATACAGCCAGCTGTTCGACCGTGGACGCGCGACCTCGCTGCTGCTGTTTGAACACGTTCACGGTGAATCCCGCGATCGCGGTCAGGCGATGGTGGATCTGATGGCCCAGTACGAGGAGCACGGCCTACAGCTCGACAGCCGCGAACTGCCGGACCATCTGCCGCTGTACCTGGAGTATCTGGCGCAGCTGCCAAAAGAAGAGGCGCTCGGCGGGTTGCAGGATATCGCCCCGATCCTCGCGCTGCTCGGCGCGCGTCTGCAACAGCGTGAAAGCCCCTATGCCATGCTGTTCGACCTGCTGGTGAAGTTCGCTAACGCCTCGGTCGACAGTGTGAAAGTGGCAGAGAAAATTGCGGACGAAGCCCGCGATGATACCCCGCAGGCGCTCGATGCGGTCTGGGAAGAAGAGCAGGTGAAGTTCTTTGCCGATCGGAACTGCGGCGAGTCGGAAATTTCGGCTCACCAGCGTCGTTTTGCCGGAGCTGTTGCCCCGCAATATTTGAATATCTCTAACGGAGGACGGCACTAATGCACTTCCTGAATATGTTCTTCTTTGACATCTACCCGTACATCGCGGGCACCGTGTTCCTGGTGGGAAGCTGGCTGCGCTACGACTACGGCCAGTACACCTGGCGCGCGGGCTCCAGCCAGATGCTGGATCGCAAGGGGATGAACCTGGCGTCTAACCTGTTCCACCTGGGGATCCTCGGTATTTTTGCCGGCCACTTCCTCGGGATGCTGACGCCGCACTGGATGTATGAAGCCTGGCTGCCGATCGAAGTGAAGCAGAAGATGGCGATGTTCGCGGGCGGTGCCAGCGGCGTGCTGTGCCTGGTGGGCGGTCTGCTGCTGCTGAAACGTCGTCTGTTCAGCCCGCGCGTGCGTGCCACCACCACCGGGGCGGATATCCTGATCCTCTCCCTGCTGATGGTGCAGTGTGCGCTGGGTCTGCTGACTATTCCGTTCTCTGCACAGCACATGGACGGCAGCGAAATGATGAAGCTGGTCGGCTGGGCGCAGTCCGTAGTGACTTTCCACGGTGGCGCGTCTGCGCATCTGGACGGCGTGGCGTTTATCTTCCGCGTTCACCTGGTGCTGGGGATGACCCTGTTTGTGCTCTTCCCGTTCTCCCGCCTGGTGCATATCTGGAGCGCGCCGGTGGAGTACCTGACGCGCAAATATCAGATTGTACGCGCTCGTCGCTAATCGGCCGTTTTGACATTAACCCCGCACTCGCGGGGTTTTTTTTCGCCCCAGCCCAGATTATTGCCCGCCGCGGCAAACAGGATCAGCACGCCGCCCGCCAGCTGCGTTGCCGTCAGCGTGTGTCCAAACGCCAGGCTATCCACCACGATCGCCACCACCGGGTAGATAAAGGAGAGGGAGCCTACAATCGGCGTCGGGAGCTTCTGAATGGCGCTGTATAACAGCTGATACATGATGCCGGTGTGCAAAATCCCCAGCGTCAGCAGTATCGCCCACGGGAAATCGGCGGAGAACGCGGGCAGCTTCGCCAGCGGCAGCAGCATCACTACGCCCGTTAAGACCTGGATAAACGCGATATGCTGCGGTGCGATGCTTTTAAGTTTACGGGTGATGATAGCGGTAAGGGCATAAAAGAAGGCTGCACCCAGCGCAAGCCCGATACCCGCAAGCCAGCCCTGCTGGTGACTGCCCGCCATTTCGCCTGAGAGCAACACCACCACGCCGCTGAAGGCGAGAACCAGCCAGCCCCATTTGACCAGGCTTACGCGTTCGCCCATCAGCATTCCCATCATGACCAGCATAAAGGGCTGGGTGTTGTAGACCACCGTCGACAGGCCAATGGAAATACGCGCGTAGGCACCAAACAGCAGCAGCCAGTTCACGACCAGCGCCACGCCGCCGAGTATCGCCAGCCCCAGCGTAGCTTTGGTTAACGGGCTAAAGGGCTGCTTGCCGAGCCGGATAAACACAAAGAGCGCACCCGCACCGATCAGGCAGCGCCAGAACACCACCTCCGTCACCGGCAGACCGGAGAGCAAAACGAACGCCCCGATGGAGCCTGAGATCAGCATGGCGAGGCTCATTTGCCAGACGCCTGTTTGTAAATCACGCATTGTTCACCTCCAGATTGATGGCTCTATTGTCGATAAAGGCTGTCGCCTTTTACAGAGGTGATATAAGGTGAAAAGAACAAATGACTTTTTTAAATCAGGTGAAAGCGATGGAATACCTTCTCGATGATATCGACCGACGTATTTTGGCCTGTCTGGTTGAGGATGCGCGGGTGTCGCTTAAAGCGTTAAGCGGGCAGGTAGGGCTGACGTCACCCAGCACGGCAGAGCGCTTAAAGCGGCTCGAAGAGCGCGGAGTGATCCAGGGGTACGGCGCACGGGTGAACTTAGCGGCGCTGGGTTATACCTTGCAGGCGTTAGTGCGGGTGCGGCCGCTACCGGGCCTGTTGCATAAGGTGGATAAGTATATTCAGGCGATGCCCGAGTGTATTGAGAGCGATAAGGTCACCGGAGAGGATTGTTTTGTGATCCGGCTGGTGGTGCGCTCAATAGCGCAGCTTGATGAGCTGCTGGATGGCCTGGCGGAGCACGCCCAGTGTAATACCTCGATAGTGAAGAGTTCACCGGTTCAGCGCAGGTTGCCGCCGATGTAGCCGCTTTTTGCCGGGTGGCGGCTGCATTATGGTTTTGTAGCCCCGGTAAGCGTAGCGCCACCGGGGAAAACAGGTGCGCGAAAGCCGGATGGGAATGTTGTTAGGTTTTTTGAACGATATGAAAGTGATGGTGGTGGGGGAAGGATTACCCGGCGCGTTGCGCCTCGCCCTTCGGGTCGTTGCCTGCGGCAACGCTTTCTCGCTGCGCTCGAATCGAACCTTAGTCGAAGCTTCTCATCCTTCCCGCACGGAATAATATGGCGCACTGAGCGGAGTATGAGTTTGAAAGAATCAGGAAGTGATGGTGGTGGGGGAAGGATTCGAACCTTCGAAGTCGATGACGGCAGATTTACAGTCTGCTCCCTTTGGCCGCTCGGGAACCCCACCACGGGGTAATGCTTTTACTGGCCTGCTTCCTGTTGGAAGCGGGGCGCATCATATCAAATGATGCGCCCCTGTAAAGCATTCCTTTCGGTAAACGCGGCTGTTTGCCTGCTTTTTATCCGTAAAGGTGCAAAGCTAATCAATTCATTTTACGAAGGATTAAAGAATAATCGTTCTGTTACCGTAAACAAACACGCGCTGCGCCAGCACCTGATACAGCGCGCGGCTTAATACGTTCTTCTCGACGTCACGCCCGGCGCGCATCATATCTTCTGCGGTGTAGGTATGATCCACGTGGATCACGTCCTGCATAATGATTGGGCCTTCGTCCAGGTTGTCGTTAACGTAATGCGCGGTAGCACCGATAATCTTCACGCCGCGCTCGTACGCCTGATGATAAGGGCGCGCGCCGATAAAGGCCGGCAGGAACGAGTGGTGGATGTTGATGATCTTGTTCGGGAAGCGCGACACGAATGACGGCGTCAGTACGCGCATATACTTCGCCAGCACCACGTAATCCGGGTTGTGCGCTTCAATGGCCTGCGCCATCAGATCGTCATGCTCTTCGCGGGTATGGCCTTCGTGGCTCACCAGCTCAAATGGAATATCAAAGCGCTCGACCAGCGAGCGCAGCGTGTCGTGGTTACCAATGACCGCTGCGATGTCCACATCCAGACCACCGTAGTTGGCTTTCATCAGCAGATCGCCCAGGCAGTGGGCCTCTTTGGTAACCAGAATCACCACGCGACGGCGACCAGCAGGGGTCAGCTCGCGAACGGAACCTTCCGGCAGGGCGCTGTCCAGATCGGCAAGCAGGGTGGTGTCGTTGAAAATCCCTTCCAGCTCGGTGCGCATGAAGAAGCGACCGGTACGGTGGTCAACGAACTCATTGTTCTGCACGATATTCAGTTCATGCTTGTAACAAATGTTGGTAATTCGTGCGATAAGCCCTTTCTGGTCGGGACAAATGGTGCGCAGAACTTTACGTTGTAATGATTGCATCGCCGGGAAATCCTGTTTTTGTATTTGCGAAAGCTGGGCTGTCAGGCATTACTGCCCGCAGCACTTTTTAAATTTTTTACCTGAACCACACGGGCAGGGGTCGTTACGGCCAAATTGCGGACGCGTGCCGTCAATATAATACCATTGCCCGTTTTCCCGTAAAAAACGGGAACGTTCAATAATGGCCGCCGATTTAGCGCCCTCTTTAAAGCGGGCAGCGAAGCTGACGTAACCTTCGTTTGCATCGCTGCCTGGTGCGGCGTCATACACGGTCAGGCCAAGCCAGTGGGTATTGGCAAAGCCGGACTCGATGTCCTGACGAAAATCGGCGGCATGGCAAGACGGATGCCAGGTCTTAATCAGATAGTCTGCGTCCTTGATCACAAAAGCAGTATATCGCGAACGCATAAGGTGTGACGGGTCTGGTGCAACCTGCTCGCCAGTAAGATATCGCTGGCAACATAGGCTATACTCCAGAGCGCTACCACAGGGGCAGAGTTGAGACACGATTCTCTTCCTGGACAAAAAATTAACGGCGTAAAAACGCTTAAGGTAGCACCATGTTAACTGAGCAGTTGCGTTGACGCTATGTCGGGAATCCAGGGGAAGTAAAACAGGGCTAATGAGAAAGGTAAAAATTGGACTGGCGCTGGGCTCAGGTGCAGCCAGGGGCTGGTCACATATCGGCGTAATCAATGCGCTTAAGCAGATGGGGATTGATGTCGATATCGTCGCTGGTTGTTCTATCGGTTCGCTGGTCGGGTCTGCATACGCGTGCGGAAAACTCCCTGAGCTTGAAACCTGGGTGCGCTCCTTTAGCTACTGGGACGTGCTGCGCCTGATGGATCTCTCCTGGCAGCGTGGCGGGCTGCTGCGCGGCGAACGGGTGTTCAACCATTTTCGCCAGGTTATGCCTTTCGCCGATTTCAAAGACTGCCAAATGCCTTTCGGTGCCGTCGCAACCAACCTTAGTACCGGGCGCGAGCTGTGGTTTACCGAAGGCGACATCCACCTTGCCGTGCGTGCATCCTGTAGTATGCCGGGATTGATGGCGCCGGTGCCGCACAACGGCTATTGGCTGGTCGACGGCGGCGTGGTTAACCCTATCCCTATTTCACTCACCCGAGCGATGGGTGCCGATATCGTTATTGCGGTCGATCTTCAGCACGACGCGCATCTTATGCAGCAGGAGCTTCTTCCCGTCAATATGCAAAATGACGATCCCGAAGGTGAAAAACTCGCCTGGCACGAAAGACTGCGCGGACGGATAGGGCGCATGGCGGCTCGTCGTTCCGTCACGGCCCCAACGGCAATGGAGATCATGACGACCTCCATTCAGGTGCTCGAAAACCGCCTAAAGCGCAATCGAATGGCCGGCGACCCGCCTGACATTCTGATTCAACCGTATTGTCCACAAATTGCGACTCTGGATTTTCATCGCGCCGAAGCCGCGATTGCCGCAGGTTCGTTAGCCGTAGAGAAAAAAATGGATGAGCTGATGCCGTTTGTGCGGACATCAGCCTGAGTACGCTTTTTTTTGATTACTTCAGCAAAATCTGACAGGCGATAGTGCCGATCCCATGCCACTATTGAATAACTGTCAGCCAGGGGAGGAACCATGACGCAGCCATTGGCCGGAAAACATATTTTGATAGTTGAAGACGAGCCGGTTTTCCGATCGCTGCTGGATTCGTGGTTAACCTCATTAGGCGCAAATACGTCGCTGGCCGAAGACGGCGTCGATGCGCTGGAAAAAATGCTCAATATCACCCCGGATCTGATGATTTGTGATATCGACATGCCGCGCATGGACGGTCTTAAGCTGGTGGAGCATTTGCGCAATGAGGGCGATCAGATGCCGATTCTGGTCATTTCCGCGACGGAAAATATGGCCGATATTGCAAAAGCATTACGGCTGGGCGTCCAGGATATTCTGTTAAAACCGCTCAAAGATCTGAATCGTCTGCGTGAAACCGTATTGGCCTGTCTCTATCCCAATATGTTTAATTCCCGCGTCGAGGAAGAAGAACGTCTTTTTCAGGACTGGGATGCGTTAGTCAGTAATCCGCTTGCCGCCTCGAAATTATTACAGGAGCTTCAGCCGCCTGTTCAGCAGTCAATTTCCCATTGTCGCGTAAATTATCGCCAGCTGGTTGCCGCTGACCAGCCCGGACTGGTGCTCGATATTGCGCCATTATCCGATTCAGACCTGGCGTTTTATTGTCTGGACGTGACGCGTGCGGGGGATAACGGTGTTTTAGCCGCGTTATTACTTCGGGCGCTATTTAACGGATTATTACAGGAGCAGTTGTCACATCAGGGGCAACGGCTTCCCGAATTGGGAAGTTTGCTCAAACAGGTTAATCATCTTTTCCGCCAGGCAAATTTACCCGGCCAGTTTCCACTGCTGGTGGGTTATTACCACAGCGGGCTGCAAAATCTTATCCTCGTATCTGCCGGGCTTAACGCATCGCTTAATACGGGGGAGCATCAAATACAGGTCAGTAACGGTGTTCCGCTTGGGACATTAGGAACGGCTTATCTAAATCAAATTAGCCACCGTTGCGCCTCCTGGCAGTGCCAAATTTGGGGGGCAGGGGGCCGCTTACGTTTAATGTTGTCCACGGAATAAGCAGTTGAATTTTATTCGTCAGATTGCTTTTCCGCAGTTTTGCTGGCGGTGCTAGTATCACTGCCAGATTTATGCGTATTTGTCCTAATTGATCGGCAACGCGTCCTTTTCAGACCCGGACTGTCCGGTGAGGCTGATATACTCAACGCGTTATTTAATGAATAAGTTCAAAACTTGAACAGCTCAGGAGAATTTCAATGGCTGCCCTAAATTCGAAAGTCAGAAAGGCCGTTATCCCGGTAGCGGGATTGGGAACCAGGATGCTACCCGCGACTAAGGCAATCCCTAAAGAGATGCTGCCGTTGGTTGATAAGCCATTAATCCAGTACGTTGTTAATGAATGTATCGCCGCAGGAATTACCGAAATTGTCCTCGTAACGCATTCATCTAAAAACTCTATTGAAAACCACTTCGATACAAGTTTCGAACTTGAAGCCATGCTGGAAAAACGCGTTAAGCGTCAGCTGCTGGCTGAAGTTCAGTCTATTTGCCCGCCGCACGTCACCATTATGCAGGTTCGTCAGGGCCTGGCGAAAGGTCTGGGCCACGCCGTTCTGTGCGCGCACCCGGTTGTGGGCAATGAGCCAGTGGCTGTTATTCTGCCGGACGTTATTCTGGACGAATATGAATCTGACCTGTCTCAGGACAACCTGGCGGATATGATTAAACGCTTCGACGAAACCGGCAGCAGCCAGATCATGGTTGAACCCGTTGCGGATGTGACCGCATACGGCGTTGTAGACTGCAAAGGCGTAAACCTGGAACCCGGTGAAAGCGTTCCGATGGTTGGCGTCGTAGAGAAGCCTAAAGCGGACGTAGCGCCGTCTAACCTCGCTGTGGTGGGTCGTTATGTTCTGAGCGCAGAGATCTGGCCACTGCTGGCGAAAACCCCTCCAGGAGCGGGTGACGAGATCCAGCTGACCGACGCTATTGATATGCTGATCGAGAAAGAGACCGTTGAAGCCTACCATATGAAAGGTAAGAGCCACGACTGCGGTAATAAACTCGGTTATATGCAGGCGTTTGTTGAATATGGCATTCGTCACAACTCACTGGGTGAAGAATTTAAATCCTGGCTCCAGGAGAGCCTGGATATTAAAAAATAATCCGCTCGTAGTTTGAACTAAACCGGTGTGGCGTTGCCCACCGGTTTTTTTTATACCCATAAAAAATAGTAGGGATACTCGTGCGAGTTTTGTAAGACTGCTTAAATAGAGCGTTGTCGCTATATGTCAGAGTGTAAGGGGATGTTCAGGCAGAATTTGGGCAAAAAAAATCCCGCCTTTAGCGGGATTCTTAGAATAACTTCGGATTAATCCTTAATCAGGAAGTCATCCAGTTGTTTACCTTGCTCATCCATTGCTTTCTTGATAACAGCAGGAGTACGACCCTGGCCGGTCCAGGTTTTCTCTTCGCCGTTCTCATCGATGTAGCTATATTTAGCAGGACGGGCAGCGCGTTTTGCTTTGGTACCCGTTTTAGCGGCAGCCATGCTGTTCAGTAATTCGTTTGGATCGATACCATCAGCAATCAGCATTTCGCGGTATTGTTGCAGTTTGCGAGTACGTTCTTCGATTTCAGCCGCTGCTGCGCTTTCTTCTTCACGACGCTCATTAACTACAACTTCTAATTTTTCCAGCATTTCTTCAAGCGTTTCGAGGGTGCATTCTCTTGCCTGCGCACGAAGAGTACGGATGTTGTTCAGAATTTTAAGTGCTTCGCTCATTGTAGTAATCTCAAACTTATAATGGGGGGTGGTTTGTTGTCCTAATAATAGAGCGATAAATTCAGTTGTGCAATAGGTGGGAATGTAAGGAATTCAAAAAATACTAAATATCGGAAGGTATAATTAATTACGCTAACTTAAATTTCATCTCTTCTCAGCACCGCCTGTTATCACATCTACCCGCATAAACAGGCCGAGCACATGTTTGTTTTTGTGACATTTACCGCAGGAATTATAGTTGCGGCGGATAAATATCAGCCTTTTGTATTACTCCGAAAACGGGGCGTTACATTGGTAATAGTTAATAAATAGTGAATTTTCCCGGAGCGACATTCCAGTATAAAAACAAGTGTTATCCAGGACTTTACTGATAACTGTTTTATGTGCCTGAATGCCATTACTTCATGTTTTAACGCATTATTTTACTATATCTAAGCTTCATGTCCCGGTGTCTAAAACCCTTGTTCTGCGCGGTGTATCGCGGATGAACAGGCAAAATATGGTACAATGACTCATTGGGAATATTACACATTGATTAGGGTTTTACGGCCAATGGCACAACTTTATTTCTACTATTCGGCAATGAATGCAGGGAAATCTACCGCGCTGCTCCAGTCTTCTTACAATTATCAGGAGCGGGGAATGCATACCCTTGTTTACACCGCTGAGATTGACGATCGCTTCGGTGCAGGTAAGGTCAGTTCACGTATAGGGCTCTCGTCCCCTGCAAAGCTCTATAACCCGCAGACGGACCTGCTGGCAGATATCCGTGCAGAACACGCTTCACGGCCCGTACATTGCGTTCTGGTGGACGAGAGCCAGTTCCTGACGCGCGAGCAGGTACATGCGCTGTCAGACGTGGTGGATGAGCTGGATATTCCGGTTCTCTGCTACGGGCTGCGTACCGATTTTCGCGGAGAGCTATTCCCCGGTAGCCAGTATTTGCTTGCATGGTCAGATAAGCTGGTCGAATTAAAAACCATCTGCTTCTGCGGCCGTAAAGCCAGCATGGTGCTTCGCCTCGATCAGTCAGGTAAACCTTATGCAGACGGGGAACAGGTGGTTATAGGAGGCAATGAGCGTTATGTTTCGGTATGTCGTAAACATTATAAAGAAGCGCTGGTTGTCGGCTCGTTGACCGCCATCCAAAACGATAACCGGAAATAAACAAAGGTTATATTCTTTTCACTATTGCCCTTTAGAACATAAAAAAACCCGCCAAAAGGCGGGTTTTTTAGTAGAGCGTCAATTAAGCGCTTTTCTTCGCTTTTTTATCAGCTTTAACAATCGGTGCTTCAACTTTCGCTACGGCTGTTTCACCTTCGGTGTACTCGCGTCCGTAGTAGGTATCCAGCAGGATCTGTTTCAGCTCGGCAATCAGTGGGTAGCGCGGGTTCGCACCAGTACACTGGTCATCGAATGCATCTTCAGACAGCTTATCAACGTGAGCAAGGAAGTCAGCTTCCTGAACGCCTGCTTCACGGATAGATTTAGGAATACCCAGTTCAGCTTTGATGCTGTCCAGCCATGCCAGCAGTTTCTCAATCTTCGCAGCAGTACGGTCGCCCGGTGCGCTCAGACCCAGGTGGTCTGCGATTTCAGCATAACGACGACGCGCTTGTGGACGGTCGTACTGGCTGAACGCAGTCTGCTTGGTTGGGTTGTCGTTAGCGTTATAGCGGATAACGTTGCTGATCAACAGGGCGTTCGCCAGACCGTGAGGAATGTGGAACTGAGAGCCCAGTTTGTGCGCCATTGAGTGACAAACACCCAGGAAGGCGTTCGCAAACGCGATACCGGCGATGGTCGCTGCACTGTGTACACGCTCACGCGCTACCGGGTTTTTAGACCCTTCGTTGTAGGACGCTGGCAGGTTTTCTTTCAGCAGTTTCAGCGCTTGCAGAGCCTGGCCGTCAGAGAACTCAGAAGCCAGTACAGACACATAGGCTTCCAGTGCGTGAGTCACGGCATCCAGACCACCGAACGCACACAGGGACTTAGGCATATCCATCACCAGGTTGGCGTCAACGATAGCCATATCTGGAGTCAGCGCGTAGTCAGCCAGTGGGTATTTCTGACCTGTTGCATCGTCGGTCACAACCGCAAACGGCGTTACTTCTGAACCCGTACCGGAGGTAGTGGTCACGGCGATCATTTTCGCTTTCACACCCATTTTCGGGAACTTGTAGATACGTTTACGGATGTCCATAAAGCGCAGCGCCAGCTCTTCGAAGTGGGTTTCTGGGTGCTCGTACATGACCCACATGATTTTCGCGGCGTCCATTGGGGAACCGCCACCCAGTGCGATGATCACATCTGGTTTGAAGGAGTTCGCCAGTTCCGCACCTTTACGCACTACGGTCAGGGTTGGGTCAGCTTCAACTTCGAAGAAGACTTCAGTCTCGACGCCAGCCGCTTTCAGAACAGAGGTGATCTGGTCAGCATAGCCGTTGTTGAACAGGAAACGGTCAGTCACGATGAGCGCACGTTTGTGGCCATCAGTAATCACTTCATCCAGCGCGATTGGCAGAGAGCCACGGCGGAAGTAGATAGATTTCGGAAGTTTATGCCACAACATGTTTTCAGCTCGCTTAGCAACGGTTTTCTTGTTGATCAGGTGCTTAGGACCAACGTTCTCAGAGATGGAGTTACCACCCCATGAACCACAACCCAAAGTCAGGGAAGGTGCGAGTTTAAAGTTGTACAGGTCACCGATACCACCCTGAGAAGCAGGGGTGTTGATCAGGATACGCGCTGTTTTCATCATCTGACCGAAGTGAGCAACACGTTCTGGCTGGTTGTCCTGGTCAGTGTACAGGCAAGAGGTGTGACCGATACCGCCCATGGCCACCAGTTTCTCTGCTTTCTCTACCGCGTCTTCGAAATCTTTCGCACGGTACATTGCCAGAGTAGGGGACAGTTTTTCGTGAGCAAACGGCTCGCTTTCGTCAACAACGGTCACTTCACCGATCAGAATTTTGGTAGTTGCCGGAACGGTAAAGCCTGCCAGTTCAGCAATTTTGTATGCTGGCTGACCCACGATAGCGGCGTTCAGCGCGCCGTTTTTCAGGATGATATCCTGAACGGCTTTCAGTTCGTGGCCTTGCAGCATGTAGCCGCCGTGGCTTGCGAAACGTTCGCGAACGGCGTCGTAGACGGAATCAACCACAACAACGGACTGCTCGGAAGCACAAATTACGCCGTTATCGAAGGTTTTGGACATCAGTACAGAGGCAACAGCACGTTTGATATCAGCGGTTTCGTCGATGACTACAGGGGTGTTACCTGCGCCTACGCCGATTGCTGGTTTACCGGAGCTGTATGCTGCTTTAACCATGCCAGGGCCACCGGTTGCCAGAATCAGGTTAATGTCCGGGTGGTGCATCAGCGCATTGGACAGCTCAACGGAAGGTTGGTCGATCCAGCCAATCAGATCTTTTGGTGCGCCCGCAGCGATAGCTGCCTGCAACACGATATCTGCGGCTTTGTTGGTCGCATCTTTTGCACGTGGGTGCGGGGAGAAGATGATTGCGTTACGGGTCTTCAGGCTGATCAGTGATTTGAAGATCGCAGTAGACGTTGGGTTAGTGGTTGGGACGATACCGCAGATAATACCGATAGGTTCAGCGATGGTGATGGTACCAAAAGTGTCGTCTTCAGACAGCACGCCACAGGTTTTCTCATCTTTATAGGCGTTGTAGATATACTCAGAAGCAAAGTGGTTTTTGATCACTTTATCTTCAACGATACCCATACCGGATTCGGCAACGGCCATTTTAGCGAGAGGGATTCGAGCATCTGCAGCAGCCAGAGCGGCCGCGCGGAAGATTTTATCAACCTGTTCTTGGGTGAAATTGGCATATTCACGCTGGGCTTTTTTCACGCGCTCGACGAGTGCGTTCAGTTCAGCGATATTAGTAACAGCCATAATGCTCTCCTGATAATGTTTAAACTCTATTAGTAAACCAGCGCTCGATACGTCAGACAGTATAGTCAGAGCCGATACCACTTGCGTAACATACAGTAAAACAACGGGTTACTTTACACTCCAGCGCACTAATTTACTAAAAGAGCCTTACCTAAGCATCATCCTTTTTTGATAGGTTCACCCCTGGGGGCGTAATCAAGATTACTCACTTCTGAGTACGAAAATCATGATCTGAGTCAATTTTACCCCAAGCTGATACCTTTCAGCAGGGGTTATTTCGTTCAGAATTATCCAGTGTTAAATAATTAAGTAACTATTGGAAGTGGCGCTATCATTGAATACACAAATGGTTAACATCGCGAAATGATGTCGTTTTGACGTAGATTTCTGGTGAAGTGTGCTAATAAAAAGCGTATCTTCAGCGCGGTTTTATTATCACTCATTATCTGTCCCTGGCCATGCTTATAAGCGGAACTAAACGTGATTCAGTCGCTCTTTGATTTCCCCACATATTTCAAGTTTTTCATCGGTCTGTTTGCCTTAGTTAACCCGGTAGGGATTATCCCTGTCTTCATTAGTATGACCAGCTACCAGACGGCGGCTGCCAGAAACAAAACCAACCTGACGGCTAACCTCTCGGTTGCCATCATTTTGCTGACGTCGCTTTATCTGGGTGACGCGATTTTGCAAATCTTTGGGATCTCCATTGATTCATTCCGCATCGCGGGCGGGATCCTTGTGGTCACTATCGCGATGTCGATGATCAGCGGTAAGCTTGGCGAAGACAAACAGAACAAGCAGGAAAAATCAGAAACGGCGATCCGCGAAAGCATCGGCGTGGTGCCTTTAGCATTGCCCCTGATGGCGGGTCCCGGCGCCATCAGTTCTACCATTGTATGGGGTACGCGCTATCACAATATTATGCACCTGATTGGTTTTTCGGTGGCGATTGCGCTCTTCGCGCTGTGCTGTTGGGGCGTGTTCCGCATGGCGCCCTGGCTGGTGCGTTTGCTGGGGCAGACCGGCATCAACGTAATCACCCGTATCATGGGGCTGTTGTTGATGGCGTTGGGGATTGAATTTATCGTAACGGGAATAAAGAGCATCTTCCCCGGATTATTACACTAACGATTTCATATGAAACAACGGAGCCAGTGGCTCCGTTTTTTTTACGTCATTATCAGCAAATCATATAAATAAAGTTGAATAGCGGATAAGCCATAATAAATTCTACTAATAATCGCGATAGCTTTTATTTCAACGAGTTAGCTTTTCTTCGCGCGCGCGCCTGCACAGAAACCATGCAATCGATCTGTTATTTTTATCACACGATACTCTGGGGCTTGCTGAGAGATAACTGAAATGATATTAGTAATTTCAACGTTCCGTTAGATGAATGTGCTAAATAATAATCAATTGTTAAATTTTCGTACAAAATCTGTCATCGCGAGCGCAGCGACGTGCTCAGAGAGAAATTTTTGTCTATCCCATTGAATATTATGATTTTTTAATGATATTCGATGTCTGGCAGGGCAGCCCACATAGTCACGGCAATCGCCGTAAAAGAGAATTGCTTAACAAATTTGCAAAATGTATTGGCGTGACTTTGCACCATTTGGTACTTTCCGGCCTTATATTTCGCGGCAGTAAACAAGTAGATGATAATTATTTTCATATAGATTCATCTCAGTAATTCATCACATGCCTCATTACAGGGGAGGCGTGGAAAGAATCGACGCAAGACGGCCATACGAGCGGTCAGTAATAAAAAAGTCGGTGATAGCAGAAGTAAAAAAAGAACCTGACAGCAGCAAAAAAAACTCCTGCGCTGTACAGGCCCCAACAGGGGAATACACAGCTGGCGAAGGCCAGTCATTATAATGAGTGGAGTATCAACACAATGTCCATCATCACAAAAAAAAGTCTGGTAGCTGCGGGAATTCTTACAGCGCTAATCGCGGGCAACGCTGCAATGGCTGCGGACGTTCCGGCAGGGGTACAGCTGGCTGAAAAACAGACGCTGGTACGTAACAACGGTGCGGAAGTTCAGTCTCTTGATCCGCACAAAATTGAAGGTGTTCCTGAGTCAAACGTAAACCGTGACCTCTTTGAAGGTCTGCTGGTCACCGACGTTGACGGCCACCCGGCTCCGGGTGTCGCGGAAAAATGGGACAACAAAGATTTCAAAGTCTGGACCTTCCATCTGCGTAAAGATGCGAAGTGGTCTGACGGCACGCCGGTTACCGCTGAAGATTTCGTGTATAGCTGGCAGCGCCTGGCGAATCCAAACACCGCCTCTCCGTATGCGAGCTATTTGCAGTACGGCCATATTGCTAACATCGATGACATCATCGCTGGTAAAAAGCCGGTAACCGATCTGGGCGTGAAAGCCATCGATGCGAATACCTTTGAAGTGACGTTGAGCGAGCCTGTTCCGTACTTCTACAAATTACTGGTACACCCGTCCGTTTCCCCGGTGCCAAAATCTGCCGTTGAGAAGTTCGGTGAGAAATGGACCCAGCCAGCCAATATCGTGACCAACGGTGCCTACAAGCTGAAAGACTGGGTCGTCAACGAACGTATGGTGCTTGAGCGTAACCCGCAGTACTGGGATAACGCGAAAACGGTGATCAACCAGGTGACCTACCTGCCAATCTCTTCCGAAGTGACCGACGTTAACCGCTACCGCAGCGGTGAAATCGACATGACCTATAACAACATGCCGATTGAGCTGTTCCAGAAGCTGAAAAAAGAGATCCCGAAAGAAGTTCACGTCGACCCGTATCTCTGCACCTACTACTACGAAATTAATAACCAGAAAGCACCGTTCACCGACGTGCGCGTGCGTACTGCGCTGAAGCTGGCTCTTGACCGCGATATCATCGTGAACAAAGTGAAAAACCAGGGCGACCTGCCAGCATACAGCTACACGCCTCCGTACACCGATGGCGCAAAACTGACCGAGCCAGCCTGGTTCAAAGAAACGCAGGAACAGCGTAACGCAGAAGCCAAAAAACTGCTGGCTGAAGCGGGCTACACCGCTGACAAGCCGCTGACCTTCAGCCTGCTGTACAACACTTCGGATCTGCATAAAAAGCTGGCAATCGCCGTCGCATCCATCTGGAAGAAAAACCTGGGCGCGAACGTGAAGCTGGAGAACCAGGAGTGGAAAACCTTCCTGGACAGCCGCCATCAGGGCACCTTTGACGTGGCGCGTGCGGGCTGGTGTGCGGACTATAACGAGCCAACCTCCTTCCTGAATACCATGCTGAGCGACAGTTCAAACAACACGGCGCACTACAAGAGCCCGGCCTTTGACAAGCTGATCGGCGATACGCTGCAAGCCTCTGACGAAGCGCAGCGCTCTGAGCTGTACGCCAAAGCGGAACAGCAGCTGGATAAAGACTCCGCGATTGTCCCAGTTTACTACTACGTTAACGCCCGTCTGGTGAAACCGTGGGTAGGTGGATATACCGGTAAAGACCCGTTGGATAATATTTACGTGAAAAACTTGTATATTATCAAGCATTAATGGCAATGAGTGGGGCGGGTTCGCTCGCCCCACGGTGTCTAACCAACGTCACATAATATAGGCACACGCCAGAAGGTACGGGCAATGTTAAAATTTATCCTACGTCGCTGTCTTGAAGCGATCCCAACGCTATTTATTCTGATCACCATCTCCTTCTTTATGATGCGTCTTGCACCGGGAAGTCCATTTACCGGCGAACGTACGCTGCCGCCAGAAGTCATGGCGAACATCGAAGCGAAATACCACTTAAACGATCCTATCTCCACGCAGTACTTCAATTATCTGAAGCAGCTGGCGCACGGGGATTTCGGGCCGTCATTTAAATATAAAGACTATTCCGTGAATGACCTGGTGGCGTCCAGCTTCCCGGTATCGGCGAAATTAGGGGCTGCGGCCTTCTTCCTGGCCGTTATTCTCGGCGTTACCGCAGGCGTCATTGCGGCACTTAAACAAAATACCAAATGGGATTATGCGGTAATGGGGGTCGCAATGACCGGGGTGGTTATCCCGAGCTTCGTTGTCGCGCCGTTACTGGTGATGATATTTGCCATCACGCTGAAATGGCTGCCGGGCGGCGGCTGGAACGGCGGGGCACTGAAGTTCATGATATTGCCGATGGTGGCCTTATCGCTGGCGTACATCGCCAGTATCGCGCGTATCACCCGTGGCTCGATGATTGAAGTTCTGCACTCAAACTTCATCCGTACCGCGCGTGCGAAGGGGCTGCCGATGCGCCGGATTATTTTCCGCCACGCGCTCAAGCCTGCGCTGTTACCGGTGCTGTCCTACATGGGGCCGGCATTCGTGGGTATCATCACCGGCTCGATGGTTATCGAAACGATCTACGGTTTGCCGGGCATTGGTCAGCTGTTCGTGAACGGCGCGCTTAACCGCGACTATTCGCTCGTGCTGAGCCTGACGATCCTCGTCGGTGCATTAACCATTCTCTTTAACGCCGTGGTCGATGTGCTGTATGCCGTTATTGACCCGAAAATCCGTTACTAACACTGGAGCACGCCATGATGTTGAGTAAGAAAAACAGCGAGGCGCTGGAAAACTTCAGTGAAAAACTGGAAGTAGAAGGACGCAGCCTCTGGCAGGACGCCCGTCGCCGCTTCATGCATAACCGCGCAGCGGTAGCCAGCCTGGTTGTGCTTGTGCTGATTGCCCTGTTCGTGACGCTGGCACCGATGCTGTCGCAGTTCACCTATTTCGATACCGACTGGGGCATGATGTCCAGCGCGCCCGATATGGAGTCCGGTCACTACTTTGGGACTGATTCCTCAGGTCGTGACCTGCTGGTGCGTGTAGCCATCGGTGGCCGTATCTCGCTGATGGTGGGTATCGCCGCCGCGCTGGTGGCGGTGATCCTCGGCACGCTTTACGGTTCGCTTTCCGGCTATCTGGGCGGAAAAGTGGACTCGGTGATGATGCGTCTGCTGGAAATCTTAAACTCCTTCCCGTTCATGTTCTTCGTGATCCTGCTGGTGACCTTCTTTGGTCAGAACATCCTGCTGATCTTCGTGGCAATCGGGATGGTCTCCTGGCTGGATATGGCGCGTATCGTGCGCGGCCAGACGTTAAGCCTTAAGCGCAAAGAGTTTATCGAAGCGGCGCAGGTCGGCGGGGTATCCACCAAAAATATCGTGGTACGCCATATCGTGCCGAACGTGCTGGGCGTGGTCGTGGTGTACGCCTCGCTGCTGGTGCCAAGCATGATCCTGTTCGAATCCTTCCTGAGCTTCCTCGGTCTGGGTACGCAAGAGCCGCTGAGCAGCTGGGGCGCATTGCTGAGCGATGGGGCAAACTCGATGGAGGTGTCTCCGTGGCTGCTGCTCTATCCGGCGGGCTTCCTGGTCGTCACTCTGTTTTGTTTTAACTTTATCGGCGATGGCCTGCGTGATGCCCTCGACCCGAAAGACCGTTAAGGAGCGCCGTCATGACGATGATTGAAACGGCATCTGCGCCAGTGGCGCAAGAGCAGGACAAGATCCTGCTGGACGTTAACGACCTGCGCGTCACCTTTAAAACGCCCGATGGCGATGTGACCGCGGTAAACGATCTCAACTTCAACCTGCGAGCCGGTGAAACGTTGGGGATCGTGGGCGAATCCGGCTCCGGTAAATCTCAGACCGCGTTCGCATTGATGGGACTGCTGGCCGCTAACGGCGTGATTGGCGGGTCGGCGAAATTTAACGGGCGCGAGATCCTCAATCTGCCCGAGCACGAGCTGAACAAGCTGCGCGCGGAGCAGATTTCGATGATTTTCCAGGATCCGATGACCTCGTTGAACCCGTACATGCGGGTAGGCGAGCAGCTGATGGAAGTGCTGATGCTGCACAAAGGCCTGGGCAAAGCCGAGGCCTTTGAAGAGTCGGTCAAAATGCTCGATGCGGTTAAAATGCCGGAAGCGCGCAAGCGCATGCGCATGTATCCACACGAGTTCTCTGGCGGGATGCGCCAGCGCGTGATGATCGCGATGGCGCTGCTGTGTAGGCCAAAGCTGCTCATCGCAGATGAACCGACCACCGCGCTGGACGTGACCGTTCAGGCGCAGATCATGACCCTGCTGAACGAACTCAAGCGCGAGTTCAACACCGCCATCATCATGATCACCCACGACCTGGGCGTCGTGGCGGGGATCTGTGACAAAGTGCTGGTGATGTACGCCGGGCGTACGATGGAATACGGCAAAGCGCGCGACGTGTTCTACGATCCCGCGCACCCGTACTCTATCGGCCTGCTGAATGCGGTTCCGCGTCTTGATGCGGAAGGGGAAGCGCTGCTGACCATTCCGGGCAACCCGCCAAACCTGCTGCGTCTGCCGAAAGGCTGTCCGTTCCAGCCGCGCTGCCCGCACGCGATGGAGATCTGCAACAGCGCTCCGCCGCTGGAAGAGTTTGCACCAGGCCGCCTGCGCGCCTGCTATAAGCCGCACGAGGAGCTGGTATGAACGCTATAGACGAAAAAAGAAATGTGCTGCTCGAAATTGCCGATCTGAAGGTGCATTTCGACATCAAAGACGGCAAGCAGTGGTTCTGGCAGCCGTCGAAAACCCTGAAGGCGGTCGACGGCGTGACCCTGCGTCTGTACGAAGGGGAAACCCTCGGCGTGGTGGGCGAGTCCGGCTGCGGTAAATCGACCTTCGCCCGCGCCATTATCGGCCTGGTGAAGGCGACCGGCGGCAAAGTCGCCTGGCTGGGTAAAGACCTGCTGGGGATGAAGCCGGACGAGTGGCGCGACGTGCGCAGCGATATCCAGATGATTTTCCAGGATCCGCTGGCCTCGCTGAACCCGCGCATGACCATCGGCGAAATCATCGCCGAGCCGCTTCGCACCTACCATCCGAAGATGGCGCGTCAGGAAGTGCGCGATCGCGTTAAAGCGATGATGATGAAAGTGGGCCTGTTACCGAACCTGATTAACCGCTATCCGCACGAGTTTTCGGGCGGCCAGTGTCAGCGTATCGGGATTGCCCGCGCGCTGATCCTTGAGCCGAAGCTGATTATCTGCGATGAGCCGGTGTCGGCGCTGGACGTTTCCATTCAGGCGCAGGTGGTTAACCTACTGCAAAAACTCCAGCGCGAGATGGGGCTGTCGCTGATCTTCATCGCGCACGACCTGGCGGTGGTGAAACACATTTCCGATCGCGTGCTGGTGATGTACCTCGGTCATGCGGTGGAGCTGGGCACCTACGATGAGGTGTACCACAACCCGCTGCACCCTTACACCAAAGCGCTGATGTCGGCGGTGCCGGTGCCCGACCCGGATTTGGAGAAGAATAAAACTATCCAGCTTCTGGAAGGTGAACTGCCGTCCCCGATTAACCCGCCGTCAGGCTGTGTTTTCCGCACCCGATGCCCGCTCGCCGGGCCGGAATGCGCACAAACGCGGCCGGTGCTGGAAGGCAGTTTCCGACACGCGGTTTCCTGCCTGAAAGTAGACCCGTTATAATCGCAAGGGCTGACATGATGTCAGCCCTTATTTTTTGCGAGGTTACAGTGTCGCGGTTTATCACGTCAGTCCGTCATCGGCTTTATCACACGCTTTTCGATCTCAACACTCTCTCGGGGCGGCGCTTCGAGGGCCTTTGCGGTCTGTTCGCGCTGCTCAGCGTGCTCATTATTTTTGTCGAGTCAGGGGCGGGGACACAATATCACCTGACCTTCGACGAATGGCACGTCTTTCTCTGGCTGGAGCTTATCGTCACTCTGGTCTTCACCGCTGAATATTTACTGCGGATTTTCAGCTGGCCCAACCCGGCGAAATATGTGTTTAGCTTTTGGGGGCTGATTGACCTCGCAACGATTTTGCCGCTGTACGTGATGTGGCTGTGGCCGGAGATCAGCCTGAATTATGTTTTTGCCTGGCGAGCGATGCGCGCCATCCGGGTGCTGCGCATCCTTAAGCTGCTGCGCTTTATGCCGTCGCTGCGCGTGTTCTGGACGGCAATCCTCAGCGCGCGCCACCAGCTGGCGCTGTTCTATTCGTTTATTGCCATCATCATGATTGTGTTTGGCGCGCTGATGTATCTGATTGAGGGGCCGAAATATGGCTTCACCACGCTGAACGCGTCGGTCTACTGGGCGATTGTGACCGTCACCACGGTTGGCTATGGCGATATCACGCCGCATACGCCGCTCGGACGTATCGTCGCGTCGGTGCTGATTTTGATTGGCTATTCGGTGATTGCTATCCCGACGGGGCTTATCACCACCCATATGAGTTCGGCGTTCCAGAAGCGCCAGTTTGAGCGGCAGTGTCCGGCGTGTCGCCAGCGCGGGCACGAGAACAGCGCCCGCTACTGCAACCGGTGCGGTACTGAGCTCTCGGACTAAATAAAAAAGGCTGCAATCGCAGCCTTTTTTGTTATTCGCGCCAGAGGATATGGCACAGCTTGTGGTCTTTCTCCCGACACAGCAGCACGCGGGCGAAGATATCGTTAATTTCGCCGCCGTCTTCGTCGGCCAGGCCGATAACCACTTCCGCGAAGAAGTCCGGGTTGAGGTCGAAATCGACATGTTCAGCCCAGTCTTCGGCCGGATCGAACAGCTCGGCGCCGCCGCGCTCTTCAAACTGTAAATTGAAGAGGATCACGTCCGCGGGATCGAGGTTATCTACCGCCAGTTCGAGAAAAATGTCGTAGGCCTGTTCGAGCGTTTCGTCTTCAGTCAGACGATTGTTCAGATCCATTTCCATGATGACTACCTGTTTAACATCGTTGGGCACGTTTTACAGCAACGGACTAAAGAAGTAAAACAGTCGTTCGGCAATTCGCTGCCACAGCGGACGTTTCATCCACAATCTGGCGTCCAGCAGGCGCGAGCGCGAGATATAGTCGTCCTGAACCGCCGCCAGATCGCCGCCAAATCCGGCGTCGTCAATTACCAGGGTTATCTCAAAATTGAGCCACAGGCTGCGCATGTCGAGGTTAACGGTGCCGACCAGGCTCAGCTCGCCGTCGACCAGCACGCTCTTGGTGTGCAGAAGGCCGCCTTCGAACTGATAGATTTTAACGCCCGCCGCCAGCAGCTCGCTGAAGAACGCGCGGCTCGCCCATCCCACCAGAACCGAATCGTTCTTACGCGGCATGATAATGCTGACGTCCACGCCGCGCTGCGCCGCCGTGCAGATGGCGTGGAGCAGATCGTCGCTCGGCACGAAGTAGGGGGTGGTCATGATCAGGTATTCGCGGGCGGAGTAGGTCGCCGTCAGTAGCGCCTGGTGAATCAGATCTTCCGGGAAGCCAGGACCGGACGCGATGGTGTGAATGGTATGACCGCTGGCCTCTTCAAACGGCATGATATTGGCGTCGGGCGGCGGCGGCAGAATGCGCTTACCGGTTTCAATCTCCCAGTCGCAGGAGTAGACCACGCCCATAGAGGTGGCGATAGGGCCTTCCATACGGGCCATTAAATCGATCCATTGCCCCACGCCGGAGTCCTGTTTGAAGAAGCGCGGGTCGACCATGTTCATACTGCCGGTGTAGGCAATATAGTTATCAATCATGATCATTTTGCGGTGCTGGCGCAGATCCATACGGCGCAGGAACACGCGCAGCAGGTTGACCTTCAGGGCCTCGACGACCTCAATGCCTGCGTTGCGCATCATCCCTGCCCACGGGCTGCGGAAGAACGCCACGCTGCCCGCAGAGTCAAGCATCAGGCGGCAGTGAACGCCGCGACGGGCGGCGGCCATCAGCGATTCCGCGACCTGATCCGCCATGCCGCCGGGCTGCCAGATATAGAAGACCATTTCGATATTGTGACGCGCCAGCTGGATGTCGCGGATCAGCGCCTGCATCACATCGTCTGACGAAGTCAGCAGCTGGAGCTGGTTGCCCTTGACGCCGGCAATTCCCTGACGGCGCTCGCACAGTTTGAACAACGAGGCCGCCACGCTGCTGTTCTCTTCGGCAAAGATATGTTTGCAGGCCTTGAGATCGTTAAGCCACTTAGCGGTGGAGGGCCACATGGCGCGGGCGCGCTCGGCGCGGCGCTTACCGAGATGAAGCTCGCCGAAGGAGAGATAGGCGATGATCCCGACCAGAGGCAGGATGTAGATGATTAAAAGCCAGGCCATGGCAGAGGGAACGGCGCGCCGCTTCATCAGGATACGTAACGTCACCCCCGCGATCACCAGCCAGTATCCCAAAATGACCAGCCAACTCACCACGGTGTAGAAGGTTGTCATAAATAAAAAATCCTTTTGAAAGCGTGTTGTTATGAGTGTACGCATCCGGATTCATCTGGCAAATAAAAACGGCAGATAAAAGCTGGTTTGGCGACGGGTTGGGTCTATAATGGCGCGTCTTTAAAAGAAAGAGTTGTAGACATGAAGCGCAGTAGAACTGAAGTAGGGCGCTGGCGCATGTTGCGACAGGTGAGTCGTCGTAAGGCTCGTTGGCTGGAAGCACAATCCCGCCGCAATATGCGTATTCACGCCATCAGAAAATGTGGACTCAGCAGACACCGTAACGCGTTAGTGTTTGCCTTCCAGGAATTCTGACAATCCCAGGGCACCGTTAAGGTGCCCGATGTTTTTATAGAGGCTATTAATTTTTGCAGTCCCGCCCGACGCGGGTCCGCGTTATACTGCACGCCGGTTAACCATATGAAATAAAAAATGAATCCGTACCTGTGGGTATTTATTGTGCTTTTAGCGCTGGATGCGCTCAGGGAAAATTTAGAACTCTCGTCATTTTCTGCGCTCGCAGACTTTATCCACGTCTGGCTGACGCAAATGCTGTATTAAGGAACAAGGGATGAACGGTAAATTTATCGCCGCTGTGTTGGGTGTCGCTTTATTAGGCGGATGCGCCAGCAGCAAAACCTCGCCGGAAAGACATGCTTATTATTTCGTCGCACATCAATCAAACTTCGTCGGGGGCAATTACGCCACCAGCGTACAGGAAAATTATCGCCTGAACGTCCCGCAGTTTCGTGACGTGTACGCCCAGGGGAAAGCCGACCGCGCGGCCGGGCATACGGCGACAGAGGCCAGCCAGTATGCCCAAAGCATTCGCGATCAGCTGAAGAAAAGCACCAAAACCCAGAACACGTTCTCCGAAAACGCCAGCGATAAATGGTCATCGGATATGGAAGAAAAAGATGCCATTTTGTTTGGTAACGAATTAGCCGCATCTTATCTTGACGGCTTTAACGGCGTACAATAAGCCGCTGATGTCGGGAATAGCGTTTTTGCAGCGCTATTCCCGTTGTTTTATCGCAAAAGGAGGGAGTCGTGTTTGCCGAGTTTGGTGTACTTAATTTCTGGACCTACGTCGTGGGCGCATTTTTTATCGTTCTGGTTCCGGGGCCAAACACGCTGTTTGTGCTGAAAACGGGCATTGGTCATGGCGTGAAAAAAGGCTATCTGGCGGCGACGGGCGTATTTATCGGCGATGCCGTATTAATGTTTCTGGCCTGGGCGGGCGTTGCGGCATTAATTCAGACCACGCCGGTCCTGTTTAATATCGTTCGATACTTAGGCGCGTTTTATCTGCTGTGGCTGGGCGGCAAAATGCTGTGGTCGGTGATCACCCGCAAGAATAGCGGGCACGAGAGCGGCACGGAACCGGCAAGCATGATCATGAAACGCTCGCTGGTATTAAGCCTGACCAACCCGAAAGCGATTCTGTTTTATGTCTCGTTCTTTGTGCAGTTTATTGACGTCAACGCGAAGAACACCGGCACCTCTTTCCTGATCCTCGCGACCACCCTGGAGCTGATAAGCTTTATGTATATGAGCTTCCTGATCTTCTCCGGTGCGTTTGTCACGCGCTACCTGAAAACCAAGAAGAAGCTGGCGAAGCTGGGGAATGGCCTGATCGGGCTGCTGTTTGTAGGATTTGCCGCGCGGCTGGCAACGCTGCACTGAGAAAAGGCTCCCGAGGGAGCCATTTTTATGTCTGGCGAAACTGGAAAGCCGCGCCAGACAAGGCTTCACGTTTTACTACTAGCAGTCAAAAGCCATAAAAAGCGGCTAGGGTGTGGACACTCTGACCACCATTAGCACCCTTCAACGGGTTCAGCGAAATCGCGTCCTGCAGGTACTGAGGAGCGAAGTGCGCAAAGACCATTGTCTGCGCAATTTTCGTATGACCTAAGATCCTCTGCAGTGTGATGATGTTGCCCCCGTTAATCATAAAGTGCGTGGCGAAAGAGTGTCGTAGCGCATGTGTTGCTTGTCCGGCCGGTAAATCGGGCTTAACCTCTTTGAGGGTTCGCCTGAAGTCAGCATAACTGGCCTCAGGAAACAGAAAGCCTCGTGTTTTGCCGACTACTTAAGCCGCAACGTCATCAGAGATCGGGACCGTGCGCGGCGTGTTGGTTTTCGTTTTAACGAAAGACACCCGTTTATGAATCACGTTCTCCGCCTTTAACCGTGCCGCTTCTCCCCATCTTCCCCCGGTGCTTAAACATAAAACCGCAATTTTACGATTATCACCTGAAAGCGCAGTAAGTAAGGCGTCAATTTCCTCAAGAGTGAGATAGCCCGTTTCGGCTGTCTGCTCTTTAAGTTTTTTGAATCCCCTGAATGGATACTCACCGTTATACAGTTCTGACTCGATCAGGGTTGTGAACATCCCACCTAGCGTGATCAGGTCGCGGTTGATGGTAGTTGGCTTAATACCTTCACCTCGGCGTTGGGCACAATATTGCGTTATCAGGCTTTTGGTGATCTGGAAAGCGCACGGATTTCGGGTCATCGTTTCGAAACGCTCAATTTTCCTGAGATACGATTGACCGTGCTCCTCTTATTTGCCTTTCAGCTTCCACCATAACTCTTTCAGTTCCGACAATTGGCGTTTGTCCGTTGGTTTTGAAAGCCATTCCTTTGAGTGATGGTTATATTGAGTATGCTTTTCAAAAGCGATCGCCTCGCTTTTCTTGTCGAACTTCCGACGGATGCGTTTTCCGTTACGCCATGTCGGTCTGATGTCCACTTCATATCGACCATCATCGAGCTTTTTAACAGACATAAAACTTCCCGATAATGTTACTGCGTACCTCAATTTCCTGATTTAAATAGCAAAAACTCACTGTACATTTACTACACAAATAAGCACCGTAAATGGTTAGCACTTTTCTGGTCTGAGTGGAGTGATGTTGTTGTCTGCTGTCCAAAGTGCGCGAGAGCCGGTGCAATTTGCCCAGTTTCAGGTTTTATTTGATCGGCCATGCACCACATCGTGTATTTTTTGAACTGAGGATGATTCAAAATCTTCATCACCGCCTGTATGCCCATATCTTTTACACCCTTCTCGTAACTCGAAAGAGGCTGTATGGAGTGCCTGTTAAGTCACTGAATTCTTTCCTATTCATACGTTCTGACTCACGCATGTTCGCTAGTTTTTCATTTCCGGGTATCATCGTAATTAACACTCCACCACTGATAGCAAAATGATAGCGGAGTAATTTTTAATTCGTTATCGCAAACCGATAGCTCCAATATGGCAATTTAAAGCCATTAGGAGCAATTAAAACACTGACGAGGAATACTCACAAATGAATAGGGTCATTGACAGGGCGAGCGACGCTGTCCCATACCAGGAATTTGCGCGTCTCTGATAGCCAGACCGTCCGTGTGGTTCGTAACGTGACTGACGGGGTCAATGCCTACGAAGAGGTTATAGAGAGAGTCGTGGGCATCTACGCTCCGCACTTGGGCTCTGAGCTGGTACATGTTACCCGGACAGCCGAATGGCGCATCGTTCCAAAGCTTTTGGCCGTCGAGCCTTTGACTTTAAAAAGCGGCATTGCCGCGCCTCGGAGTTCTGTCAATAACTGTGGGTTGGGTACTTTGGACAGTGATACGAAAGTGATACCAATGGTACATGTCAGATCGGATAAGCGAACAATATCTTTGTTAAAAAGAGGGAGAGATAATAATGAATGTTGATATGGTTTTGAAATTTAAATTTAAATACACATCATTGCCTTGTCAAATGTTTTAAAGAGAGTTGCAGGGGGGGAAGTTAAAACTGGGTTTAAATTTTAAGTAAATGCATTTCCGGAAAGACTATTGAGAATTTTATTAACTATTATAGCGAGGGGGGCTCTCCCCCTCCCTGTAATGTTATAAGGAATTAATAACCTTTCTAACCTGGAATCCATCATTATGCGATGGGATTATCTCCCCAGTAAATGTAAGTCCTTCTCTCAGGTACGCCCTACTATCAGCGGAAAATATTGTCACATGGAAGAATACATCTACAGGAACTTTATCGCATCCACAGAATCCATATCCTCTCTGAGGGAAATATCTTTTAATTATGCACTCCGAATTGACAGCTTCAACATTTGGTGACTCTTTGCCATAAACATGACTAATTACCATGCCAGTCTCTGTTCGGGAAATGTCACACACCAAAGTGTCGCCATCAGCAATAGAGTCTATTTTGTACTGTTTTAATAGGTTTTGAGAAATATCTATGTGGCCATCAATATCATTTACAATTAGATGCCCAATGCCACGATCAACATCATAGCTATCCACAAGAGCTCTGGCATGTTTCTTCAGTGTGCCTACCTTATAAGTTTCACCTAGAGTATTCTCCGGTGGTTCACTTTCATCATATCTATTCTGCTTGAAGTTTAATAGTCGGTTGATTAATTCTTTTTGGCATTCATATTTCTCATGTGTTATATCATTGCTAATATAAACGGAATCCTCAGAAATTAAATACTCTAAAAAAAGATTCCTTATATTATACATTTTCGAGATGTGATTACCTTTTGAAGTATAAATGTCTCTAATTTTATTTGCGATTGCACTATCGGTAATGGCAGTAGTTAATGCCATTTGATAAAAGTAAACGCTATTACGAGATGCTAGTTTTAAATGAGCTCGACCTTTATAAGATATGGCTAGTTTTTGATTTGATGAGAGTGTAGTTGATGACATATCGTAGGGTTCTACTAATTTTGCCATAATTAAGCTCTCTAAAGCTTTATCAACGGCTAGCTCTGTTGCTCCTAAAGCATCAAAATAACTGCTAATAGATTGAACGCTTAAATGTTTATCTTCAATGCTTTTCTCAGGCACTTGAATTGAATTAAGTAAAGTAAGTATTCTTAAGGCTTGTAATGGTGATTGCCTTATTTGACTATCAACTTGGAATACGGGATATATTTCTGGGATGTCACCATTTTTATAAACTTCATAATCACCGCGAATCAATGCGTCCATGAATCGAGTGAAGTTCGTTGAAAGAAATTCACCACTGACATAAGACTTTATCAAGTCTTCAATTTTAATTGCAGGAGAGGTGATAATTCTTTTAGATAATAATAAGGTGCTTCTTATATTATAGTTGGCAAGCTCTCCAAGAGTTTGCGATGTGTAATCATGATTCACAAAAATGTCTTCAATTACTTTAGAAAATCTATTTATGTCATCAATTGAAACTTTAATCCCTTTCCCTAAAAGGTAACTCTTTTTTTCTTCATTTGTGTTTTTAGTATCAAGTTGTGAAGTAATAAAGTTAATTCGCTTTCTGAAAACTTCCCGAGGAGAAGGAGTAGGCAGGAAAAATGATTTTGATTGATATATGCTAAATATATCTGTCTTGGAAAAAACCCAAGCTGATTTATCTGTCACGGGGAAAATAACAAGGCAATGTTTTATATTTTTTTTAATTGAGTTGCTAAATTGAAAAACCTTTATCTTGAAATCAAGGGTAAATTCATCTGTATTATCAACAACTATTATCGGAAGCATTTTTCTATTGCTCACAACATTATGCAGAATACGTTTTAAATATCCTTCTCGATCATTCTCAACCGCTTCATCTAAATAACGACCGAACTTTTCCTTAAATTCATCTTTGCTTCTGTTGTAAAGAGCTGCATCAGCACCTCGTGATTTCCTCTTATATTCATTGTGGTAAAGTCCAAGCAGATCATTCCATTCAGGAACACCATCTTTGTACAACTGAATTTCAAGGTTTTTTATTATTTCTTCTGTCATCCAATCGAGAACTGTATCTTCTCGGCCTGTGGCTTCCAAACAGTTTATTTTAATAAGTAAGCATCGATCTCGAATTGTTTTATTAAGGGTGCGACTGAAAAAACGGTCTAAAAAAGTAGATTTCCCAGAACCAGTTGGCCCAACGATAAAAACGGATTGTTCTGACTCGAGGTTTATATCGGATTCGATATTTGACATTATTAAATCCGAAAGTTCATCTCCTACTTTATTTTTATTGTGATTAATATTTGATAAGACGCTGGTGGTTATTTTTTCAAGGGAGTAATCTGCAATTCTGCTTTCATATGACTCCACAAAACATTCCATCATCATATCATCATCCCCCTCAAGACGTGAGAAGAAGCTATAGAATACCCTTTCTAAATCATAAGCTATTTCACTTTTTCTTGTTATTTTTATGTCAGACCCGGAAATAGGTGCTGCTAATTCATTGTTTAATAATAAACGTTTGTTATGGATATCATCAAATATTGTGTTATATAATCTTTTGTTAAATGCTTCTTTTGATAATAATTCATAAAATATGCTAAATGATTTTTCGACTGCTTGGAGGCTCGGGAATACAATAGCCTCTTTATTCTTGAAGTTTTCACCGGGTATAAAGGTTTTAAATAGTACCCAACACAACCCATCAGTTAGGATAGAAAGAGGTATGCCATTAGGCGAAGCGTAGCTAAATGCTTGGTTAATACCTGCTTCGCATTTCTTTAAAGCAGAGCCTGATATTTTTAAATGTCTTACAGTATTTTTTTGAGCTGTTTCAACTTCTAAAATGCCTATTTTTTTTGCCTCGACAACAAAAGAGGGGTGGCCATCAGTGGATAGAATGTAGTCAGAGAAGCCATTATCATGAGAAGTTTCACAAGCCATATCAGAGTGCATCCAACCAAGAGTCTCTGTTAATATTCGAGTTATGATTTGAATTTTAGCATCTTCTTCTGATTGGATATTTGTAATGTTGTTTTTAACATCACTCATTATTTTTAAAAAACCTTTTTCGCTGGAGTCTAAATTAGTCATTTCTTATCATCCGAAGTGATGTAAATAGGTTATCGAAAAATTCTGATGTATTGAGATTGTAAGGTAATTAACCATGAGTTCAAGTAGTTAGTATGCATTTCCTTGCGTGAAAATGCATTCGTTGTTTGATAGTTGTTTACTCAAACAAACCCATAAGGCGCGTGGTTAGGCTACTAAAGCGCACCTGCATTTAAACCGCCCCATCAAGCGGGCTGGCGAGGCGGGGATAACACTGCGCGCCAGACGCGGTGACAGCATTTATTTTGCGCGTCTGTGCGCTTAGTGAAAGTGCCGCCCGAAGGCGGCATTATTGGCAAGGTTTACTCGGTGTCGATGCTGTAATCCTTAAAGCGGATCACCTCCATTCCTAACCATTCGTTTATCTCTTTAAAACGCTCCTGCAGCGGTGTCAGTTCTTTACGCACAAACACCCGCGCCACCTTCTCGATATCCCCCATTGAGCAGATATTCTCAGGCTTACCGCCCATCAGTTGAAAGGGTATGCAGTGCGCATCGAGCAGGTCGGCGGCACTCACCTTTTTGATATTGAAAAAATCATCCTTCGTGGCGACTTCACTCAGTGGCACGATCTTGATGCCATCCGGTTTCCCGTTCGGGGCATAGACAAACAGGTTTTTAAAATTCCCGAGTCCTTTCGAGTCACGCATCGCGGAGCGCAGCGACTCGACATCGGTGATGCTTTGCGCCGCGTCGGTCACGTACATGATGTAACCCGCGTGAGCGACGTGCTGGTAATATTTTCGACGGAACAGCGTGGCGGATTCATTCAGCCAGGCGGAATTGAGCGCGCTCAGGTATTCCGGCATTCCGTAGAGCTCCTGATTGATATCGGGCTCAAGCAAATGGAACACCGAGCCGGGGGCGAACTGGTGCGGGTGGGTAATGCTCGACACGTTCCAGTAAACATCCTCCTCGACACCCCGGCGGGTGTATTTGGCCGGGGAGGTTTTCAGTTTAAAAAGCTGGCCGGTGACGCTCATGCGCTTTTCCAGATAGCCGTTTGCAAACACCAGATAATCAAGCACCAGGCGGCTAAAATCCTGACGTGACAGCAACGGATGCGGGATATGGGTGCTGGTCAGAATGTTGCGCTTAACGTAAATCGGGGAGCTGTGGTGTACGGCGGCGCGCAGGCGGTCATGTTGGTCTGTTTTGGCTGTTTCTTTTGGCGTTTTTTCATATTAGTTAATATCCAGAATTGAGCTTGATTGCATACCGCTACCTGCGGAAAGCGGCACGTTTAACAGGGCGTGCATGGTCGCCCACGCGATATCCGTGTGGCAGGCTTCCTCGCTGCGGCTGGCTTCATAGGTGGCGCTGCGGCCGCTGCTGGTCATTGTTTTGCTGATAGCCATAAATGAATGAGTGATGTCGGTCGCACCAGCGTCATATTCCAGACACCCGCGACGAATGGTGTCTTTTGCTTTCAGAACCATCGCCGTTTTCATTTCCGGCGTGTAGCGGATGGCGCGCGTCGCCGGGAAGAAAGAGCGCACGAGCTGGTAAACACCCTGGCCGATGCCGGTGGCATCAATGCCGATGTAGTCGACGGTGTATTTTTCGGTCAGCGCACGGATGGTCTCGGCCTGTGCGGCAAAGTCCATACCTTTCCACTGGTGACGCTCAAGGATGCGGAACTTGCCACCGGCAACCAGCGGCGGAGCCAGTACCGCGCACCCGGCGCTGTCGCCAGTGTGTGACGGGTCATAGCCAATCCAGACCGGGCGCCAGTAAAACGGACGGTCAGCGAACGGCTCGACGTCCTCCCATTCTTCCATCGCATCGACCATGCAGCGCTGCAGCTCCTCGAACGGAAATACCGACGCCTTGTCGTCGACGAATTCGCACATAAACAGGTTACGGAAGTCATACGCGCTGTTTTCCTGCTTAAGGTGGTCGAAGTTAAACAGGGTGCAGCCACCGGCGAGCGCGTCCTCAATGGTGACAATCTGCCGCCACTGACCGTCTCCGCACAGCACACCGCCGGCAAGCGCCTGATGACTGATATCGATGTCGACACGTTCGTCTCGGTTGCTGCGGCCACGGTTAAACAGCTCGCCTGACCAATACGGATATGCGCCGTGCGCCAGCGTCGACGGGGGCGAAAAATAGGTTGTGCGCAGGTGAGATTGCGACGCCATACCCGAGGCGACGTTTCGCAGCTTCTGAAAATTTAGGATCCAGAAATTTCATCGACATACAGATCGCCGTTGTGGCTCTGCGCGGTGTTTGAATTGGTCCCGAGAAAAATCAGCTCAGCGCCATTGGTGCCGATGACGATCGGGTCGCCTGACAGGTCGACGTCAACCAGACGGGCAAAAACCGTGCATGTCAGCACTCAAGTATGCGTCATGACTGAGGGGGATAACGCATGTTAATGGTTTTAGGTTTATTTGTATTTGAGCGCCACACGCTGCTCTACCAGTCAATGCAGTACTCGAAGGATTACCTCTGGGCGTCAAATGACCGTATCGGCAATCCACCGGCTTATCAGTATCTCGGGGAAGGGGAAACCTCGCGCATGCTGTCGGGTGTGCTCTACCCCGAAATCATCGTCGGCCGTCTGTCGCTGATCGCCATCGAGCTGATGGCCGACGAGGGGCGAGCGTGGACGTTGATTGATGGCACGGGCATGATCCACGGCATGTACGTCATCGACAAGGTGACGCACACGCACACCGAACTTTTCAGCGACGGAGCGGCCAGAAAAATCGAGTTTAGCCTATCGCTAAAGCGGGTTAATAAATCGCTCGCGGCCATTTATGGCGACCTGCAGACGCAGGCCGACAATCTGGTCACGTCTGCCGGTAACTGGCTGGGAGGGCTGGCAGGATGATTACAGGAATGGATATTCATGCCGGGGCGAAGATAGCCCCTGCGTTTATGCTCACGCTTGATGGTGCGGATATCACGCAGAATTTCAGCGATCGGTTTATCGGTCTGACCATGACCGACAATCGCGGATTCGAGGCCGACTAGCTCGATATTGAGCTGGATGACACCGACGGGCTTGTCGAGCTGCCGCCACGCGGGGCAATGCTCACGCTGTGGTTAGGCTGGCAGGGGGCGGCTTTGCTGAATAAAGGCACGTTCACGGTCGACGAAATCGAGCACAGAGGAGCACCTGATACGCTGACCATCCGGGGCGCAGCGCCGATTTTCGCGGGACATTGAATTCACGCCGCGAGCAGTCATGGCATAACACCACTATCGGACAAATCTTGGAAACGATTGCAGCACGCAACAAACTGACGGCCAGTGTGGCCGACACGCTGAAAGCGATCCCCGTGCCCCACATTGACCAGTCGCAGGAGTCCGACGCGGTGTTTCTTTCCCGCCAGGCTGACCGGAACGGTGCAGCGGTCTCGGTAAAAGCGGGGAAACTGTTATTCCTGAAAGCCGGGAGCGGTAAGACGGCCAGCGGGAAGCCCCTCCCTCAGATGAACCTTCAGCGTGGCGACGGAGACCGTCATCAGTTTGCCATTGCTGACCGCGAAGCTTACACCGGCGTTACGGCGAAATGGTTGCATACGAAAGACCCGAAACCGCAGAAGCAAAAGGTAAAGCTCCAGCGCAAACCGAAAGAGCAGCACCTGCGCGCGCTGCAGCACCCGAAAGCGACCAAAGCCACGACAAAGCCCAAGTTAAAAAGGAGCAGGAAGCGCGCGAGGGTGAGTATATGGCCGATGAATCTGACAATGTGCTGGAACTCACGACCATCTACGCGACAAAGGCGCAGGCCATGCGCGCCGCTCAGGCAAAGTGGGACAAACTGCAGCGCGGAATCGCGGGGGTTTCAATTTCGCTGGCTATTGGCCGGGCAGATTTATTTCCTGAACGCCAATCGCGGTCAAAGGCTTTAAGCGCGTTATAGACTAGCAGGCGTGGATAATCAGCCGGGTGGTGCATAACCTCAACGGGAGCGGCTACATGACGGGCTTAGAGCTTGAGGTTAAGGTTTCTGATGTCGAGTACGAAAGCGAAGAATCAATAAAGTGATTTATATTTAACTATTTGTTATATAATGATAAATTGAGTGAAGTTAGCGCATCAAAAATCAAATGAAGTGCTCGCCATGTTTCACTGCCCAAAATGCCATTTCGCCGCTCACGCTCGCACAAGTCGGTATTTTACTGACACTACCAAGGAGCGGTATCATCAGTGCACAAACATCAACTGCAGTTGTACGTTTGTCACCACTGAAACGGTTGAGCGGTTTAGTGCATCGCCTGCAGTATTAGTGCCAGCTCCACCTCACCCGGCAATATCAGGGCAGCAGAAAATGAACTGGATGTGACCTATGGTAATTTTAAATATAGAGAAATAACAATTAATTGTTATTTTAGGTTAAAATGGCATCTACTAATAAATTAAGGTTTTCGTCATGCCGCAAATCGATACAAAATTAATCTTTAAAGTAATTTCTTCTTGGAAATCGCGGGTCTGGGCAAGAATATATTTTTTTGTGGTTATATTGTTCGCTGTCTTGTACTACGGATTTTGGTTGTTAAAGCCAGATAGTTTTATTATTAACTCGGAGCTTAATGTGCATCCATTTTACGATATGAATGTGATGCTTTGGAGTGATGATAATTACGATTACCCTATGGGTAGCGGCATAGATTTGAATGTTCTTAAAAAAGAAAATGACGAATATGTTTTAAAATTATCCAAAGATAAAAATGATCTAGAGAAAATTGATTCTGAACTGGCTGATCTTGATAATGAGTTTAATTCAGTTTATAAGAAAAAAGAAGCCGAGTTTACAGAGAGAACAAAGGATTATGAGCAGGAGATGTTGTCAGGTTTTATAGCTCATGAGAAAGCTTTAGAAGCTAGAGTGGCTAATCTTGAAAAAGACTCTCCAGTTATAGTTAAGACAAATGATGATGTTATGAAAATTCAGCGCATTGGTGATGAGCGAGTCAGATTAGCAGAGGCTAGATTAGAAACCGCACGGCAATCATTTAAAATTGCTGACTATATCCTTAAGAATTTGATGCTGTTTACTTCTAAGGAGACGCGTGATGATTTAATTAAATTAAATGAACAAAGAACAATTTATAATGACAAAAGATTTAAGCTGGTAAAAGAAATGGGGGATAGGCGTTCCGCTGCAATTGATAACGTTGGTCGATATTACAAGCAGTACATGGCAAGACTCAATATTATTGATTTCATTTATTTTAGTGTAGGGATATCTACAACTACAACTTTTGGTGACATTGTTGCTAGTGATAGATTAATCAGGGCTTTTGTCAGCCTTCAGCTTCTGTTGTGCATATTTATCGTTGGTGGCTTTTTAAATTCCGTAATGAATAAAAATTAAATAACTTTAATTCATCTTTTTTGGTTTGCTGCAAGTGATAAGCAAAATTGATAGTTGTATACGATTCTTAGGTATGCATAAAGTCATCGAATATTTATCAGTGAGGAGCAACCTAGCATATGCGGGACTGCTCCTATTGATGTGGTCAATCTGTGGACGTGACCTGAAATAAATCCTTTCATTTCATTATGTTAAGGTGTTAAAAAAGGCTCCCGAGGAGCCTTTTTCACATCAAAACACTTTTTTGTACGGACGCACGGTCACGTTGGCGTACACGCCTGCCGCCACGTACGGATCCGCATCGGCCCAGGCGGTTGCCGCTTCCAGAGACTCAAACTCCGCGATAACCGTCGAGCCAGAAAAACCTGCCGTGCCCGGATCGTTGCTGTCGACGGCCGGCATTGGGCCTGCGGTCAGTAATCGACCTTCGTCCTGCAACAGCTGTAAACGCGCCAGATGGGCAGGGCGCACCGAGAGGCGTTTCTCCAGGGAATCAGCGACATCTTCTGAATAGATCACATAAAGCACGGCGAAGCTCCTTAACCAGTAAAAGTGCCGATTACGTTATGTGAAAGCGCAAGTGACTGCAATGTAAAGATAACGGCAAGTGCATGCCCAACGCGGTCGGAAGGGATTTACCGGATAATAATGCATCAAAAATTCCTCTCGCAGCCCTGGCGGAGTGAGGTAACGTACGCATTCCAGGCCAGGATACCTCTTCGTTCACTCTTGAGCGGATGACGGCTGAAACGAAGGTATGTTATTACGTGGCGCATGGTGATACACTTTGACGCAAATGATTATCAATTAGCTAAAAGCCTATTAAATGTATGTCTTATGCTACGATGCCGAATAGCTCAACGACCATGACTCTTGATTTTCCTCGCCGTTTTCCCTGGCCGACGCTGCTCTCCGTGGCGATCCACGGTGCCCTCGTGGCGACGCTGCTTTACGCTTCGGTGAATCAGGTTATTGAAATGCCCGCGCCTTCGCAGCCCATTTCGGTAACGATGGTCACGCCTGCGGAGCTTGAGCCGCCGCAGGTTGCGCCACCACCGCCGCAGCCGGTGGCCGAGCCCGAGCCGGAACCGGAGCCAGAAGTGGTCCCTGAGCCGCCAAAAGAGGCGCCCGTGGTGATCCACAAGCCTGAACCAAAACCTAAGCCGAAGCCTAAGCCAAAACCCAAGCCGGTGAAAAAGGTTGAAGAGCGCCCGAAACGTGAGGAACGCCCGGTCGAGACTCGCACCGCACCGGTTCAAAACACCGCGCCCGCGCGCACGGTGATGAACAATACGCCTGCGGTGGCGAAACCGACGGTAGCCGCGCCAGCTGGCCCGCGCGTATTAAGCCGTAACCAGCCGCAGTATCCGGCGCGTGCACAGGCCCTGCGTATTGAAGGACGCGTGCGCGTGAAGTTTGACGTGACCCCGGACGGTCGCGTTGATAACGTTCAGATCCTCTCCGCGCAGCCGTCGAATATGTTTGAGCGTGACGTCAAAGCCGCCATGC
Organism: Enterobacter sp. 186315; assembly: GCF_053290175.1. Taxonomy (NCBI): domain Bacteria; kingdom Pseudomonadati; phylum Pseudomonadota; class Gammaproteobacteria; order Enterobacterales; family Enterobacteriaceae; genus Enterobacter; species Enterobacter sp. 186315. The sequence continues at coordinate 148,563 of NZ_JBPTTK010000003.1, read as the reverse complement.
GTAAATGGCGCTACGAGGCGGGCAAGCCGGGAAGCGGCCTGATTGTGAATATCGTGTTCCGCCTGAACGGCGGGGCGCAAATGGAATAAAAAAAAGCCTCCGCAATGGAGGCTTTTTTTATATCTGACGATCAGCTCTGCGGGAGCTGTCTCGGTTTCCCTTCGCTGTCTACCGCGACATAGATAAACAGCGCTTCCGTCGCCTTATAGCGCTGGCCGATAGGCTCGGAAGAGACTTTCTTGACCCACACCTCGATATTGATTGAAATCGAGGTGTTGCCGCGTTTCACGCAGCGCGCATAGCAGCATACCACATCGCCCACCGCCACCGGGCGCAGGAAGGTCATGCCGTCCACTCTCACGGTCACTACGCGCCCGTGAGCAATCTCTTTTGCGAGAATCGCTCCCCCCATATCCATCTGTGCCATTAACCAGCCACCAAAAATGTCGCCGTTGGCGTTGGTGTCGGCAGGCATTGCTAATGTGCGTAAAACCAGTTCACCCTGAGGGGCGTTAGTTGTTGTCATTGTTTTAACTCGTAACTGAAGACTTCAGGCGGGATGCTACTATGATTTTCGACCGGAGAGAATAGCGCAGAACGCCCGCATGGCGAGCGTTCCGGGGTGAATCGTTAGTGCTTATCGTCCTGCTGTGGCATGTGGCGATAAATATAAACGCCGCTTAACAGGGTAAATATCAGCGTTAGCGCGGTCAGGCCAAAGACCTTGAAGTTGACCCAGATATTCTGCGGCAGCCAGAAGGCGATATAGATATTCGCGAGGCCGCACAGAATAAAGAAGACCGCCCAGGCGATATTCAGCCGCGACCACACGTCCTGCGGCAGCGTCAGCTCTTTGCCCAGCATGCGCTGGATCAGCGGCTTTTTCATGACCCACTGGCTGATAAGCAGCGCGCCGGCGAACAGGCCGTAAATCACCGTCACCTTCCACTTGATGAACTCGTCGTTGTGGAAGAACAGGGTTAACCCGCCAAAGACCGCCACCAGAACGAAGGTGATCAGCGCCATTTTTTCGACTTTGCGATAACGCACCCAGCTATAGATGAGCACGATAGCGGTAGCGACGATCAGTGCCGAGGTAGCGGCGTAAATGTCGTAGAGCTTATAAAACGCGAAAAACACGACAAGGGGTAAAAAATCAAGAAACTGCTTCATTCTGTGATTCCATCTTCTTCGTTGAGCCGGGCCTCTGGACCCGGCGATCGGATTACTGACGAATTAACGTATACAGGCGGAACAGGTAGACCAGCAGCACGGCTGAAATCAGGTTGCTCAGCGTATTCGCCACAACCGCGCCCACGTTTGGCGTGAGCACGGCAAAGTTCGGTGCAAACAGCAACAGCAGCGTTTTTGCCAGCAGCCAGCCGATAACGGCGGGCGCGACCAGACGCATATTAGACCATGCCAGCTTTATGCTGCTGCGCATAGCGATGAATATTCCCATTTTATCCTGAACAACCATCACTGGCGCGAATGAAAGCACGATAGCCAGCAGAATACCGGGAACCACGACCAGCATAATGCCAATCTGCACTAGCATGGTGGTTAAGAAGATAAGGATAAACAGCTTCGGCAAGACCGGTGCGCTGGCGCCAATGGCGCGCAGGGCGCTGACGCGATGACCAGCAGAGACCAGCTGGATCATCAGCAGAACCCCGCCCGCCAGCACCGCGTTGCCAATCAGGCCGGAAAAGGTCGACGCCGCCGACGCCCGCAGCAGAATTTGCTGTTGTTCCGGAGACATGTTCTGCACCAGCTCAAATAACCCCACGCTACCGGCAAGATTATCGCCCTGGCTCAGGCTGGCAATCTGCTCGTCGCTCGGTGAAAACGCATGGCCAAGCACCACCGTGATAAATGCACATAACAACGCAATCAGTAAAAAGGTAATGAACTGATTGCGGAAAAAATTCCCCGTGTCACGGTAGACGGACTTCGCCGTGATAGACATGCACTCTCCTTGAGTATTGCAGGTGTTAATGAGCCGGCAATTGTACACCGGATAAGTCTGCGGTGGCAGCATCAAGCCTTGTATGGAAAAGCATATCTTTGTAAAGCCGGGTAATCTGCTGCTCACCCTAAAAATTGACCTGGAAACAGGTTATTGCCTTTCACAGAGCGGCAAAAAATTAACACAGATCAATGAATGTTAAATTACTGATTTTTGTGTGATCTATGTTGGATCACTTATTACTCTTTTGTGAGTATATTCACCCCCGCTATGAAAACCACAACGATGGAGCGGATATGAAAAAATTAGCGGTGGCAGCCCTTATCTTAAGCAGTCTCTCTGGCGGCGCGTACGCGCATGAAGCGGGCGAGTTCTTTATTCGTGCCGGTTCGGCAACGGTTCGTCCTACGGAAGGTTCCGACAACGTCCTGGGGATGGGCGGTTTTAACGTCAGCAACAATACCCAGCTGGGACTGACGTTCACCTATATGGCAACGGAAAACATTGGCGTTGAGCTTCTGGCCGCAACCCCATTCCGGCATCGCGTCGGCTTAGGGCCGACCGGGGATATCGCCACGGTTCACCATTTACCCCCAACCCTGATGGCGCAGTGGTATTTCGGTGACGCCAGCAGCAAGCTGCGCCCCTATATTGGCGCCGGGGTGAACTACACCACCTTCTTCGATGAGAAGTTCAACGATACCGGTAAAGAGGCGGGTCTTTCCGATCTCAGCCTGAAAGATTCCTGGGGGATGGCGGGGCAGGTCGGGATGGATTACCTCATCAACCGCGACTGGTTAATTAACGCCTCGGTCTGGTACATGGATATCGACACCGACGTGCGCTTCAAGCATAACGGTGACCAGCAAAGTATCCACACGCGTCTGGATCCGTGGGTCTTTATGTTCTCGGCGGGTTACCGTTTCTGATAGATAGACATATAGCTGGCCGCGGTGCGGCCAGTATTTTCAAAATGACGGATAAACGGGACGTTCATCCAGCTTTGCGCAATAGCGAAGCGACGACTCGCCATCATACCAGTAGCGGAATGTATCATTCTTAATCGAATGGAAAAGAATATCGCCGTTAGCAAAGGGAATTATTTCCGTATCACCTGCGCGTTTATGCCCCGCACCCGTTTCAAAATTTCCCTGCCATTTTTCCTGAGTATGTCCATAGACGTGCAATATCACTTCCACCAGCCCTCTCTCCGGGCAATTCAGTCTTAATACCGTGGAAGAAAAATCCAGACATAACGCGCGAAATGAAATAAAAAATAAACAAAACAAAAGCGTTCTAAAAACCATCAACACCATAAAGCCTTACTCAAATCAGGTGTAAGATTTTACTTAAGTAATAAATTTTGGCCTTGCCCTGGATCAAGAAGGCTTAACTATCAATATGATGGCGGTTAACGTCGACGTCGAGTACGACCCTGACGAACGATATATCCCTGCTGACGATATAATTAAGGTATGGTGGTGACTCTTTAGTTCTGGCAGGAGGGGATATCCCCAACATCAAATTTGAATGCCCGGTCTGTGCAGGGAAACAGTTTCAGTTTACCAGTTTTAGCCCTACACACGATCAACCTCATGGTGCAGTATGCGCCGTTTGCGGAACGCGACTCACCGCCCATTCATGCCTGACGAAACTTAAACGACGACGATGGCCTAAGCCAGTCTCCTGAATAAAGGCCTCAACAGAGGCCTTTTTAATATCTGAATTATTTTTGAATTAAATAGCGAATGGTTGGCCCGTCCTGCTGAATATCCAGCACGGTATAACCGTGGTTTTTCGCATCCAGCGGAATGTTATTAATCGACTGCGGGCAATCGCTAACCACTTCCAGGATCTCTCCTTTTTTAAGCTGCGGCAGCGCTTCAAGTGTCGCCACCGCCGGATAAGGGCAAGGCTCTCCCACCATATCCAGACGGTAGTCAGGTACGATCTCTTTCATGCAGTAGTCTCCTGGGCTGTGGTTTTCGCGGCCGAGCGGCGAAAGAAGCGTTTTTCCTGCGCGATAACCAGTAAAAAGGCGATCAGCAGCAGGGCGTAGGTGACCAGCAGGCCGCCCAGCGGCCCGAAGGTGCTCAGCAGGTTTACCTTGTCCCAGCTGGTTGCCAGCGCGGGGGATACGTCATCCCAGTAGTAGGCCAGAATGGTTGAGCCAATCACGTTGCCAAGCCCCACCCACCAGTAATGGACCTGGCCTTCAACCGCGCGATACATCCAGCCGGTTTCACAGCCGCCCGCCAGCACAATCCCGAAGCCAAATAACAGACCACCGATCACCGCGTTCGGGCCCGCCCACATAATTTTGGGCTCAACGCCAAGCTGGACGTAGCTGAAGATGCCGATGGCGCTCACCGCCATCCCGGCAATAATGGCTTTCGCCATCATGGTGCGCCCGGTGATCCACATATCGCGAAACGCCGAGGTAAAGCAGATTTGCGCGCGCTCGATAAGCAGACCAAAGCCCACGCCAAACAGCATGGCGAGGCCCAGCTTCGGCTGATTAAGGGCGGTGCACAATGCCCAGGCGATCGTGGCGAAGAAGACCAGCATGCCGAGGCGGAAACGACGACGCGCCTGGTCGGGCTTCTGCGTCAGCGGGGACGCCGCGCTGACTTTGGTCATTTTGACCGGAATACGGAAGAAGGGCAGCAGCGTAAAGCGCGCGCCAAAATAAGAGCCTATCGCCGTGGCGACGGCAAAGAACCACGCGTGAAGGGAGAACTGAGGAATACCGGTAAAGAAGGCGGCGAGGTTACAGCCCATCGCCAGACGCGCGCCGAACCCGGCGATGATCCCGCCCACGACCGCCTGCATAATGCGGATCCGGCTTTTCGGCATACGCAGCTTCACGTTGTTTGCCCACAGCGCGGCGGCAAAGCAGCCCCCGAACATGCCGATAATCATCATTCCGTCGATACGGGTGAGCGGCGTGCCGTCCAGATGAATCAGTTTGAAATATCCCCACTCTTCGGCGTGGACCCCTGCGAGCTGCAACAGCTGACCGCCCCAGCGGGTAAACTCGCCGGTGACCGCCCAGAAGGTGCCGGTAATGCCGAAATAATAGGTAGAGAGAATGCCCGCAGCGATGACCGCCGGAACGGGTGACCAGAACTTAACCAGGTAAGTCTGTTTGAAGTAATGCCATGACATGTGTAAGCCTCTGAACTCAGAAGGTGTAAAGCGACAAAAGAAACCGAATCATACGCTGACGGCCGCGTTTGAAAAGGTATTCACGCCGAGAATATCGACGGGATCAATTTTGGCCTGACACTTAAGTATTACAGAGGAGGGAAAACCGTCTGGCAATGCGCCAGACGGTGAGGGCATTACGCGTGACGGGTTGCCGCTTTCATTCCGGTCGCGAAGGTTTTCAGCTCCGCCAGCATCTGTTCTGGCTTATCCAGGTTGTTCTCGATGATTTTGACAATCGCGGAGCCTGAAATCGCGCCCGCCGCTTTCGCGTCGATAGCGGCACGCACCTGCTCCGGCGAGGAAATCCCAAAGCCCTGTAGCGGAGGCGCGGCGTTGTACTCGGCCAGCTTTTCCACCAGATGGTGCAGCGGCAGGGCGGCTTTGTTCTCCGCGCCGGTGACGCCCGCGCGAGAGAGCAGATAGGTGTAGCCGCGTCCGTAAGAGGCAATCTGGCGCAGCAGTGCATCATCGGCATTCGGCGGGCAGATGAAAATCGGCGCGACGTTATGGCGCATTGCCGCCTGGCGGAACGGGGCAGACTCTTCAACCGGCACGTCGGCAACCAGCACGGAGTCTACGCCCACGCGGGCGCACTCGGCGTAGAATTCGTCGATACCGCGGTTGAACACCAGGTTGGCATACATCAGCAGGCCAATCGGAATGGTCGGGTGCTTCTGGCGAATGGCGGCCAGCATTTCGAAGCACTGGGTTGGCGTCACGCCTGACGCAAAGGCGCGCAGGGTGGCGTTCTGAATGGTCGGGCCGTCCGCCAGCGGATCCGAGAACGGGATCCCCAGCTCCAGCGCATCGGCACCGGCTTCAATCAGGGTGTCGATGATTTTTAACGACTGCTCAGGGCCCGGATCGCCCAGCGTAACGAAGGGAACGAACGCGCCTTCCTGGCGGGATTTCAGTTGTGCAAATGCGTTATCGTAGCGTTCCATCAGATTTCCCCTCGTGCTTTCAGAATATCGTGAACGGTGAAGATATCTTTATCACCGCGACCGGAAAGGTTCACCACCAGCAGCTGCTCTTTTTCCGGGTTTTCTTTAATCATTTTCAGCGCGTGCGCCAGCGCGTGGGAGGACTCCAGCGCCGGGATGATCCCTTCGTTACGACACAGCGTTTTGAAGGCTTCCAGCGCTTCGTCATCGGTAATCGAGACATATTCCGCGCGTCCGGTGCTGTTCAGGTACGCGTGCTGCGGCCCGACGGACGGGAAGTCCAGCCCGGCAGAAATAGAGTAAGACTCCTCAATCTGGCCTTCGTCGGTCTGCATCATCGGCGATTTCATGCCGAAGTAGATCCCCACGCGACCGTGCTTGAGCGGTGCGCCGTGCTCGCCGGATTCGATCCCGTGACCCGCTGGCTCCACGCCAATCAGACCCACGCTGGTGTCGTCGATAAAGTCAGCAAACATGCCGATGGCGTTAGAGCCGCCGCCCACGCAGGCGATCACCGCATCCGGCAGGCGACCCTCTTTTTCGAGGATCTGCGCTTTTGTCTCTTCGCCGATCATGCGCTGGAACTCGCGCACGATGGTCGGGAACGGGTGCGGGCCTGCGGCGGTGCCGAGCATATAGTGCGCGGTGTCGTAGCTGCCGGACCAGTCGCGCAGCGCCTCGTTACAGGCATCTTTCAGCGTGGCGGAGCCGCTGTGCACCGGGATCACTTCCGCACCCATCAGCCGCATGCGGAACACGTTCGGCGACTGGCGCTCAACGTCCTTCGCCCCCATGTAGATACGGCATTTCAGGCCGAGCAGCGCGCTCGCCAGCGCCGACGCCACGCCGTGCTGGCCCGCGCCGGTTTCGGCGATGATTTCGGTTTTGCCCATCCGCTTGGCAAGCAGCGCCTGGCCTAACACCTGGTTGGTTTTGTGCGCGCCGCCGTGCAGCAGATCTTCACGCTTGAGGTACAGCGTGGTGTTGGTGCCCTCGGTCAGGTTGCGGCATTTGGTCAGCGCCGTCGGGCGGCCCGCGTAGTTTTTCAGCAGGTCGGTAAACTCGGCCTGAAACGCCGGGTCTTTCTGGGCGCTGACGAAAGCTTCTTCGAGCTGGCGCAGTGCGGGCATCAGGATCTGTGGAACGTACATCCCACCGAACTCACCAAAATACGGGTTAAGTAATGTCGTCATCTTTTCTTCCTTAATATGCACGCAGAGTTTTAAACACCGAGGCCAGTTTGCTGGCGTCTTTAATTCCCGGTTCTGACTCTACGCCTGAATTGAAATCGAGGCCTGCGCAGCCGGCTTTAGCCGCTTCTACACAGTTGTCCGGGCTTAAGCCACCCGCGAGCAGGACGTTGTCCAGCACTTCGCCATGAAGCAGCGACCAGTCGAAACGCTGGCCGGTGCCGCCCTGGCCGTTATCCAGTACATATTTATCGACGTGGTTCAGGTTACGCGCGGGCAATGTCTCGCCTACGCTCTGCGCCTTCCAGATTTGAACGGAAGGGGCAAGCACCGCACGCAGCGCGTCGATGTAGGCCTGGTCTTCGCTGCCGTGCAGCTGCACCGCGCGCAGGGATAACGCCCCGGCTTTTGCCGCCACGTCTGCAATCTCGGCATTGCGGAACACGCCCACATAGCCGAGCGGGGCGGCGGCGATAACCTGGCGCGCCTGGTCTTCGGTCACGGCACGGGGAGAGGTGTCCACGAAGATCAGCCCGCCGTAAATCGCCCCGGCCTCATAGGCCGCTTTCGCATCCTGCTCCCGGGTTAAGCCGCACACTTTGTTTTCACCCAGAAGCACGCGGCGCACGGCGGCGTTGAGATCGTCATGCTCCATCATCGCCGAGCCAATCAGGAAGCCGTTGGCAAAGTGGCTCAGCTCGCGGACCTGGGCATAGCTGTTAATGCCGGATTCGCTGATGACGGTCACGCCCGCCCCCAGACGCGGCGCAAGCTGGCGGGTGCGGTTGAGGTCAATCGACAGATCGCGCAGGTCGCGGTTGTTGATGCCCACCACTTTGGCCTCCAGCGCAATGGCGCGCTCCAGCTCCTCTTCGTTGCTCACTTCGGTCAGCACGCCCATGTTCAGGCTGTGCGCCACCGCCGACAGCTGGCGATACTGCTCGTCGTCGAGCACCGAGAGCATCAGCAGGCAGGCGTCGGCCTGGTAAAAGCGGGCCAGCCAGATCTGATACGGGTCGATAATAAAGTCTTTGCACAGGATCGGCTGCGGCGCGATGCCGCTGACAATCGGCAGAAAATCAAAGCTGCCCTGGAAGTATTTCTCATCCGTCAGCACCGAAATGGCCGACGCATGGTGTTTGTAGATCCCGGCGATACGCGCGGGATCGAAATCATCGCGAATCACGCCTTTCGATGGCGAGGCTTTCTTACACTCCAGGATAAACGCAGTGCGCGCGCCCTGAAGCGCATCGTAAAAACGGCGGGTGCTCGGCACCACGTCGTTCTGGAAACTGGCAAGCGGCTGCTGCGCTTTGCGGGCTTCTACCCAGATGGCCTTGTCGGCAACGATTTTCGCTAAAACGGTCTGCATTCTTTATCCTCTTGCCGCAAGTGCGGTAACGCGATCGTAGGCTGCTCCTGAGCGCAGTACGTCGAGAACTTTTTGCGCGTTGACCTTCAGGTCTTCCTCGCCGTGCAAACGCATCAGCATGGCGACGTTGGCGGCAACGGCTGCCTCATGAGCGGACTCACCTTTACCTTGTAATAAGCGCGTGAGAATGTCACGGTTTTCTTCCGGCGTGCCGCCTGCCAGCGCCTCCTGGCGATACGGGGTCAGGCCGAAGTCGGCGGCGTCCAGCTGATAGCTCTGGATCTCGCCGTTGCGCAGCTCGGCAACCAGCGTTGGCGCGTGGAGAGACACCTCGTCCATCCCGCCGCTGTGAACCACCGCCGCCCGCTGATAGCCCAGCACGCGCAGGGTTTCAGCAATTGGCAGCACCAGTTCCGGGCTGTAAACGCCAATCAGCGCCAGCGGCGGATGCGCCGGGTTAATCAGCGGCCCCAGCACGTTAAACAGGGTGCGGGTTTTAAGCTGCTGGCGAACCGGCATCGCGTGGCGGAACCCGGTGTGATATTTCGGTGCGAACAGGAAGCACACGCCCAAATCGTCCAGCGCCTCGCGGGAGCGTTCGGCCTTCATGTCCAGATTAATACCAAAGGCTGCCAGTAAATCCGACGAGCCGGAGCGGCTGGATACGCTGCGGTTGCCGTGTTTCGCCACCTTCATGCCGCACGCCGCCGCCACAAAGGCGCTGGCGGTGGAAATATTAATGCTGTTGCTGCCGTCACCGCCGGTCCCGACGATATCCGCAAACGGGTAGTCCGGGCGCGGGAACGGGGCGGCGTTTTCCAGCAGGGCCGTGGCGGCACCGGCGATCTCCTGCGGGCTTTCACCGCGCACCTTCATGCTCACCAGCGCGGCGGCCAGCTGCTCGGGTTTCAGTTCACCGCGCACCACCGCCGAGAAGAGCTGGTGGCTCTCCTGCTGGCTCAGGGTTTGCGCCTGGTACAGTTTTTCCAGAATTGGTTGCAGGGTGTTGGTCTGCTCCAGCTTCTGTAACGCCCAGTCAAGGGTTTGCTCCAGCAGGCGCGCGCCGTTAGAGGTCAGGATCGACTCCGGGTGGAATTGCAGGCCGCAGACACGATCCGCATCGTGACGCACCGCCATCACCATGCCTTCAAACGAGGCGTTGATGGTAAGCCCGGCCGGAATATTACTGCCGACCAGCGAGTGGTAACGCGCCACCGGCAGCGGGTTTGGCAGCCCGGCGAACATCGCCTGACCGTCATGTTCAATGCTGGAGGCTTTACCGTGCAGGATCTCGCCCGCCTGACCCACGTAGCCGCCGTAGGCTTCAACAATCGCCTGATGCCCCAGGCAGATACCGATAATCGGCAGCTTGCCGCGCATACGGGTCAGCAGCTCGGGCATACAGCCGGCTTCGCTTGGCGCGCCGGGGCCGGGGGAGAGCATCAGCACCGGGCTTTGCATGGTGGCCAGGCGGTCAATCAGGGTCTGGGCCGGAACGTGGTTACGGTAGATAACCACGTTGTGGCCGTTTGCACGCAGCTGATCTGCCAGGTTGTAGGTGAAAGAGTCGATATTATCGAGCAGCAGAATGTCAGCCATCAGAAAATCTCCTGTGCATGGTGTGCGGTCGCAATGGCGCGCAGGACCGCGCGTGCTTTACTGCGCGTTTCGTCAGCTTCAGACTGCGGAACCGAATCAAGAACAATGCCCGCGCCCGCCTGGACGGTGGCGATTCCGTCTTCCACGTAGGCCGAGCGGATCACGATGCAGGTGTCGAGGTCACCGTGCGCGGTAAAGTAACCTACCGCACCGCCGTAGCTGCCGCGACGACGGCCTTCGGCTTCGGCGATAAGCTGCATCGCTCGCACCTTCGGCGCGCCGCTCAGGGTGCCCATGTTCATACAGGCGCGATAGGCGTGCAGCACGTCCAGATCGCTGCGCAGTTCTCCGACCACGCGGGAAACCAGGTGCATCACAAACGAATAACGGTCAACTTTGGTCAGGTCCGCCACGTAGCGGCTGCCGGGGGTGCAGATGCGGGCCAGATCGTTACGCGCCAGGTCGACCAGCATCAGGTGCTCGGAGAGCTCTTTGTGGTCGGTGCGCATTTCCAGCTCAATACGGCTGTCGAGATCGCGATCCAGTGAGCCATCCGCACGACGACCGCGCGGGCGGGTGCCGGCAATCGGGTAGATCTCAATCTGGCGGCTGGTGGCATCGTATTTAAGCGAGCTTTCCGGCGACGCGCCGAACAGCGTGAAGTCGTTGTCCTGCATAAAGAACATGTACGGGCTAGGGTTGCTCTTTTTCAGCACGTCGTAGGCCGCCAGCGGGGACGGGCACGGCAGGGAGAAGCGACGGGAGGGCACCACCTGGAAAATCTCCCCGGCGCGAATGGCTTTCTGCATCTGACGCACTACCGCGCCGTACTGGTCATCGCTCTGGCTCACCTCGCACTGCATCTGTTCGATACGCTGTACCGGCAGCGCAGGCGGCTCTTCGGTCATCTGCTGTTGCAGCTGGGCGATGCGGTGCTCAAGACGGCGCTTTTCAGAAGCAGAAGGCGTGAACAGGCTCGCCTGGATGCGGGTGTATTTTTTCTGATGGTCGATCACCATCAGGGTTTCTGCCAGATAGAAGCAGTAGTCCGGGCAGCGGTTGCCCTGTTCGGTTTCCGGTAAATCTTCAAAACCCGCCACCAGGTCATAGGCAAACAGCCCGCCGAAGAACATCGCTTCGCGTTCGTCTTCCGGCACCGACACCAGGTTTTGCAGCAGGCGGAAGGCGTCGAACACCGACAGCGAACACAGGCGCGCGTCTTCATCCAGCAGCTGGCTGACCGGCGGGAAGTGCAGAACGCGCTTTTCCGGATGGTGTTCGTTTTCGATGCCCGCAGGCAGCGCGGCATCCAGCAGCGGCAGCAGGGCCGCACCGTTATCGGATAACGCCTTAATGGTGACAGTGTCACCGAGCGCCGTAATGCGCAGCGCGCTGTCGACTAACAGCAGGCTCTTGAGATCGTCTTTGCTGTCGATATCCGCAGATTCCAGCAGGAGGGTGGCCGGACGCGCCCCGCAGACCTGGTGAAACAGCGCGGTAGGGTTATGGCGATACGCCGCCTCGCAGGTCAGCAGTTCGAGGTCAGGTTTGGCTGTTTGCATGTTGTTGTTCTCATTTATTCTGTTCAAAAAAAAGCCCGCTTGAGAGCGGGCGTGGTATCTGTTTGCGTTTCGCAGACGTGTGACACTGCCCGTTAATCAGGAAGTACGCCACCAACCGTGCAGAGTGAAATGTGCAGTCATTTTCAGATACCTTTCTCGTGTGAACTTGCGTACTAGTTAACTAGTTCGATGGCGTATTGTCAACCCTTGATTTCAGAATTTCGCGGCAAGTCGTTATCATAGGCTTTCTGGATGTTTTTAACCTGTGATGGGAAGTGCTTTGAGCGATACAACTTACGCCGTGATTTATGATTTACACAGCCACACTCAGGCTTCTGATGGCCTGCTGACGCCTGAAGCGTTAGTCCATCGTGCCGTTGAGATGCGGGTGGGCACGCTGGCCATCACCGATCACGACACCACCGACGGGATCCCCGCCGCGCGCGCGGAGATTGCCCGCAGCAGATTAGCGCTCAACCTGATTGCCGGAGTCGAGATCTCGACCGTCTGGGAAAACCATGAAATTCATATCGTTGGCCTGAACATCGATACAGAACATCCTGCAATGCGCGCGTTTTTGCAAGAACAAAAAACGCGCCGTAATCAGCGCGCCGAAATGATTGGCGAGCGTCTTGAAAAGGCCAACATTCCCGGCGCCCTGGAAGGCGCGCAAAAGCTGGCGAACGGCGGGGCGGTCACGCGCGGGCACTTCGCGCGATTCCTGGTGGGGGCGGGCAAAGCCACCACCATGGCCGACGTATTTAAAAAGTATCTGGCGCGCGGGAAAACCGGATACGTCCCGCCGCAGTGGTGTACAATAGAACAAGCTATTGATGTGATTCATCATTCTGGCGGTAAGGCGGTGCTGGCCCATCCCGGGCGGTATAATCTTTCTGCTAAATGGCTGAAAAGACTGCTGGCACACTTCGCCGAACGCGGCGGTGACGCGATGGAAGTCGCGCAATGCCAGCAGGCTCCCAACGAGCGGTCGCAGCACGCGACCTGGGCCAGGCAGTTTGGACTGTATGGCTCGCAGGGCTCTGATTTTCATCAGCCCTGCGCGTGGATAGAGCTGGGGCGCAAGCTCTGGCTTCCCGCTGGCGTCGAACCTGTCTGGCAGCTCTGGGAACAGCCACGGCAAATTGAAGAGAGGGAAGTATGAGTCAGTTTTTCTATATTCATCCGGATAACCCGCAGCCTCGCCTGATTAATCAGGCCGTGGAGATTGTCCGCAAGGGTGGCGTTATCGTCTACCCGACCGATTCTGGCTATGCGCTGGGCTGCAAAATTGAAGATAAAGGGGCGATGGAGCGCATCTGTCGCATCCGCCAGCTGCCGGACGGCCACAACTTTACCCTGATGTGTCGCGATCTCTCCGAGCTGTCGACCTATGCCTATGTGGATAACGTGGCGTTTCGTCTGATCAAGAACAACACGCCGGGCAACTACACCTTCATCCTGAAAGGGACGAAAGAGGTGCCGCGCCGTCTGTTGCAGGAAAAGCGTAAAACCATTGGGATGCGCGTGCCTTCGAACCCGATTGCGCAGGCGCTGCTCGAAACGCTGGGCGAGCCGATGCTCTCCACCTCGCTGATGCTGCCGGGCAGCGAGTTTACCGAGTCCGACCCGGAGGAGATCAAAGATCGCCTTGAAAAGCATGTCGAGCTGGTTATTCACGGCGGCTACCTGGGTCAACAGCCCACCACGGTGGTCGATCTGACGGAAGATGCGCCGGAAGTGATCCGTGAAGGCGCGGGCGACGTTAAACCTTTCTTGTAAGGGTGTAAGCGGCTATACTACGCGGCCATCAAAACGGGCTCTGTCCCGTTTTTGACCTGATTCGACGCCTGTGAAGGCGACACCTGAGGAAGCTCTATGAGCGAGAAGTTACAGAAAGTGCTGGCGCGCGCCGGCCACGGTTCACGCCGTGAAATCGAAGCCATTATTGAAGCCGGCCGCGTGAGTGTGGACGGTAAAGTCTCCACGCTGGGCGACCGCGTAGAAATCGTACCGGGTCTGAAAATCCGCATCGACGGTCATCTTATCTCCGTGAAAGAGTCCGCCGAGCAGATCTGCCGCGTGCTGGCCTACTACAAGCCGGAAGGCGAGCTGTGTACCCGCAACGACCCGGAAGGTCGTCCAACCGTGTTTGACCGCCTGCCTAAGCTGCGCGGCGCTCGCTGGATTGCGGTTGGTCGTCTGGACGTTAACACCTGCGGTCTGCTGCTGTTTACCACCGACGGCGAGCTGGCAAACCGACTGATGCACCCGAGCCGTGAAGTGGAACGTGAATACGCGGTGCGCGTTTTCGGCCAGGTTGATGAAAACAAACTGCGCGATCTGTCTCGCGGCGTTCAGCTTGAAGACGGCCCGGCGGCATTCAAAACCATCAAATTCACCGGCGGTGAAGGGATTAACCAGTGGTACAACGTGACCCTGACCGAAGGCCGTAACCGCGAGGTGCGTCGTCTTTGGGAAGCCGTTGGCGTGCAGGTTAGCCGCCTGATCCGCGTGCGTTATGGTGACATCCTGCTGCCGAAAGGCCTGCCGCGCGGCGGCTATACCGAGCTGGATTTAACCCAGACCAACTACCTGCGCGAGCTGGTGGGCCTGACGCCGGAAACCACCTCTAAGGTGGCGGTGGAAAAAGATCGTCGTCGTATGAAGGCGAATCAGATCCGCCGTGCGGTGAAGCGTCACAGCCAGGTGAGCAACAATCGCCGCTCTGGCAGCCGCAATAACAACGGTTAAAATAAAAGCCCGGTTGAATCAACCGGGCTTTTTTCTTAATAATCTATGCCGATTTGCGCTTTGATGCCTGCGTCAAAGGCATGTTTCACCGGTCGCAGTTCGCTGACGGTATCCGCCAGTTCCAGAATATCCCGATGACATCCCCGCCCCGTCACAATCACCGTCTGATGCACCGGACGATTGCGTAACGCCTCGAGCACCGCCTCAAGGGGCAGATAATCGTAGGCCACCATATAGGTGATTTCATCCAGCAACACCATGTTGAGCGCCGGATCGGCAAGCATTCGTCTGGCATGTTCCCACACGGCCAGGCACGCGGCGGTATCGGTTTCACGATTTTGCGTGTCCCAGGTAAACCCGGTCGCCATTACCTGAAATTCAACGCCGTGAGGCTCCAGCAAGTTCCGCTCACCGTTGGGCCATTCACCCTTAATGAACTGGATCACGCCCACTTTCTGTCCATGACCGACGGCCCGCGTTGCCGTACCGAATGCGGCGGTGGTTTTCCCTTTGCCGTTTCCGGTGAAGACGATAATGATGCCGCGTTCATCCTGTGCGGCCGCGATGCGCGCATCGACCTGCTCTTTCAGGCGCTGCTGACGCTGCTGGTGGCGTTCTTCACTCATTGCGAAATTCCCGGTTTACGGCCCGGCTGGGCGTCAAAGGTCATCCCGGTTTTACGGCGGCTGTCATCGCCCATCAGCCAGAGATAGAGAGGCATGATTTCTGCCGGGGTCTTCAGCTTTTGCGGATCTTCGCTCGGGAAGGCGCTGGCCCGCATTTTAGTGCGCGTACCGCCCGGGTTAATGCAGTTTACGCGCAGGTGACGGCTCTGGTACTCCTCGGCCAGCACCTGCATCATGCCCTCGGTGGCAAATTTCGATACGGCGTAAGCGCCCCAGTTTGCGCGCCCCTGGCTGCCGACGCTTGACGAGGTAAAGACCAGCGAGCCTGAATCCGACCTGAGTAATAAAGGAAGCAGTGCCTGGGTCAGGAAGAAGGTACCGTTGATATTGACCTGCATCACCTGCTGCCAGATCTCAGGATCCTGCTCGTCCATCGGGCGAACTTCCCCGAGCAGACCGGCGTTATGCAGCACGCCGTCAAGACGCGGGTGCTGGGTTTCTATCCGCCGCGCCAGCGCCTGGCAGCTTTCCGGCGTGCAGGTTAATAAATCAAGGGTGTACCACGGGGCAGGCGTACCGCCCGCGTCTTCAATCTCTTTCGCCACGCTGCGCAGCTTGTCTTCGTTGCGGCCAACCAGTATGACGTGGGCGCCGTAGCGGGAATAGGTCAAAGCGGCTTCGCGGCCAATGCCGTCGCTGGCTCCGGTAACAAGAATGATGCGATTCTGGAGTAGATTTTTTTGGGGCTGATAATGCACGGTGACTCCTCTGGGCGCGGGAGTGGATTGCGCCTGCTTTTTATCACTTTTAGGGTTTATGCCCGAAAAAGCATGAGAATTCAATCAGTCTACAGGAGGCTTCGCTGTGAAATTAACAATTTGCAAATATTTCGATCTGAAATGGGGATTTCTGAAGGCGGCTCGCACAGGTATCGTCACGAGCAAGACGCCTGGCAACGGCTGTTGTACACTGGCGGGGAAGAATCGTGGTTAATCAAGGTGGAACGCGTGGAATTACTTTCTGAATATGGGTTGTTTTTAGCCAAGATCGCGACGGTGGTTATTGCCATCGCGGTTATCGCTGTGCTGGTGGTTAACCTGAAGCAGCGTAAACGTCAGCGCGGCGAGTTACGGATCACTCGTCTGAGCGAGCAGTATAAGGAGATGCAGGAAGAGATGTCGCTGGCATTGCTGGACAGCCATCAGCAGAAACAGTGGGCAAAAGCGCAGAAGAAAAAGCAGAAGCAGGAAGCCAAAGCGGCAAAGGCGAAAGCTAAACTGCAACGTCCGCAGGATGACGTTAAACCACGCGTCTACGTGCTCGATTTTAAAGGCAGTATGGATGCCCATGAGGTCTCTTCCCTGCGTGAAGAGGTGACGGCGGTTCTGTCGGTGTTTAAACCGCAGGACCAGGTGGTATTACGCCTCGAAAGCCCCGGCGGCGTGGTGCATGGCTATGGTCTGGCTGCCTCACAGCTCCAGCGTCTGCGCGACAAGCAGATCCCGTTGACGGTTGCCGTGGACAAGGTCGCTGCCAGCGGCGGTTACATGATGGCCTGCGTTGCCGATAAGATTGTGGCGGCACCGTTTTCCATCATCGGCTCAATCGGCGTCGTGGCGCAGATCCCCAACTTTAACCGTTTCCTGAAAAACAAAGAGATCGACATTGAGCTGCACACCGCAGGGCAATACAAACGCACGCTGACGTTACTGGGTGAGAACACCGAAGAGGGCCGTCAGAAGTTTCGTGAAGATCTCAATGAAACGCACCATCTCTTTAAGGACTTTGTTCACCGTATGCGCCCGACGCTGGATATCGATCACGTCGCCACGGGCGAGCACTGGTACGGCTCTCAGGCACAGGAAAAAGGGCTGGTGGATGAGGTCGGTACCAGCGACGACCTGCTGCTGGGGCTGATGGAAGGGCGCGAACTGGTGGGCGTGCGCTACACCCAGCGTAAGCGTATGCTCGACCGCTTCACCAACAGCGCCGCAGAGAGCGCGGACCACCTGCTGCTGCGCTGGCTACAGCGCGGACAGAAACCGCTGCTGTAAATGAAAACGCGAGGCATGTGCCTCGCGTTTTGCTTTAATCGACCAGGTGATACTTTTCGGAAAGCGTATGCGCCAGGTATTTGAACATGTTGAATACCGCGGTGCTTTTCGGGGTAGGTAAACCTTGTTCATCCAGGAAATATTCGCCGCTGAAGATCAACACGCCGTTACGCTGTTCAACGCCGGTCGCTTCGATACCCGCCAGAGTATCCTCGTGATCGCGAATCAGTTTGTTCGCTTCGATAAGCAGAGATGCCCGGTCAATGGGTTGGGTTGTATTTTGCATAATCTACTCCTTAAACAGTGGCAATAGTCTACGCCGCGCGGGCTTGAGGGGCAAATTTTCCCTGTTATGTGAGGGGGTAAGCGCCACCCGGATAATTGGCACAATCGGCTTTTGCATGCTAATAAAGTTGCGTAACGAATTTTATCAGGTACAGTGTGCGCTTTCGTCATTCTGGCAACAGAATTGCTTGACATTCGACCTTGAATTCGTCACGAAGTAACTTTGATTTGAGAAAAATGCCCGAAAACTCAATCACCTGGACATAGACCTGTTGATGTCCGGCAAGTAAAAGGGGTTGATATCCCCTGACGCAGTCTCAATATCAATGGCTCGTCGTCAGCGGAAGGGAAATCAACGTGCGGCGTATTCCTGGAAGAATTAAATTAGGTAAAGGTGAATATGGGTAAAGCTCTCGTCATCGTTGAGTCCCCGGCAAAAGCCAAAACGATCAATAAGTATCTGGGTAACGACTACGTGGTTAAATCCAGCGTTGGTCACATCCGCGATTTGCCGACCAGTGGCTCAGCCAGCAAAAAGAGCGCAGACTCTACCTCCACCAAAGGGGCTAAAAAGCCTAAAAAGGATGAACGTAGCGCGCTTGTCAACCGCATGGGTGTTAACCCGTGGCACAACTGGGATGCACAATATGAAGTGCTGCCAGGGAAAGAAAAAGTCGTCAATGAGCTGAAGCAGCTCGCCGAAAAAGCCGACCACATCTATCTCGCAACCGACCTTGACCGCGAAGGGGAAGCCATTGCATGGCACCTGCGGGAAGTGATCGGTGGCGACGACAAACGCTACAGCCGTGTAGTGTTTAACGAAATTACGAAGAATGCGATTCGTCAGGCGTTTGAAAAGCCGGGCGAGCTGAATATTGACCGCGTAAATGCTCAGCAGGCACGTCGCTTTATGGACCGTGTCGTGGGCTATATGGTCTCTCCGCTGCTGTGGAAAAAGATTGCCCGTGGCCTGTCCGCAGGGCGCGTACAGTCTGTTGCCGTGCGTCTGGTGGTTGAACGTGAGCGTGAAATCAAAGCGTTCGTCCCGGAAGAGTACTGGGAAGTGGACGCGAACGTGACCACGCCGGGCGGCGACGCGCTGCCTTTGCAGGTCAGCCATCACCACGACAAACCGTTCCGTCCTGAAAATCGCGAGCAGACCATGTCTGCCGTGGCGCTGCTGGAAAAAGCGCGCTACCAGGTGCTGGAGCGCGAAGACAAACCGACCAGCAGCAAACCGGGCGCGCCGTTTATTACCTCTACGCTGCAACAGGCGGCGAGCACGCGTCTGGGTTATGGCGTGAAGAAAACCATGATGATGGCGCAGCGCTTGTATGAAGCGGGCTACATCACCTATATGCGTACTGACTCAACTAACCTGAGCCAGGACGCGGTTAACATGGTTCGCGGCTATATCAGCGAGAATTTCGGCAAGAAATACCTGCCGGAAAGCGAAAACCAGTACGCCAGCAAGGAAAACTCACAGGAAGCGCACGAAGCGATTCGTCCTTCTGACGTGTCTGTCCTCGCTGAGTCGCTGAAGGATATGGAAGCCGACGCGCAGAAACTGTATCAGCTGATCTGGCGCCAGTTTGTGGCCTGTCAGATGTCACCTGCGAAGTACGATTCCACCACGCTGACCGTGGGCGCGGGTGATTTCCGCCTCAAAGCGCGTGGCCGTATCCTGCGCTTCGACGGCTGGACGAAAGTGATGCCTGCGCTGCGTAAGGGTGATGAAGACAGAACGCTGCCTGCGGTGAACAAGGGGGATGAACTCTCCCTGGTTGAACTGCTTCCGGCGCAGCACTTCACCAAACCGCCTGCGCGCTTCAGCGAAGCCTCGCTGGTGAAAGAGCTGGAAAAACGCGGTATTGGCCGTCCGTCTACTTACGCTTCCATTATCTCGACCATTCAGGATCGCGGTTATGTGCGCGTAGAAAGCCGTCGCTTCTATGCTGAAAAGATGGGTGAAATTGTTACGGATCGTCTGGAAGCCAACTTCCGCGAGCTGATGAACTACGACTTCACCGCGCAGATGGAAAACAGCCTCGACCAGGTTGCCAGCCATCAGGCGGAATGGAAAAAGGTGCTCGACAGCTTCTTTAGCGACTTTACCACGCAGCTGGATAAAGCCGAGAAAGATCCTGAAGAAGGCGGAATGCTGCCAAACCAGATGGTACTGACCAGCATCGACTGCCCAACCTGCGGCCGCAAGATGGGGATCCGTACCGCCACGACCGGCGTGTTCCTCGGCTGTTCTGGTTACGCGCTGTCGCCTAAAGAGCGCTGCAAAACCACCATCAACCTGGTGCCGGAGAACGAAGTTCTCAACGTGCTGGAAGGTGATGACGCCGAAACGAACGCGCTGCGTGCGAAACGTCGCTGTAAGAAATGCGGCACGGCGATGGACAGCTACCTTATCGATCCGAAGCGTAAACTGCACGTCTGTGGTAATAACCCGACCTGCGACGGCTACGAGATTGAAGAGGGCGAGTTCCGCATTAAGGGCTATGACGGCCCGGTTGTTGAGTGTGAGAAGTGTGGCTCTGAAATGCACCTGAAGATGGGGCGTTTCGGCAAGTACATGGCCTGTACCAACGACGAGTGCAAAAACACCCGTAAAATCCTGCGTAACGGTGAAGTGGCTCCGCCGAAGGAAGATCCGGTGCCGCTGCCAGAGCTGCCGTGTGAGAAATCAGATGCGTACTTCGTGCTGCGTGACGGCGCTGCCGGGGTCTTCCTCGCGGCCAACACCTTCCCGAAATCGCGTGAAACCCGTGCGCCGCTGGTGGAGGAGCTGTACCGCTTCCGCGATCGTCTGCCGGAAAAACTGCGTTATCTGGCCGATGCGCCACAGCAGGATCCGGAAGGTAATAAGACGGTTGTGCGCTTTAGCCGCAAAACCAAGCAGCAGTACGTGGCTGCGGAGAAAGAGGGTAAAGCGACCGGATGGTCAGCCTTCTTTGTCGACGGTAAATGGGTTGAAGGCAAGAAATAATCTGCACTTAGCGTAACTTACCTGTTAAAGGGCCGGTCTTCCGGCCCTTTTTTATTACGTCGTTATTATTTTTTGTTCCGTACTATACAGTCAGGCTATAAATGATATAGTGGTTATAGTTAACCCTTTTCTTATTATCAAATCGTCTTAAGCGATTGACCGCGTGCGCTAAATCGGATGGTCTGGCATGAAATTACAGCAGCTTCGCTATATCGTTGAGGTGGTAAATCACAACCTTAACGTTTCTTCTACCGCTGAAGGACTTTATACCTCACAACCCGGCATCAGTAAGCAGGTTCGCATGCTTGAAGATGAGCTGGGTATTCAAATTTTTGCCCGCAGCGGGAAGCATCTCACCCAGGTGACGCCAGCGGGACAGGAAATCATCCGCATTGCCCGCGAAGTGCTCTCAAAAGTGGATGCAATTAAATCCGTCGCCGGAGAGCACACCTGGCCGGACAAAGGCTCTCTCTATATTGCTACTACGCACACGCAGGCTCGCTACGCGCTGCCCGGCGTGATCAAGGGCTTTATTGAGCGATACCCGCGCGTGTCGCTGCACATGCATCAGGGCTCTCCAACCCAAATCGCTGAGGCGGTATCAAAAGGCAATGCGGATTTTGCGATTGCCACCGAGGCGCTGCATCTGTACGACGACCTGGTGATGCTGCCGTGCTATCACTGGAATCGCTCGATTGTGGTAACGCCGGATCATCCGCTGGCAGGGAAGGGCTCGGTGACCATCGAGGAGCTGGCGCAGTATCCGCTGGTGACCTACACCTTCGGCTTTACCGGTCGCTCCGAGCTGGATACGGCATTCAACCGCGCAGGGTTAACGCCGCGCATCGTCTTTACCGCGACCGATGCTGACGTGATTAAAACCTACGTGCGTCTGGGGCTGGGCGTGGGCGTGATTGCCAGCATGGCCGTCGATCCGGTATCTGACCCGGATTTAGTGCGCCTTGATGCGCATGATATCTTCAGCCACAGCACCACCAAAATTGGTTTCCGCCGCAGCACTTTCCTGCGCAGCTATATGTATGATTTTATTCAACGCTTTGCGCCGCATTTAACGCGTGACGTGGTGGATACCGCCGTTGCTTTGCGTTCTAATGAAGACATCGAAGAGATGTTTAAAGATATTAAGCTTCCCGCCAAATAATCACTTCCGGTATCTTTCCCTTGTGGAAAGATACCGAAATATCCGCTTAAACCGAAATCAGAATTATCATCATCTGCATCCCACTGCCATATAATGTCATAACCCATTTAATTGATGTGGTCATACTGTCGTGATTTTGCGACAAAAGTAGAAACTAATTTCCGACTGCGCAAATTATTCTTCTCAATTATTTATTTCTGGTCAAAAGAATGAATATTTCATCATCATGAACGAGTAAATTCACTGGCTTTTCAGCTAAAGTTTCTTTAGGATTTATCTCAACTGGTGATTACTTGTACCGATTGTTTGGTGTGAAAATGATAAGCGGTGTCGATTGTATGAGGTTAGCAATGCCGTCAGGAACTGAAGAACCGCAAAGGGATCTTGTGCTTAAACGTAAAGCCTGGCTCGCGGTGTTTATTGTCTCCGCCCTGTTTTGGGTGGGCGTTGCGCTTCTGGCCTGGAAATATTGGGGTTGAATATGACAGTGACTGCACGGACAGAAACCGGAAAACCAATGTGTCAGCCTCGTGACAATGGCCTTAAAGGCAGCAAAGAGCCGACAACGACCGTGCCTGCGTCCTGGAAACTGACCGCGCAGCAAAAGGCTTTTATTGATGTGTTCGCGGAAGACGAGCCTAAAAAACAGTAATGGGGTTATGTGCCCTTTAACATTAATAGCCTGAACACCGTTCTGCACTTTTGTACTCTTTAATAAATACACATCGGCAATATAGTGCTGGGGCGCGTCCTCAGGAACATTAATAAATAAAGTCTGGTGTCACTATGATGAATAACATGACAACGCTCAAATACTGGTCGTGGATTGGCGCATTCTCTTTGTCGATTCTCTTCTGGTGTCAGCTTTTCTGGCTGACCTTCCACTAACAGACAAAACCTCGCTTCGGCGGGGTTTTTTGTTTCCTGTCATCCGAATTTGCCCCCGGCATTTGTCATTTTGGGTTGTTATCAAAACGTTACAGCATCTTTGTGTTATCTTTAATTACGGCCTTGATAATTATCAGGGTATCTCTGTGATTAAGGAGGAGCTTATGTCGTTGACCCTACGCGAAGCCAGTAAGGACACGTTGCAGGCAGAAAATAAAACCTGGCACTACTATAGCTTGCCGCTGGCTGCCAAAAGCCTTGGGGACATTTCGCGGTTACCCAAGTCGCTGAAAGTGTTACTGGAAAACCTTTTACGCTGGCAGGATGAAGATTCTGTCACCGCCGATGACATCCACGCCTTAGCGGGATGGCTGAAGACTGCCCACGCCGACCGTGAAATAGCCTACCGACCCGCCAGGGTCCTGATGCAGGACTTCACCGGGGTGCCCGCCGTCGTCGATTTGGCCGCAATGCGCGAAGCGGTGAAACGCCTGGGCGGGGACACGTCGAAGGTGAATCCGCTCTCGCCGGTCGATCTGGTGATTGACCACTCCGTAACGGTTGACCATTTTGGTGACGACGATGCCTTCGAAGAGAACGTGCGTCTGGAAATGGAACGTAACCACGAGCGCTATGTTTTTCTGAAGTGGGGGCAGCAGGCCTTCAGCCGCTTTAGCGTGGTGCCGCCGGGAACGGGCATTTGCCACCAGGTTAACCTCGAATATCTGGGGAAAGCCGTCTGGAGCGAGTTACAGGACAAAGAGTGGGTAGCCTACCCCGATACGCTGGTGGGGACCGACTCGCACACCACCATGATCAACGGTCTGGGCGTACTGGGCTGGGGCGTCGGCGGGATCGAGGCGGAAGCCGCAATGCTGGGCCAGCCGGTCTCGATGCTGATCCCGGACGTGGTGGGCTTCAAGCTGATTGGGAAACTTTCCGAAGGTATTACCGCCACCGACCTGGTGCTGACCGTAACCCAGATGCTGCGTAAGCACGGCGTGGTCGGCAAATTCGTTGAATTCTACGGTGACGGCCTTGACTCACTCCCGCTCGCCGATCGCGCCACTATCGCCAACATGGCACCGGAGTACGGTGCAACCTGCGGCTTCTTCCCGATAGATGACGTGACGCTGGAATATATGCGCCTCAGCGGACGTTCCGAGGAGCAGGTCGCGCTGGTTGAAGCCTATACCAAAGCGCAGGGCATGTGGCGCAATGCGGGCGATGAGCCGGTCTTTACCAGCACGCTTGAGCTGGATATGGGCACGGTAGAGGCGAGCCTGGCGGGGCCAAAACGTCCGCAGGATCGCGTGGCCCTGAATAACGTGCCTGCCGCCTTCGCTGCCAGCAACGAGCTGGAAGTGAACGCGTCGCACAAAGATCATCATCCGGTCGACTACGTGATGAACGGGCAGACCTACCAGCTGCCGGAAGGGGCGGTCGTGATTGCGGCCATTACCTCCTGCACCAATACCTCCAACCCGAGCGTGCTGATGGCCGCCGGTCTGCTGGCGAAAAAAGCCGTTGAGCTGGGCCTTAAGCCGCAGCCGTGGGTGAAAGCGTCGCTGGCACCGGGGTCGAAAGTGGTGTCTGACTATCTCGCGCAGGCAAAGCTGACGCCGTATCTGGACGAGCTGGGCTTTAATCTGGTCGGCTACGGCTGTACCACCTGTATCGGCAACTCCGGGCCGCTGCCTGAGCCTATCGAAGTGGCGATCAAGCAGGGCGATTTAACCGTCGGCGCGGTGCTGTCGGGGAACCGTAACTTTGAAGGGCGTATCCACCCGCTGGTCAAAACCAACTGGCTGGCATCTCCGCCGCTGGTGGTGGCCTACGCGCTGGCCGGGAATATGAATATCAACCTGGCGACGGATCCTATCGGTCACGACCGCAAAAATGAGCCGGTCTATCTGAAAGATATCTGGCCTTCCTCTCAGGAGATCGCACGCGCGGTTGAGAAGGTTTCCAGCGATATGTTCCGCAAGGAGTACGCCGAGGTCTTCGAGGGCACGCCGGAGTGGAAAACCATTGCGGTTGAGGGCTCCGATACCTACGGATGGCAGGACGATTCGACCTATATCCGTCTGTCGCCGTTCTTTGACGAGATGCAGGCGCAGCCAGCCCCGCTCCAGGATATTCACGGCGCGCGCGTGCTGGCGATGCTCGGGGATTCCGTCACCACCGACCACATCTCTCCGGCGGGGAGTATCAAGGCCGACAGTCCGGCAGGGCGTTATCTGCAAGGGCGCGGCGTGGAGCGTCGTGACTTCAACTCCTACGGCTCGCGTCGCGGCAACCACGAGGTGATGATGCGCGGCACCTTCGCCAATATCCGCATCCGCAACGAAATGGTGCCGGGCGTGGAAGGGGGCATGACGCGTCGTCTGCCGGGCAGCGAGGTAGTCTCGATTTATGACGCGGCGATGAGCTATCAGAAAGAGGGCACTCCGCTTGCGGTTATCGCCGGGAAAGAGTACGGCTCAGGCTCCAGCCGTGACTGGGCGGCGAAAGGGCCGCGGCTGCTGGGCGTCCGGGTGGTTATCGCCGAATCCTTCGAGCGTATTCACCGCTCAAACCTGATTGGTATGGGTATTTTACCGCTGGAATTCCCGCAGGGAGTGACGCGTAAAACCTTAGGGCTGACCGGGGAAGAGCAGATCGATATTAGCGGACTGCAAAACCTGCAACCGGGTAAAACGGTGCCGGTGAAGCTGAGGCGCGCGGACGGTAAGACGGAAGTGCTGGAATGCCGGTGCCGTATTGATACGGCAACAGAGCTGACCTATTACCAGAACGACGGCATCCTACATTATGTGATTCGTAAGATGCTGGACTGATAACATTGCCCGGCGCGTGATGTGCCGGGCATTTATCGATTATTCGCTTAAAAGATGGCCCATTTTCGCGGCTTTGGTGTCGAGATAATGGGCATTTTTTGGATTACGCCCCACGATCAGCGGCACGCGCTCAACGATGTTGATGCCCGCTTCGGTCAGGATCTCGACTTTGCGCGGGTTGTTGGTCAGCAGACGCACCTCATCCACGCCCAGCAGCTTGAACATATCGGCACACAGCGTGAAATCACGCTCGTCAGCGGCAAAGCCAAGCTGATGGTTAGCTTCGACCGTATCGTAGCCCTGATCCTGCAATGCATACGCGCGGATCTTGTTCAGCAGACCGATGTTGCGTCCTTCCTGACGGTGATAAAGCAGCACGCCACGGCCTTCTTCTGCGATATGGGACAGCGCCGCTTCCAGCTGAAAACCACAGTCGCAGCGCAGGCTGAAGAGGGCGTCGCCCGTCAGACACTCCGAATGCACGCGAGACAGTACCGGCGTCTGCCCCGAAATGTCGCCAAACACCAGGGCGACGTGATCCTGTCCGGTTGCCAGTTCTTCAAATCCCACCATCAGGAAATCGCCCCATGGGGTTGGCAGTTTGGCTTCTGCCACACGTTTAAGCTGCATGTGATTCTCCAGAGTATGCTGACACGTTTCGTGCCTTTCGCCTGTTTGGCTTTCTGTATTCGAACATTTTGCCACAAGCTTCTCAACATCACCTAATGGCCGCCATCCTATACGCCCGTTAAACGCACAATCCGACATATCTACGCAACGGTTAAAATTCAGTTATGATTGTGAGGCTTAGCAAACAAGGAGATAACATGCTTTCCATTGCACGACGAACGGCAGCCGGTGCGGCCCTGTTATTAATTATGCCTCTGGCCGTCTGGATCTCCGGTTGGGCATGGGAGCCGGGGCATAACACCGCCTGGCTCAAAACCTTGTACTGGATTACGGAAACCGTCAC
Source organism: Enterobacter sp. 186315 (assembly GCF_053290175.1). Classification (NCBI taxonomy): domain Bacteria; kingdom Pseudomonadati; phylum Pseudomonadota; class Gammaproteobacteria; order Enterobacterales; family Enterobacteriaceae; genus Enterobacter; species Enterobacter sp. 186315. Next base: position 122,140 of record NZ_JBPTTK010000003.1, on the reverse strand, counting down.
CCAGCCGTGGGGGATCATCACGCATGTGCTGCTGTGCGCGTGGTTTTTCTGGTGTCTGCGTTTTCGGTTACGGGCGGCCATTATGCTCTTTGCGATTCTCGGCGGCGCCATTCTGATCGGCCAGGGGCTGAAGTCCTGGGTGAAGGACAGGGTGCAGGAGCCACGGCCTTTCGTCGTCTGGCTGGAAAAAACGCACCATATCCCGGTGGATGAGTTCTACAATTTAAAGCGTAAGGATCGCGGCGCGCTGGTGAAAGAGCAGCTTGCGGAGCAGCAGGACGTGCCTAAATTCCTGCGTAAGCACTGGCAAAAAGAGACAGGCTTCGCGTTTCCTTCCGGACATACGATGTTTGCCGCAAGCTGGGCGCTGCTTGGCGTTGGGCTGCTTTGGCCGCGTCGCAGGACGGTGACCATCGCGGTCCTGCTGGTGTGGGCGAGCGCGGTGATGGGCAGTCGTCTGCTTCTGGGAATGCACTGGCCGCGGGATTTAGTCGTCGCCACGCTGATGTCCTGGCTCCTGGTAACGTTCGCAACCTGGCTTACGCAGAAGGTGTGCGGGCCGCTGACGCCGCCGCCGGAAGAGAAGAGAGAAATTGCGGAAAGAGAGGAGAATGACGCCTGACGGTTGATATTCGTCCTTAAGCCCATAAATCCTTTACTGGCGCGTCACGTTTCCGTTTCGCGCCCGTCACTAAAATGGTAGTTTATAAGGCTGATTGCGATAAATTGAATACACTTTATTCGCTTGATCCACATAACGGGAAGTCATGTGAAATATTTACTCATTTTCTTACTGGTGTTGGCGATTTTTGTTATTTCGGTCACATTAGGTGCGCAAAACGATCAGCAGGTAAGCTTTAACTATTTGCTGGCACAGGGCGAGTATCGGGTATCTAGCCTCCTTGCCGTCTTGTTCGCTGCCGGTTTTATCATCGGCTGGCTGGTGTGTGGTCTGTTCTGGCTTAAGGTGCGTGTCTCACTGGCGCGCGCTGAGCGTAAAATCAAACGCCTTGAACTTCAACTTGCCCCCGCGACTGACATCCCAGAAAACGCCGGTGTGCCGGTAGTCAAGGAATAATCGACGATGCTGGAGTTGTTGTTTCTGCTTTTGCCTGTCGCCGCAGCTTATGGCTGGTATATGGGCCGCAGAAGTGCGCAACAAACTAAGCAGGATGAAGCCAACCGACTCTCCCGCGACTACGTGGCGGGGGTCAACTTCCTTCTGAGCAATCAACAGGATAAAGCGGTTGACCTGTTCCTCGACATGCTTAAAGAGGACACCGGCACCGTTGAGGCGCATCTCACCCTGGGTAACCTGTTCCGCTCGCGGGGCGAGGTTGACCGTGCCATCCGCATTCACCAGACCCTGATGGAAAGCGCATCGTTAACCTACGATCAGCGCCTGCTTGCCGTACAGCAGCTGGGCCGCGACTATATGGCCGCCGGGTTGTACGACCGCGCGGAAGACATGTTCGCGCAACTGGTGGATGAAACCGAATTCCGCATCAGCGCCTTACAGCAGCTGTTGCAAATTTATCAGGCCACCAGCGACTGGCAGAAAGCCATTGATACCGCAGAGCGCCTGGTCAAACTCGGCAAAGACAAACAGCGTGTTGAAATTGCGCATTTCTACTGCGAACTCGCGTTGCAGCAGATGGGCAACGACGACATGGAAAAAGCCATGTCGCTGCTCAAGAAAGGCGCCGCCGCCGATCGTAACAGCGCGCGTGTCTCCATTATGATGGGGCGCGTGTTTATGGCGAAAGGGGATTTTGCCAAAGCGGTAGAGTGCCTGCTGCGGGTGATCGACCAGGATAAAGAGCTGGTCAGCGAAACTCTCGAAATGCTGCAAACCTGCTATCAGCAGCTGGGCAGGCCGGACGAGTGGGTCGCTTTCCTGCGCCGCTGCGTAGAAGAAAATACCGGCGCAACGGCCGAGCTGATGTTGTCTGACGTGGTTGAAGAGCACGAAGGCAGCGACACCGCGCAGGTATATATTACGCGCCAGCTGCAACGTCATCCGACGATGCGCGTCTTCCACAAGCTGATGGACTATCACCTTAATGACGCGGAAGAAGGGCGCGCCAAAGAGAGCCTGATGGTACTGCGTGACATGGTGGGCGAGCAGGTGCGCAGTAAACCGCGCTATCGCTGCCAGAAGTGCGGATTCACCGCCTTCACGCTGTACTGGCACTGTCCTTCATGCCGTGCGTGGTCCACCATTAAGCCAATTCGCGGTCTGGACGGGCAGTAATTTTTTAAAAGCCCTCGTTTTAGTTACAACATACTAAAGGCTTTTTTGATGAACGTTGGCACCGTGCGGTTTATCGGCCTGGCAGGAGAGGAAATCGATTCTGTCAATTTGCAGCGCTGACAGGTAGAATGCTCGCCGTTTATCTGTTCCGCGCCGCTGCGCGCCCATAGACGAAAAGGGCTGGTCATGACGTCTGTTAGTTCCTCTACTTCCCGCGTAGTTACTGATTCTCCTGTTGTTGTTGCGCTTGATTACAATAACCGCGATGCCGCACTGGCCTTCGTCGATGGCATTGATCCCCGCGACTGCCGCCTGAAGGTCGGTAAAGAGATGTTCACGCTGTTCGGGCCACAGCTGGTTCGCGATCTGCAACAGCGCGGTTTTGATATCTTCCTTGACCTCAAATTCCACGATATCCCGAACACCACGGCCCATGCGGTCGCCGCTGCGGCGGATCTGGGCGTGTGGATGGTCAACGTTCATGCCTCGGGCGGGGCGCGTATGATGACCGCAGCCCGCGAAGCGCTGGTGCCCTTTGGCAAAGACGCGCCGTTGCTGATTGCCGTGACGGTGCTCACCAGCATGGACGACAACGACCTGCGCGATCTCGGTGTGACGTTGTCACCTGCCGAACATGCTGAGCGACTTGCTCGCCTGACGCAAAGCTGCGGGCTGGACGGCGTCGTGTGTTCTGCGCAGGAAGCGGTGCGATTTAAAGCAGAGTTTGGTCAGGCCTTTAAGCTGGTTACGCCAGGCATCCGTCCTGCTGGCAGCGACGCGGGTGATCAGCGCCGCATCATGACCCCAGAACAGGCCTTAATTGCAGGCGTGGATTACATGGTGATTGGTCGTCCGGTTACGCAGTCAGCCGATCCTGCACAAACGCTGAAGGCCATTAATGCCTCACTGAAGAAGGACGCGTAATGAGCGATTCCAACAGCCGTCTGGTCTACTCCACCGACACCGGGCGTATCGATGAACCCAAAGCGGTAGCCGAGCGCCCGAAAGGGGACGGCATTGTGCGTATTCAGCGCCAGACCAGCGGCAGAAAAGGCAAGGGCGTGTGCCTCGTCACCGGCATCGACCTGGACGATGCTGAACTGGCGAAGCTGGCCGCCGAGCTGAAAAAGAAATGCGGATGCGGCGGGGCGGTGAAAGACGGTATTATCGAAATTCAGGGCGATAAGCGCGATCTCATTAAAACGCTGCTCGAAGCCAAAGGCATGAAAGTAAAACTGGCGGGCGGTTAAATTAAAGCGGTTTAATTAAAAAAGCCACGGTTTTCACCGTGGCTTTTTTATGTGCGTAAGTCAGACCTGAAATGTACTTAATATATCGTTATACCGGTGGATGCCGTTATGTAGATTATTTACCCACCTGGTGACCAATCACACCACCGACAGCAGCACCACCTAATGTACCCAGCGTACTACCATCCGTCAGCACGGCGCCACCGAGGGCACCCGCACCAGCACCGATTGCGGTGTTACGGTCGCGTTTAGACCAGTTAGAGCATGCGCTCAGAGACATTGCTACAGTGATTGCCAGAACAGCGGCGGCTAATTTTTTGCTGGTTAAGGTCATAATACTTTCTCCTGAATTATCGATTCACGGAAAGAAATGCACTTTAAGTATAGCCAACTGGCATACAAAAATTCCTTTTTCCGTGAAAGCTGGTCGCGACGGGATTGTTATCACGCAGGTGATAGTCACTTCCTGTTATATCGCTAACATTAATTTTACGATGATTATGCAGGTAATACAGGTAAAAAGTCTTAAAGGGTGTCCAGGAATCATCTCAGACAAAGGGAATAGACTGCGCCCGACATTTGCAGGCGCAGAAATATATCACGAGTTTTTTTTCACAATATCGACTAACAGACCATTCTGCTGGAGCCGATCGCGGTGTTCGTCACTTAAACGCTCGTCGGTAATGACGCGGCTGAAGCGGGAAATCGGTCCCATCGTGTAAGGATGAACGGCACCGAACTTAGAGCTGTCGGTCAGGACAATCGCCTCACACTCTTTTTCCAGAACGGCGTTTACCACGTCCGAACGCATCATATCCCGGCCCGTAAAGCCGGTGTCCGCCTGCCAGCCGTCAATACCGATAAAGGCTTTGCTGAAGTGAACCTGCTGGACGTATTGTCGGGTAAGCGGGCCCACCATGCTCTCGCTCTTTTTCTGGTAAATCCCGCCCAGTAAAATCACTTCACATTTAGTCTCTTTCAGCAGGTGTGCGATATAGCTGCTGACGGTAATGATGGTGATATCTTTCTGGTTCGCCAGGGTACGCGCCAGCAGAGCGTTGCTGCTGCCGTTTTCGATAAACACCGTTTCCCCGTTATTCACCAGCGAGGCGGCAAACTCTGCCAGCTCACGCTTGAGCGCATAGTTGTTCATCATGCGGGTTTCAACGTCATCGCTGTCGAGCGGTACGGCATACCCATGCGCGCGACGCAGGTAGCTCTGTTTTTCCAGAAGATTAAGATCCTGGCGAATTGTCACTTCAGATACGCCAGTAGCTTTAGCGAGGTCGACCACGCTGACGCGTCCCTGATCGATGACCATCTGCAAAATGATTTGTTGTCGGGAATTCATAGCATCCATTAAAAAAAACGAAACGAGGTCGAAGGCGTGGTGATTACACTTCCCACGGCGCTTTAGGCTGTGTGCTTTCCGGTGCGATATCCGCGCCATGCTGTGCCAGTAGCTCGGACTTTAAGATCTCAAGATTACGGATAGCAGAGTGATAATCGCCCGCTACCAGAATATCCAGCACGGTATCAATACGTTGTGCCACGGTCTGTGCATCAATAGTAGACATAATCTCACCCCTGAGCGAAAAGTTAATATTTTCAATGATGCAGAAATTGGGTTCAAAAGAGAAGGGAAAAAATGCACTTAGGAAAGTACATAAATGAAAGTGATAATTTTACCCCCTCGCATACAGGGAGCGGAATGAGTGGATTAGTCTAATTCTGCGCGCAAGGCGCTTTTTTATATGAGGAATTAGACCATGACAGTGATCAACCAAGCTACCTGCACATTGTTTACCGACGCTGAACGTTTCACCCAACTGGCGGCCTATTACGAGGAGGAGCGGCGTACCGTATGGATGATGCTGCGCTCGCAGCCGCGCCCCTGCTTCAACCATGCGTTAATAGAGGAGATCATGAACCTTTCCTGGCTGGTGCGGCAAAACGGTTTCGTCGTCGATTTCTGGGTGACCGGCTCGCTGGTGCCCGATATGTACAATACCGGCGGGGATCTGCAATTCTTTGTGGAGTGCATACAGAACGGGCGACGTGAGGCGTTACGCGCCTACGCGCGCGCCTGCGTTGACTGCGTACACGCCGCGTCACGCGGTTTTGATACGGGCGCCATCTCGCTGGCGATGGTCGAAGGCAGCGCCTTAGGCGGGGGATTTGAGGCAGCGCTGGCGCATCATTTTGTCCTTGCCCAGCGCGATGCCCGGCTGGGTTTCCCGGAAATTGCGTTCAACCTGTTTCCCGGCATGGGCGGCTACTCGCTGGTGGCGCGTCGTTCCGGCATGAAGCTGGCGGAGGAGCTTATCTACAAAGGGGAATCGCACACCGCGGAGTGGTACGAACAGCACGGGCTGGTCGACGTGTTGTTTGAACCGGGGCAGAGCTACGTGTCGGTCCGTACCTTTATCGACACCTTGCAGCCGAAGATGAACGGCGTACGCGCCATGCTTCGCGCCCGCACCCGGGTACTGCAACTGCCGCGCAGTGAACTGATGGATATTACCGAGGACTGGGTCGATGCGGCGTTTTGCCTTGAACCCAAAGATATTGCCTATATGGAGCGGCTGGTATTGCTGCAAAACCGCCATCACGCGGCAGGTTTACGCAAAGCAAGCTAACGCATTTTTCTCGACTGATAGCGCTTTAGCCATCGCTCGAATGCGGCAGCGGGCATGGGCTTAGCAAAAAGAAATCCCTGCCGTTCGTTGACGCCATTCTTGGTCAGAAAGGCGTCTTCTTTCGCGCTCTCGACACCTTCCGCAATCACCTGCAAGTTCAGCGCCTGCGCGACGGCCACGATGGCCCGCACCAGAGATTGTGAAATCGACTGCTTATGAATATCCCGCACGAAAGCCTGATCGAGCTTAATCGCGTCGATAGGAAAACGGGCAAGCTGTGAAAGGGAAGAGTAGCCCGTACCGAAGTCGTCCAGATGGATTTGCGCCCCCAGTTGGCTGAACTGCTGGATCACCGACAGCGCCAGCTCTTCATTTTCAATCAGGCAGCTTTCGGTGAGCTCCACGTCGATAGGGCAGTATTCGAAGTTCAAATCTTTCAGCGCCTGTTTGAGATCGCTGAAAATGGTCTGGTCCGCCAGCTGACGCGCCGACACGTTGACCGCCACCCGCAGATTAATGCCTTTATCGCGCCATCTGGCGACCTGACGCACCACATCCAGCATGACCCAGCGACCCAGCGGCACAATCAGGCCAGACTCTTCCGCATAGGAGATAAACTCCAGCGGCGGGATCAGCCCGCGCTCAGGCGACTGCCAGCGCACCAGCGCCTCAAGGCTGCGCACTTCGCCGCGCCAGGTCATCTTGGGCTGGTAGTGGATAAGCAGCTGATCGTTATCCAGCGCTTTACGCAGGTTGGTGTCCAGCCACAGATACTCGAAGACCCGCTGGTTCATTTCAGGGGAGAAGACGCAGAACTTGCCGCGACCGCTCTCTTTGGCGGTATACATGGCGGTATCGGCATTGCGGATCACGCTTTCGCGATCGCCGCCGTGCTGCGGCACGAGCGCAATGCCCAGCGAACAGCCGGTATAGACTTCGATTAACCCGATGCGAAAGGGCTGGCGCAGGCGGGTAAGAATACGCGAGGCCATCGCCTCCAGCGTGCTTTGCGAGGTATTGGTCGCGAGGACGATAAACTCATCGCCACCCAGACGCGCGAGTACTTGTCCCTCTTCGAGGCAGCTCAGAATAGCCAGCGCGACCGCCTGAAGAAGCTGATCGCCAAACATATGCCCGTAGGCATCGTTCACTTTTTTAAAGTTATCGAGATCGAGATACACCACGCCGACCTGGGTGTCTCCACGCGTGTCGATGGCGTCGGAAATCAGGTCATGGATGGCGTTTCTGTTGGGCAAACCGGTGATGGTATCGGTATTGGCCAGCACCCGCAGGCGCTCCTGGGCGCGGCGTTCTTCTGTGATATCGGTCCCGGAGCAGATCAGAAAAATTTCGTTTTTGCCGCTGCCGCTGTGGACAAATTTATTGCGGAACAGAAACAGACGTTGTCCTTTTCGCGTCTTGATCCAGCGTTCCACCTCGTAGGAACTGCCGTTACGAAAAAAACCGGTGATGTTGCGTTTCGAGGCGGCGGCCTCGCTGCGGCTCATGAACAGCTTAAAGACGTTCTGGCCGATCACTTCCTGCTCTTTAAGGCCAGTGTACTCTTCGCTCAGGCGGTTAAAGCGCTGGATATTGCCGTTCTGATCGAGAATAACAATAACGGAGTTGGCTTCGGATACGACCTGTTCGGCAAAGGAGAGTCCCTGCACCAGATCCCGCGCGACGGAAGGGGTGTCGTTCCAGGCCGACGCGGTACCGGCCCACTCCTTTTTATTGATCTTTCGCCCCACCAGATGAACGGAAACATCGGTGCCATAGAGGGACAATGAGAGGGTAATGCTGGAGGTGATCACCGTCAGCTGGCGGATGAGGTCGGCCTGATCGTCAGTTAGCGCCACGACCTGAACAACGTCGGCACTTTCGCTTGCTGCCAGATGAAGAGCATTGCTGTCGGCTGTCAGACGCCACCAGGGGCTGTGCGTCCCCATGTAACGAAACAGCAAATTCTGCTCCAGATCGTCCATCATGTTTTCTCCCGTCACTGCTCAATAGCGCAAAGTTTATTCATTTGCAGTCGACTTTTCCGTCGTGAAACAGCGGCAAAACCGAAGTGAACTTATTGTTTTTCCCAGTTTTATTATAGTAAAACGCGTCGAGCTGAAAAGGATAGGATCGGTATAAAAATTCACGTAACCGACTATAGCGGCACTCTTTTACTGTAGATAATTTTGGCGGATTTGGGTGAGCGGATGCGGAAAATAGTCGGAAAAAAAGATGATTTTTGTGGGCTGACAAACAAAGTAAAAATGTCGGCCTTTCCGAAAGGGAAATGGCCGACATTTTAATACGTTATCAGGCGGCAGGGCGCGCGATGATACTGCGGGTTTCCATGCGGACTTCAGCGATGGTGACGTCAATCACGTCGGTGACTTTATAAACCACTTCGCCTTTGATCTGCACGGAGCCGTTCTCCTGGCTACAGACCATTTCGTCACGCACCGCGTGGATGAACGGGGCAGGGATAAAGGCAACGGCGCCGTTATCCACCAGACGCACGCGCATTCCACCGCGGCTGACATCGATGATTTCCGCCGGGAAGCGGGTGTCGGTACCGGCTTTGTCCTTCAGGAAACGGGCATACAGCCAGTCACCCACGTCGCGCTCGGCCATACGGTTCAGGCGGCGGCGTTCCGCCATCTGCACGGTTGTGTCGTCCTGCGGACGCGCAATGGATTCACCCTTGATAATCGCTTTCAGCAGGCGGTGGTTAACCATGTCGCCATACTTACGGATTGGGGACGTCCAGGTGGCGTAGGCTTCCAGACCCAGACCAAAGTGCGGGCCTGGCTCGATGCTGATTTCCGCGAAGGACTGGAAACGGCGGATGCGGCTGTCGAGGAAGCCGGATGGCTGTGCATCCAGCTCGCGGCGAAGCTTGCAGAAACCGTTCAGGGTCAACACCTCTTCAGGATCGACGTGGACGTCATGGGTTTTCAGCAGGGCGGCCAGCGCTTCGGTGTTCGCCGGGTCAAAACCGGTGTGGACGTTGTAGATGCCAAAGCCTAACTTGTCGCGCAGCACGCGTGCGGCGCAAATGTTGGCCGAGATCATGGCCTCTTCAACGATACGGTTAGCGATGCGGCGCGGTTCGGCAACAATATTCAGCACTTCGCCTTTTTCACCCAGCACGAAGCGGTAATCAGGACGATCTTTAAAGACCAGGGCGTGGGTTTTACGCCAGTCGCTGCGGCTCAGGCAGACGCGATGCAGCAGACGGATCTGCGCGGCAATGGCGTCGTTTTCTGGTTTCCAGCTACCGCTGTTTTCCAGCCAGTCGGACACGTCGTCATAGGCGAGCTTGGCTTTCGATTCGATGGTTGCGGCAAAGAACTCGATATCGTCTTCGATCGTACCGTCTGCGGCAATGGTCATGCGACAGGCGAGGACCGGACGCACTTCGTTCGGACGCAGCGAGCAGAGATCGTCAGAGAGTTCGCGCGGCAGCATCGGAATGTTGAAGCCAGGCAGGTAGTTGGTAAACGAGCGGATTTTCGCGGCGTTATCAAGCTTGCTGCCTTCCACAATCCAGGCGGTGGGATCGGCAATCGCCACGGTGAGGGTAAGCTTGCCGTCTGCGGCTTCTTCCGCAAACAGGGCATCGTCCATATCTTCGGTGCTGGCGCTGTCGATGGTGACAAAATCCAGCGCCGTCAGGTCGCGACGTTCAAGACCTTCGTCCTGCATTTCCGTCGCTACGCCGTCCGGCGCTTCTTTTTCGAGATTATGGCGTGCCAGCGTCACCCACCACGGCACGAAGTGGTCGTCGCCAAAGGTGATGAACTGGGTCAGCTCCGCGTAGAAGCCGCGGTCGCCTTTCAGCGGATGACGGCGCATTTCTGCAACGGCCCAGTCACCCTCTTTAAAATCGTGCTCAACGCCACGAGCGGCGCGGCAAGGAATGGCATCTTTCAGCAGGGGATGGTCAGGAACAATAGAAAGACGGTCGTCTTTTCTGTGCACCTTCCCGACAAAGCGGGTCAGGAACGGCTCGATGAGTTCTTCCGGCTCGGCAGACTCGCGTTCCTTTTCGGTATGAATAACGGCCATTACGCGGTCGCCGTGCATCACTTTCTTCATCTGCGGAGGCGGAATGAAGTAGCTTTTCTGCGCATCGACTTCCAGGAAGCCAAAGCCCTTTTCCGTGGCTTTTACTACCCCTTCTGCACGCGGCGTCTGGGAATGCAGTTGCTGTTTAAGCTGCGCTAGCAGCGGGTTGTCCTGAAACATAATGTTCTATTTTAGTAGCCATTGAGCGGCTGACAGTTTTACGCGATTCTCACTGTTACGGCAAGCGCTCTTTAGGTGATAAGCAGGGTTAGGCTGCTTTGCCAAGCGCGATTTTCAGACGCTCAAGCCAGCCGCAAAATGCGCTCCAGGTGAGCAGGTTAATCGCCTGCGCCGGGGGGAGCCCTTCATCCGTGAGCGGCGTGAACTGTGCGGCGCTGAAGCGGTCAGGAGACTGGCTCAACAGCACCGTTGCAGCGGCCAGGGACGGCGACGAAATCGGTTCGCGGATGCCGCTTAGCACTATCTCACCGATCAGATCGAGCAGCACCGGTTCATGGCACAGCGTGGGAGTGAGAAGCTGAAGTTCAGGCTCGGCCTGCCAGCGGGCAAGCGATTCCAGCTGCTGCGGCGTAGCGTAACGCAGCTCAACGTCAGGAATAATCGCCACCCATTGCTGGCCGTCCTGCGACGACGAGGCGATAAGCGCGTGAGGCTGAATGTGGTGCCCCGGCAGCCAGCGCACGGGCTGGCCGAGCAGGGCCTGAAACGCCGCGACGACGCGCGCCTGAAAACCGATAAACCCGATTATCTGATTGATTAATACAATGTCATAGGTCGTGAGGCCGACCTCATCCAGCTGCTGCTGCGCTTTGTCGTCGATCACGTCCGGTGAGCTGGCAAGCTGGCGGGCATACTGGGTAATTTGTGCGAGGCGACGATTACTTTCTCGGGAGGAGTCTGGACCAGGAAGCGGGGCGAGCAGGGCGGCGTAGTGGTTACAGAGGCGCTGCACGCCGCAGGCCTGGGCAACCGTCAGCGCGGTGCTGAGCCGGTCATAGGCGCTCAGCGTACGCAGTCGGTTAACGGGCACGTCGAGCGGGAAGAGCTGATGACAAAGCGCGCGCGCGGGCGCAAGCCAGCTTTCGCAGTGGGTGACAATCTCTTCAGGCAGGGCTAAATCGAGCAAAAAACGATCGTCGACGTTAGCGGCTTCGGGCACCAGTGGCAGCACGTCCGTCTGCGAATGATTTGACTGGGTTTCATGATACCAGTGGCCTTTGCCGGAAAAACGGCGCTGTTCCATGGGCGTTCCTTGATCTCAAAGTGGCGATCAATATCCTGGCGTAAGGCGGATGAGGGGAAAAATATTGTTAGGTGATAACAAATAGCGGAACGGAATAACGACGGACAGGGGCGGGGAAAGAAAAACTCTCTTCCCGGTGAGGGAAGAGAGTAACGGCTTATTTAATTTCCAGCTCGTTCATTGCAGCGATGTTGAAACCGCCGTCAACGTGAACCACTTCGCCGGAGATACCCGCGGACAGGTCAGAGCACAGGAATGCAGCAGAGTTACCCACATCTTCAATGGTAACGGTACGACGAATCGGGGTAACCGCTTCGCAGTGTGCCAGCATTTTACGGAAATCTTTGATGCCGGATGCTGCCAGAGTACGGATTGGGCCAGCAGAGATGGCGTTAACACGCACGCCTTCTGGACCCATCGCATTCGCCATGTAGCGCACGTTCGCTTCCAGAGACGCTTTCGCCAGACCCATCACGTTGTAGTTAGGGATTGCACGCTCTGCGCCCAGGTAGGACAGCGTCAGCAGCGCAGCGCCCGGGTTCAGCAGGGTGCGGCACGCTTTAGCCATTGCCACGAAGCTGTAAGAGCTGATGTCGTGAGCGATTTTGAAGCCTTCACGGGTTACCGCGTCAACGTAGTCACCGTCCAGCTGGTCGCCTGGTGCGAAGCCGATGGAGTGAACGAAACCGTCGAATTTCGGCCACGTTTTTGCCAGTTCAGCAAACATCGCATCGATGCTTTCGTCTTGTGCAACGTCACATTCCAGAATAATGCTGGAACCCAGCTGTGCGGCAAACTCTTCAACACGGCCTTTCAGCTTGTCGTTCTGGTAGGTGAACGCCAGCTCAGCGCCTTCGCGATGCATAGCCTGCGCGATGCCGTATGCGATGGACAGTTTGCTGGCAACGCCAGTCACCAGAATGCGCTTACCGGAAAGAAAACCCATAGCTTTAATCCTTATATTCATTGTTGTGCCGATCGTCATCTTCTTGGGACAATCGTCGTTAAAACGCGGCGATAATATCACGTGTCGCGTACTTAGTTAATCCGACCACTTTCTGGATGCAGAACTAACGATCTTTTCGCCACGCATCTGCGGTCAATGCTTCACCAAAATGCCCCGAAATCAGGCGCTTGGTCAGGTCGTGAAGCGGGGAGGCCAGCACGTCGGCGGTGCTTCCGCGCTCGACCACTTCGCCCTGGTGCATCACAAGAACCTGATCGCTGATGTGCTTCATCATTCCCAAATGCTGGGTCACGTAGATATAAGAGATACCCTGTTTTTCCTGCAATTCCAGCATCAGGTTAATTAACTGCGAACGCATCGACATATCCAGCGAGGCCAGCGCTTCGTCGGCGATAATCACCTTCGGGCGCAGGATCAGCGCGCGTGCCAGCCCCAGACGCTGTTTCTGCCCCGGCGCCAGCATGTGCGGATAATAGCTTTCGTGATCGGGCAGCAGCCCCACCAGGCGCAGGGTTTCGATGATGCGTTTGCGGCGTAGCTCCGGCTCCAGGTCGGTGTTTAATCGCAGCGGAAAATCCAGAATCTGCGAAATACGCTGACGCGGGTTAAGGGAGGTCGACGGATCCTGAAAAATCATGCGGATGCGCTGGCTGCGGAACGAATAATCGCCAAACTCGAGCGGGTGATCGTCGATCAGCACCTCACCGCCGCTCGGCTCAACCATCCCGGCGAGCATTTTCGCCAGCGTCGATTTTCCGGAGCCGTTTTCACCGATAATCGCCAGCGTCTGCTTCTCGCGCAGGGTAAAGCTGAGCGGCTTGACGGCCTCGACCATCTGACGGTGAAACAGCCCGGTGCGGTAGCGAAAGGTCTTACTCAGGTTGCGAACTTCCAGCAAGGTTTCGACCATTTCACTCTCTCTCCATGTTCAGCGGGAAATGACAGGCGTACAGGTGGTTTTTGGCTCCCGTCAGACGCGGGGTTTCAATGCATTTGCGCTGTGCGTAGGGGCAGCGCGGGCCAAGACGACAGCCGATCGGCAAGGATTCCAGCAGCGGAATTGCCCCCGGCAGCGTATTCAGGCGGCTTTTGTGCGGCATCGCGCTGCCGAAATCCGGGATCGCGCGGATCAGCGCCTGGGTGTAGGGGTGATGCGGCGTCGTCACCAGATCTTCGCTCCCCGCCGTTTCCACCGTCTGGCCGCAGTACATCACGTCAATTTTGTCGGCCCACTTGCTGAGCATTTGCAGGTCGTGGCTGATCAGCAAAATAGTCGTATTGTTGTTCTGATTAAGCCGCGTCAGCAGGCGGAAAATCTGCGCCTGGGTGGTCGGCTCCATCGCGTTGGTTGGTTCGTCGGCGATCAGCAGGCGCGGCTGATTCGCCAGCGCAATCGCGATCATCACCTTCTGACACTCGCCGTCGGTCAGCTCGTAGGGGAAGCTGCGCATGGCATCTTTGTGATCTTTAATACCGACCCGGTGCAGCAGCTCGATGGCGCGGCGCTTGCGCCAGCCGAACCGTTGCCACCAGCGGCCTTTATAGGTCCAGCCGGGGATGTTCTGCATCAGCTGTTTGCCCACGCGCTCGGACGGATCGAGACAGGACTGCGGCTCCTGGAAGATCATCGACACGTTATGGCCCACCAGCTTGCGGCGCTCGCGCGGCGACAGGCGCAGCAGGTCGATATCGTCAAACCGCATACGGTCGGCGGTGACGCGCCAGTTGTCTTTGGCAACGCCGCAAATCGCTTTGGCAATCAGGCTTTTCCCCGAACCGGATTCGCCCACCAGACCGCGAATCTCGCCTTCTGCCAGGGTAATGCTGATGCGGTCGACGGCTTTTACCCAGCCTTCGCCGGTTTTAAATTCAATCGTCAGGTTGCGGATATCAAGTAACGGCATTATTCCACCCCCGCGTTAATGGCCCGGCGGATCCCGTCACCCAGCAGGTTGACGATCAGCACGCTCACCATGATGGCCGCACCCGGCAGCATTACCGTCCAGGGCGCTACGTAAATCAGCTCCAGCGCGTCGCCGAGCATCGCTCCCCATTCCGGGGAGGGCAGCTGGGCGCCCAGATCGAGGAAGCCCAGCGCCGCAATGTCCAGTATCGCCATCGACAGGGCGCGGGTGATTTCCGTCACCAGGCCCGCGGCGATGTTCGGCAGCACGGCAAACCATAAGATGTTGAACGTGGTTGCGCCGTCCAGACGGGCGGCGACCACATACTCTTTTTCCAGCTCGTCGTGAACCATGCTGTAGACCGAGCGCACCATGCGCGGCAGCAGCGCCAGCCAGACGGCAAACATCGCGTGCGACAGGTGCGGGCCAGCGAAGGCGACGACAATAATCGCCAGCAGCAGAGAGGGAATAGAGAGCAGGGTGTCCAGAATGTGGTTCATCACCGCAGAGCGCAGGCCGTGAGTACATCCGGCGAAAATCCCCAGCAGCAGGCCGCAAACGGCGGCGGCCAGCGTCACCACGAACGCGCCGCCCACCGTCGGGGCCGCGCCGCTCAGCAGGCGACTTAAGACATCGCGCCCCAGATCGTCCGTCCCGAGGAAGAAAGAAACCTCCCCGTAGCGCGACCACGAAGGCGGCAACAGCTGATAGCCGAGGAACTGCTGATCGATGCCGTACGGCGCGAACCATGAACCAAAGACACAAAGCAGCGCCAGCCCGCCGAAACCGTACAGACCGATCATCGCCGTGGTGTCACCATAGAATTTACGCCACACGGTTCGTAGCGCACCGGGCGTGCGCTTTTCACTGTAAACGCTATCGTAGGGCATACCATTCCTTATGCTTCAGCGGGTTGGCCATGGCACCCAAAATATCGGAAAGAACGTTAACAATAATAACCAGAGAGCCAATCACCATCACCCCGGCGGAGATGGCCGCGTAGTCCTGCTGGCGAATAGCGTTAATCATCCAGCGCCCCAGCCCCGGCCAGCTGAAGACCATTTCGGTGATCATCGCCAGCGTCAGCATGGTAGAAAACTGTAACCCCAGACGCGGGATCACCGGCGGCAGGGCGTTGTGCAGGACGTGACGCCGCAGGATCGTCAGGCGCGACAGGCCACGCGTCGCTGCGGCCTTGACGTAGTTCTGGTCGAACACCTCGATGGTGCTGATGCGCATCAGGCGAATCACTTCGGTGGTCGGCGCAACCGCCAGCGTCAGTACCGGCAGCACCATGTGGCGCACGGCGCTGACAATCATTTCGTGCCGCCAGGCGGAATCAGACAGCCAGGCGTCGACAATCGCAAACCCGGTCACCGTTTTGACCGTATAAAGCAGGTCGAAACGGCCCGACACCGGCAGCCAGCCGAGGGTGAGGGAGAAGAACAGGGTCAGCAGCAGCGCCAGCCAGAAGACCGGAATCGAAAAGCCGAGCAGGGCGAGGGCGCTGATAAACTTATCCTGCCACTTGTTGCGGTAGATCCCGGCAAGCATCCCCACCGGAATACCCACCATCAGGGCAAAACCAAAGGCCAGAATGCACAGCTCCATCGTGGCCGGGAAGACCTCTTTCAGCTGTTCGGAAATCAGCTGCCCGTTGATGCTGGAAACGCCAAAGTCCCAGTGCAGCACGCCGTTGAACCAGAACAGCAGGGCATCCCACAGGGACGAGCCCTGCAGCGGCGCGTGCGGGGTGAAATAGCTCAGGCTGAAGCCGACCAGGGTCAGGAAAAAGAGCGTGACCAGCAGCAGTAACAGGCGGCGCAAGGTAAAAATAATCACGGCTTTTTCACCTCTTCTTTTTCTTCACGCGATACGCCAGCAAAGGAGGCGTTACCAAACGGGCTCAGCACCAGCCCTTTAATGTCGTAGCGATAGGCCTGAAGACGCAGGGACGAAGCGAGCGGCAGCACCGGCAGCTCTCTCGCCAGAATGTTTTGCGCTTCATCGTAAGCATCGATTCGCGAGGCCAGCTGCTGCGAAGAGAGCGCCTTTTGCAGCACCGTATCAAACTCGCGGTTGCACCAGTGGGCGTAGTTGGTCTGGGAGTTAATGGCGGCGCAGCTCAGAAGCGGACGGAAGAAACTGTCCGGATCGTTACTGTCGGTCGCCCAGCCCGTCAGGGTGAGATCGTGATTCATGTCCATCAGCCGCGCCTCCTGGAAACGGCCCTCGACCGGCACAATCACCACTTTTACGCCCACCTGCGCCATATCCGCCTGTAACAGCTCCGCCGTTTTCAGCGGGCTGGGGTTCCACGCCTGAGAGCTGGTGGGCACCCACAGTTGCAGGGTCAGATTTTCAATACCCAGGGCTTTCAGCTGCTCGCGCGCTTTCGCCGGATTGTATTCCGTAACTTTAGCTTCACCGTCATACGCCCACGAGGCGCGCGGCAAAATAGAGGCGGCGGTTTCCGCCGTGCCGTAATAAATAGACTGCATCAGGCGCTGGTTATTGATCGCCAGCGCCAGCGCGTGTCGCACGGCGGGGTTATTGAGCGGCGGCTTATCGGTATTGAAAGCCAGATAGGCGATGTTCATACCCGGACGCAGCGTCAGGCGCAGGCGCGGATCGTCGCGCAAAATGGTCAGCTGGCTGGCGGCCGGCCACGCGAGCACATCGCACTCCCCGGTAAGCAATTTAGAGAGGCGACCCGTGCCGCCCGACCCCAAATCAACCACCACCTGCGGTATCAGCGGCGTGCCGCGCCAGAAGTGCTCGTGGCGTTGCAGGCGAATGTACTGCCCCGAACGGTACTCGGCCAGCTGGAACGGCCCCGTCCCGACCGGCTGTCGGTCAAGCAGCTCCTGGCGATCCCGTTTGGTCAATTGAGCCGCATATTCCGCAGACATCACCGACGCATAGTGGGTCGCAAGGTGCCATAAGAACGACGCATCCGGGCGCGTCAGGCTAAATTCGACGGTGCGGTTATCGAGCTTACGCACGCTTTTCACCGTATCGGCAAATTGCAGGCTGTCGAAATAGGGGAAGCTGCCGCCGTTCACGTTATGCCACGGATGGTTGCGGTTAAAAATGCGCTGGAAGGTAAAGACCACATCGTCCGCATTCAGCTTACGGGTGGGGGTAAACCACGGCGTATCCTGGAACGACACGTCATCGCGCAGGCGGAAGCGGTAGGTTGCGCCGTTATCCAGCACTTCCCAGCTTTCGGCAAGCTCCGGCACCAGGCGGTAGGTATAAGGATCGACATCCAGCAGGCGGTCGTAAAGCTGTGCGGCGAGGGTGTCGACAATCAGGCCGCTGCCCGCTTTTTGTGGGTTGAAGGTGTCAACTTGCCCGCTGACACAATAGACAAAGCCGCTATCGCGAATATCAGGCAGCGCGGCAGGTTCAGGCGCAGCAAACGCCGCATGGCTGAACAGGCCGAGCGCAATCAGGGACGATAAAACCAGACGCATAATTTTTAAGGTTTTTAGGTTCGATCTGCAAAGTGTATCGCACTTACGCCTGCTTCGTAAAAATGTCTGCGGGTAACTGCTGATAATGTCAGCGCATTTGATGCTTTTTGAGCAATGCCCTTAATTGATGGTAGGTCAGCCCCAGCAGTTCAGCCGCCCGTTTCTGGTTATATTTCGCCTGCTTCAGGCTCTGTTCAAGCAGCTGCTGTTCCTGATGATGCTGGAACTGGCGTAAATCAAGCGGCAGCGCGGGTGTCTCCGTCTGCGCTGGGGCTTCCAGCGTAGACGGTTCAGCGCGCTGAAAGGGATCGAGAATGATGTTATCCAGCTCGGTTTCGCTGCTGCCGTGGCGATAGACTGACCGTTCCACCACGTTTTTCAGCTCACGGATGTTCCCCGGCCAGTGATAGCCCAGCAGCGTGTCCTGCGCGTGCTCGCTAAACCCGGGAAAGAGCGGCAGCCCCAGCTCGCGGCACATCTGAATCGCAAACTGCCTGGCCAGCAGCATGATGTCGCTGCGCCGCTCGCGCAGCGGGGGGAGCTGCACCACGTCGAAGGCCAGCCTGTCCAAAAGGTCGGCGCGGAATTTGTCTTCGGCTACCATCCGGGGCAGATCCGCATTGGTGGCGCAGACCAGGCGCACGTTTACCTGTAGCGGCTGGCTGCCGCCCACGCGCTCCAGCTCGCCGTACTCAATCACGCGCAGCAGCTTTTCCTGTACCAGCATCGGGGCCGTCGCCAGCTCGTCGAGAAACAGCGTGCCGCCGTCCGCGCGTTCAAACCGTCCCGGATGGCGCTTTTGCGCGCCGGTAAAGGCCCCCGCTTCGTGACCAAACAGCTCGGAGTCGAGCAGGTTTTCGTTGAGCGCCGCGCAGTTCAGCGAGATAAACGGGCCGTCCCAGCGGCCGGACAAAAAGTGTAACCGGTTCGCGATAAGCTCTTTACCCGTGCCGCGCTCGCCGATAATCAGCACCGGCTTGTTGAGCGGCGCGAGGCGAGAAACCTGCTCCAGCACCTCTAAAAAGCTGTTTGCTTCTCCCAGCAGATTATCTTTAAATTCGGTCATAGTTAAATTCACCACTCGTTAGCGATATTCACCAGGTCAGCGTAGTGCGTAACGGCGCGAAAATCAAACGTAATGAGATAAATCAATAAGATAAAAAGTTGGCATGGGTTTTGTATTATCTGTTTAGCAGGGCATCGCCCGATAACAGAACTGTGAGGATCGAATTATGGGTATTTTTTCTCGTTTTGCCGACATCGTGAACGCCAACATCAACTCGCTGCTGGAGAAAGCGGAAGATCCGCAGAAGCTGGTGCGTCTGATGATTCAGGAAATGGAAGACACGCTGGTTGAAGTCCGTTCTACCTCTGCCCGCGCGCTGGCAGAAAAGAAACAATTAACGCGCCGCATTGAGCAGGCTACCGCCCAGCTGAACGAATGGCAGGAAAAAGCTGAGCTGGCGCTGCGCAAAGATAAAGAAGATCTGGCGCGTGCCGCGCTGATTGAAAAGCAGAAGCTGACCGATCTGGTGGCTACGCTGGAACATGAAGTGACGCTGGTGGATGACACCCTGACGCGCATGAAAAAAGAGATTGGCGAGCTGGAAAACAAACTCAGCGAAACCCGCGCCCGTCAGCAGGCGTTGTCACTGCGCCACCAGGCGGCAAGCTCGTCACGCGACGTGCGTCGTCAGCTGGACAGCGGCAAGCTGGATGAAGCGATGGCCCGCTTCGAATCGTTCGAGCGCCGCATCGACCATATGGAAGCCGAAGCGGAGAGCCACAGCATTGGCAAGCAAAAAACGCTGGATCAGCAGTTTGCCGACCTGAAAGCGGACGATGAAATTAGCGAGCAGCTGGCCGCGCTTAAAGCCAAAATGAAGCAAGACAACCAATAATAAAGTGGGCGGCATCCGCGGGTGCCGCCACGCATCAAAAGACAAGGAGTACACATGAGCGCGCTTTTTCTGGCAATTCCCCTGACCATTTTCGTGCTGTTCGTGTTGCCGATCTGGTTATGGCTGCATTACAGCAACCGTTCTTCACGCGGTGAACTTTCCCAGAGTGAACAACAGCGTCTGGTGCAGCTTTCCGACGAGGCAACCAAAATGCGCGAACGTATTCAGGCTCTGGAAGCCATCCTTGATGCAGAACATCCAAACTGGAGGGACCGTTAATGGCCGGACTTAACCTGAATAAAAAGCTGTGGCGTATCCCACAGCAGGGCATGGTGCGCGGCGTGTGCGCTGGCCTGGCCCACTATCTGGACGTGCCGGTGAAGCTGGTGCGCGTGGTGACGGTGCTGTCGATTTTCTTCGGTCTGGCCTTCTTCACCCTGGTGGCCTATATCGTTCTATCCTTCGTGCTCGACCCGATGCCGGAAGGGGAACTGGCTGCGGAAAATGCGCCGACCTCCGGAGATTTGCTCAACGCCGTCGATGCGCAACTGGCGGCGGGTGAAAAGCGTCTTCGTGAGATGGAGCGCTATGTCACCTCCGACACCTTTACGTTACGCAGCCGTTTTCGTCAGCTATAAGAGGAACGCGAATGAATCACTCCTGGCAGCAGGCGGGTCAAAAGGTTAAGCCTGGCCTGAAAATCGCAGGGAAGCTGGTATTGCTTACCGCTCTACGCTATGGCCCGGCAGGGGTTGCCGGCTGGGCGGTGAAATCCGTTGCCCGCAAGCCTGTGAGAATGCTGCTGGCAGTGGCGCTGGAACCGATGCTCAGAAAACTGGCGGGACGCCTTTCGGGCAAACTGAAATAGCCATTCGACGACACGCCTGCGCGCGTGTCGTTTTGCTTTCCGCTTTTATTCCTTTCATATTGTCCCCATGTATATTTCTAAGAACTAAAACGCCTTCAGGCAAAAAGGACGGCGATGAAGCGACTTAAAAACGAACTCAATTCTCTGGTCAACCGCGGCGTTGACCGCCATTTACGCCTTGCGGTGACCGGCCTTAGCCGCAGCGGCAAGACGGCCTTTATCACGGCGATGGTCAATCAGCTATTAAATTTGCATTCCGGCGCGCGCCTGCCGCTGCTGAGCGCGGTGCGGGAAGAACGTCTGCTGGGCGTGAAGCGCGTTCCCCAGCGGGACTTTGGCATTCCGCGCTTTACCTATGACGAGGGGCTGGCGCAGCTGTACGGCACGCCTCCCGCCTGGCCGACGCCCACGCGCGGCGTGAGCGAGATCCGCCTCGCGCTGCGTTTTCGGTCTAACGACTCCCTGATGCGTCACTTCAAGGACACCTCAACGCTCTATCTTGAAATCGTCGATTACCCCGGCGAGTGGCTGCTCGATTTACCGATGCTGGCGCAGGACTACCTGAGCTGGTCGCGGCAGATGACCGGGCTGCTACAGGGGCAGCGGGCGGAGTGGTCGGCGAAATGGCGGCAGCTCTGCGAGGGGTTAGATCCGCTTGCCCCTGCCGATGAAAACCGTCTGGCGCTCATTGCCGAAGCCTGGACCGATTACCTGCATCAGTGTAAGCGGGAAGGGCTGCACTTTATTCAGCCGGGGCGTTTTGTCTTGCCGGGCGATCTGGCGGGCGCGCCCGCGCTCCAGTTTTTCCCGTGGCCTGACGTGGACGCCGGTGGGGAATCTAAGCTGGCGCAGGCCGATAAGCACACCAATGCGGGCATGCTGCGCGAGCGCTACAGCTACTACTGCGAGAAGGTGGTGAAGGGCTTTTATAAAAACCACTTTTTACGTTTTGACCGCCAGATCGTGCTGGTGGATTGCCTTCAGCCGCTCAACAGCGGGCCGCAGGCGTTCAACGATATGCGCCTTGCCCTGACCCAGCTGATGCAAAGCTTCCACTACGGGCAGCGCACGCTGTTTCGTCGTCTGTTCGCCCCGGTGATCGACAAGCTGCTGTTTGCCGCCACCAAAGCCGACCACGTAACGCTCGATCAGCACGCCAACATGGTGTCGCTGTTGCAGCAGCTGGTGCAGGACGCGTGGCAGAACGCGGCGTTCGAGGGCATCAGCATGGACTGCCTGGGGCTGGCCTCGGTGCAGGCGACCCAGAGCGGCCTGATTGAGGTGAACGGGGAGAAGATCCCGGCGCTGCGGGGAAACCGCCTGAGCGATGGCGAGCCGCTGACCGTCTATCCGGGCGAAGTGCCCGCCCGCCTTCCGGGTCAGGCCTTCTGGCAAAACCAGGGCTTCCAGTTTGAGGATTTCCGCCCGCAGGCGATGAACGTTGACCAGCCGCTGCCGCATATTCGCCTTGATGCGGCGCTGGAGTTTTTGATTGGAGATAAGTTGCGATGACGGAACCCTTAAAACCGCGCATTGATTTTACCGGCCAGCTTGAGCAGGAGCCGCGCGATGCGTTCAGGGCGGCACAGACCTTTAGCGGCCCGCAGGCGGATAACTTCGCCCCGGCGCTGGCGGATGAACCGCTGGTGGAAGAGGGGCAGGCCGAGGCGGTTGTTGAAGCGGCGCTGCGTCCGAAGCGCAGCCTGTGGCGCAGAATGGTGACCGCCGGGCTGGCGCTGTTTGGCATCAGCGTGGTCGGGCAGGGCGTGCAGTGGGGAATGAACGCCTGGCAAACCCAGGACTGGGTAGCGCTGGGCGGCTGTGCGGCGGGGGCGCTGATTATCGGCGCGGGCGTTGGCTCGCTGGCGACCGAATGGCGACGCCTCTGGCGCTTACGCCAGCGTGCCCACGAGCGCGACGAGGCGCGGGATTTGCTGCAAAGCCACGCCACCGGAAAAGGGCGCGCGTTTTGTGAAAAACTCGCCAGCCAGGCCGGGCTTGACCAGTCTCATCCGGCGCTCCAGCGCTGGTACGCGGCTATCCACGAAACCCAGAATGACCGGGAAGTGGTTGCGCTGTATGCCCATATGGTTCAGCCGGTGCTGGACGCTCAGGCGCGTCGGGAGATTAGCCGCTCCGCTGCGGAATCAACGCTGATGATTGCCGTCAGCCCACTGGCGCTGGTGGACATGGCCTTTATCGCCTGGCGTAACCTGCGCCTGATCAACCGCATCGCTACCCTGTACGGCATCGAACTGGGCTATTACAGCCGCCTGCGCCTGTTCCGCCTGGTGCTGCTGAACATCGCGTTTGCCGGGGCCAGCGAACTGGTGCGTGAGGTGGGGATGGACTGGATGTCGCAGGATCTGGCGGCGCGTCTTTCCGCGCGAGCCGCTCAGGGGCTGGGCGCAGGGCTGCTGACCGCGAGACTGGGAATTAAGGCGATGGAGATTTGTCGACCTCTGCCGTGGATCGACGGCGACAAGCCGCGTCTGGGGGATTTCCGCCGCGAGCTGATAGGCCAGCTTAAGGACACGCTGAACAAAAAAGGCTAAATTCACGCCGCCCGCGTCCAATAAACCAACAGGCTGTCAATATTTGTTGACAGCCATCTTCCGGATCCCCGCATTCTGACATATCATTTTCATGTTAATGGCTTAAACGGTGAATTATCCATGCGTCTGGAAGTCTTTTGTGAAGACCGACTCGGTCTTACCCGCGAGTTACTCGATCTGCTTGTTTTGCGTAGCATTGATTTACGTGGCATTGAGATCGATCCCGTCGGGCTAATTTACCTCAATTTTGCCGAAATTGAATTCAACACATTCAGTAGTCTGATGGCTGAAATCCGCCGTATCGCTGGCGTTACGGATGTCAGAACCATCCCCTGGATGCCCTCCGAGCGCGAGCACCTGGCGCTGAGCGCGCTGCTCGAATCGATGCCGGAGCCGTTCCTGTCTCTGGATCTGAAAAGTAAGATTGAACGCGTCAACCTGGCGAGCTGCCAGCTGTTTGCCCAGAGCCAGGAAAAGCTGCGCAACCATCAGGCGGCCCAGCTGATCCCCGGCTTCAACTTCCAGCGCTGGCTCGACAGCAACCCGCAAAACACCCACAGCGAGCATGTCGTTATTAACGGGCAGAACTTCCTGATGGAAATTACCCCAGTCCACCTGAAAGGGGAAAACGACGCCCGGGTGCTGACCGGGGCGGTCGTCATGCTGCGTTCAACCGTGCGCATGGGCCGTCAGCTGCAAAACCTCTCCAGCCAGGACGTCGGGGCGTTTAGCCAGATTATCGCCGTCAGCCCGAAAATGCGTCACGTGGTCGATCAGGCGCGCAAGCTGGCGAACTTAACCGCGCCGCTGCTTATTACGGGTGATACCGGCACCGGGAAAGATCTGCTGGCCCACGCCGTCCATCTTGCCGGCCCGCGTGCGGCGAAGCCTTATCTGGCGCTGAACTGCGCCTCTATTCCGGAAGATGCGGTCGAAAGCGAGCTGTTTGGCCACGCGCCGGAAGGTAAAAAGGGCTTTTTCGAGCAGGCGAACGGCGGCTCGGTGCTGCTGGACGAAATCGGCGAAATGTCGCCACGGATGCAGGCGAAGCTGCTGCGTTTCCTGAACGACGGGACCTTCCGCCGGGTCGGGGAAGATCATGAAGTGCACGTAGATGTGCGCGTGATTTGCGCCACCCAGAAGAACCTGGTGGAGCTGGTGCAGAAGGGCGTGTTCCGTGAAGATCTCTATTATCGCCTCAACGTGCTGACCCTCAATATCCCGCCGCTGCGCGACTGTCCGCAGGACATCATGCCGCTGACCGAGCTGTTCGTGGCGCGCTTTGCCGACGAGCAGGGCGTTCCGCGTCCGAAACTGTCCGCCGACCTGGGCACCATGTTGACCCGCTACGGCTGGCCGGGGAATATTCGCCAGCTCAAAAACGCCGTCTACCGCGCCCTGACGCAGCTTGAAGGCTACGAGCTTCGCCCTCAGGATATCCTGTTGCCGGATTACGATGCCGGAACGGTGTCGGTCGGGGAAGAGGCGATGGAAGGATCGCTTGACGATATCACCAGCCGCTTCGAACGTTCGGTGCTGACGCAGCTTTATCGCAGCTATCCGAGCACCCGCAAGCTGGCTAAACGTCTGGGCGTGTCGCATACGGCGATTGCCAACAAGCTGCGCGAATACGGCCTGAATCAGAAGAAGGGCGAGGAGTAAGTCCTTTCCGGCAGAAAAACAAAACCCCGCTCGCTGGCGGGGTTTTCATATAAACAGAAATAAATCCTTTTATTTCATTGCCTTGCTAAGCGTTAAAAGCCCGGTTACGCTTTCAGTACGTCGAGTGCAGCCGTGTAGTCTGGCTCGGTGGTGATTTCGTTAACCAGTTCGCTGAAAACAACGTTGTCGTTTTCATCAAGTACCAGCACCGCGCGAGCGGCCAGGCCTTTCAGCGCGCCTTCCGCGATGCCTACGCCGTATTTCTCAAGGAAATCCGGGTTACGCAGCGTGGAAAGGGTAATGACGTTGCTCAGCCCTTCTGCGCCGCAGAAACGAGACTGGGCAAACGGCAGGTCGGCAGAAATGCACAGCACAACGGTGTTGTCCATCTCAGTGGCCAGCTGGTTGAATTTACGCACGGACGCGGCGCATACGCCGGTATCGATGCTTGGGAAAATGTTCAGCACTTTACGTTTGCCAGCAAACTGGCCCAGCGTGACGTCAGACAGATCTTTAGCCACCAGAGTGAACGCCTGCGCTTTGCTACCTGCCTGCGGAATTGAACCTGCAACAGCAACCGGGTTGCCCTGGAAATGAACGAGTTGTGACATAGATATCTTCCTGTTTACATATAGTTAACGTCGGGGCTAGTGTATGCCAACAGCGGATAACACGGCAAACCAATTTTATTCCCTCACCGGGCCGCAAGGAGTACGTCAATGAGAAGCGTGAAAGTCTACGAAGAAGCCTGGCCGCTGCATTCCCCGTTCGTTATTTCTCGCGGCAGCCGCAGCGAAGCCTGCGTGGTGGTGGTCGAGATCGAAGAGGACGGGGTGAAGGGGACCGGCGAATGCACGCCGTATCCGCGCTACGGGGAGAGCCTGGCCTCGGTGATGGCGCAGGTGATGACCCTCGTACCCGCGTTACAGCAGGGGCTGACCCGCGACGCGCTACAGCAGCGTTTAGCTCCGGGCGCCGCGCGTAACGCCATTGACTGCGCGCTCTGGAGCCTGGAGTCCGCGAAGCAGCAGCGCGCGCTGCCTGCGCTTCTGGATGTCTCGCTGCCGCAGAGGGTGGTGACCGCGCAAACGGTAGTGATTGGCGAGCCGGAACAGATGGCCGCCAGCGCGAAGGCGCTTTATGACGCGGGAGCAACCCTGTTAAAAGTGAAGCTCGACGATCGCCTGATCAGCGAGCGCATGGTCGCTATTCGCTCGGCGGTGCCTGACGCCACGCTGATTGTCGATGCTAACGAATCCTGGCACAGCGAAGGGCTGGCGGCGCGCTGCCAGCTGCTGGCCGATCTGGACGTGGCGATGCTGGAACAGCCGCTTCCGGCCAAAGACGATGCCGCGCTGACCAACTTTATCCACCCCCTGCCGATTTGCGCCGACGAAAGCTGCCACACCCGCGAGAGCCTTGCCGGGTTAAAGGGGCGCTATGAGATGGTGAATATCAAGCTTGATAAAACGGGCGGCCTCACGGAGGCGCTGGCGCTGGCGCACGAGGCAAAAGCGCAGGGGTTTGCGCTGATGCTCGGCTGTATGCTGTGTACGTCGCGGGCAATTAACGCCGCGCTACCGCTGGTCAACGAGGTCAGTTTTGCCGATCTGGACGGGCCGACGTGGCTGGCGGTGGATGTCTCGCCAGCCCTGCATTTCACGACCGGCACGCTTCATCTCTGAGGCTGCCAGCGCAGCAGCCCGACCATCGCCTTGAGGTATTTCTCGCTCGCTTCGTCGGAGGAGATGGGCGGGAACTCTGCGGTGATGCAGTGTAACCCTAAATCGGCGCACCAGCTTCCGAAGGAGCCGGGGGTTTCGTAGCCCACGCTGGTGACCAGCGGCAGGGCAAATTCATCCGCCAGCCACTGGCCGAGCGCGGTGTGGCGCGTATCTTCAATGCATGCCAGCGGGTCGTGGAACGACACGACCCACGCCGGATGCAGTCGGTGGATCAGGTGACACAGCGCCTGGGTTTCAGGCTCTGAGCCTGGCTTATCGCCCGTCAGCAGCACCACGTCACGCTCCTGCGCCGAGCTGTTCCAGCGATACACCGTTTCCCCGGCGCGCCAGTTTGCCGCCGGGAAATTGCGGTTCAGATCGATTCCCCGCGCGTTTGCCCGCAGCCCCAGCTGACACCCGTCCGGGTTCACGGTCAGGATCACGTGATGTTTCCGCAGCTCCGGCGCAAGCGTGCGCAGCGCGCAGGAGAGGGTGACGATTGACGAGTTTTCATCCCCGTGGGTGCCCGCAATAATCAAACCGCTGTTGCGATCGGCTTCAGGCGCCGGAAACCAGATCAGCGGCGCGCCCAGAAACGAGCGGCCATAGTGTTCGGTCCCGGGCGGAAACGCGCCACGTTCCGTTCTTGGTCGGGTGAGTGACATAGGAAATCCTGATGAAGAAGAGTCTACTGGCAGTGTTGTGCAAAACTCGCGGTTAATCAAATAGTTTCCATGTACCGGGAAAATTGCCGGATATCAACTTTCCGATGCAAGACATTTGCATTTCTTCGTGTCGAAACAAATAATTACGCATCTGTCTGTTACCTGACCTCTTAAGGGGATCTCATGAAGCATCCTGTTTCGCTGCTCTGTTCTGCGCTTTGGCTGTGCGGACTCTCTTCACTCTCTTTCGCCGCCGATATCCCAAAGGGGACGGTTCTGGCGCAAAAGCAGGAACTGGTTCGCCATATTAAAGACGAACCCGCTTCGCTCGATCCGGCCAAAGCCGTGGGGTTGCCTGAAATCCAGGTGATCCGCGATCTGTTTGAAGGGCTGGTGAATCAGAATGAGAAGGGCGAGCTGACCCCCGGTGTCGCCACCCGCTGGCAAAGTAACGATAACCGCGTCTGGACGTTTACCCTGCGCGATAACGCAAAGTGGTCTGACGGCACGCCGGTAACGGCACAGGATTTCGTCTACAGCTGGCAGCGCCTGGTCGATCCAAAAACCACCTCGCCGTTTGCCTGGTTTGCCGCGCTGGCGGGGATCGGCAACGCGCAGGCGATTATCGACGGTAAAGCCGCGCCGGACACGCTCGGCGTGACCGCCGTGGATGCGAAAACCCTGCGCGTTCAGCTTGATAAACCGCTGCCGTGGTTTGCCAACCTGACGGCGAGCTTTGCGTTTTATCCGGTGCAGAAAGCGAACGTTGAAAGCGGTAAGGAGTGGACCCGTCAGGGGGCGCTGGTGGGCAACGGGGCGTACGTGCTGAAAGACCGCGTGGTCAACGAAAAGCTGGTGGTCGAGCCCAACGTCAATTACTGGGATAACGCCAACACGGTGCTGAAAAAAGTCACCTTCGTGCCGATTAACCAGGAGTCCAATGCGACTAAACGCTATCTGGCCGGGGACATTGATATCACCGAATCTTTCCCGAAAAACATGTACCAGAAGCTGAAGAAGGACATTCCTGGGCAGGTCTACACGCCGCCTCAGCTCGGTACCTATTATTACGCGTTTAATACTCAGAAAGGGCCAACCGCCGATTCACGCGTGCGTCTGGCGCTGAGCATGACCATCGATCGCCGCATCATGGCGGATAAAGTGTTAGGGACGGGTGAGAAACCGGCGTGGCACTTTACGCCTGACGTGACGGCGGGCTTTACGCCAGAGGCCTCCGTGTTCGAGCAAATGTCCCAGCAGGAGCTGAACGCTCAGGCGAAGATGCTGCTCCAGGCGGCGGGCTACGGTCCACAGCGTCCGCTGAAGCTGACCCTGCTGTACAACACGTCTGAAAATCACCAGAAGATCGCCATTGCGGTGGCGTCTATGTGGAAGAAAAATCTGGGCGTGGACGTCAAGCTGCAAAACCAGGAGTGGAAAACCTATATCGACAGCCGCAACACCGGGAATTTCGACGTGATCCGCGCCTCCTGGGTGGGGGACTACAACGAGCCGTCGACCTTCCTGTCGCTGCTGACCTCGACCCACAGCGGCAACATTTCGCGCTTCAACGATCCGGCCTATGACAAGATCATCAATCAGGCCTCAACGGAAACAACCGCAAAGGCGCGTAACGACGATTACAACAAAGCCGAGAAGATCCTCGCTGAAAAAGCGCCTATCGCGCCGATTTATCAGTACACCAACGGGCGTCTGATCAAGCCGTGGGTGAAGGGCTACCCGATCAATAACCCGGAAGACGTGGCCTATAGCCGCACGATGTATATTGAGAAGCACTGATGCGTCAACGCGACGCGGATAAGCTGAGGTCAACGCTTTCTGGTGCTTGCCCGCACCTGTAACGCTGACGGCAATTCAATGGATTTGTCCGTTGAATTGCCCGTCAGAAGATCGAGCAACGTTTGTCCTGCAAGCGTTCCGGTTTCACTCCACGGGAACTCGACGGCGGTCAGCGCCGGCGAGCAAACCGCCGCTAGAGTCCCCCCGCTTAAGCTTGCTAATGCCAGAGTGTCAGGCACTTTCAGCCCCTCACCGTGACAGGCCATAATACAGCCGCAGGCAATTTCATCAGATGTACACACCAGCGCATCCAGCTCAGGCCAGGTGATACGAATATCCCCCAGCAGATTCAAACCCGTGGTAATGCCAGCGGGCAGGTGAGAGGTCACCACGCGATGGGGAGAGTGGTTAACGGAGAGCATGGCGCTGTTCCAGCCGCTCAGCACCTGACGAAACATAATGTTATTGGAGGCGGTGCAGAGCAGGCCGATATTTTTATAGCCGGACTGCGCAAGCAGGGTGACCAGCTTTTTGATGGCCGCAGCGTAGTCAACGCCGATGCTGATCCAGCTGGCATCGCGATTGATCGCGCCGATCTCCACCACCGGCACCCCGGTGTTGATTAACATCTGCGAACAGCTGCTGATGTTATCGATATTGAACTGAACGATGGCCGCCGGGTTGTAGGCGAGCATTTGCGCAAAGGCTTTTTCCTCACTTTGCCCCCCCTGGCCGGACTCAATAAACATCATGCTGTAGCCCTGGGTCGCGAGCACGGTTTGCAGCGTTTCGGAAACCGCAATAAAGCCCGGGGAGGAGAAAGAGGGCACCACACCCATGACCAGGCTGGAGTCGGCAGAGGCAAGGTTGCGGGCCTGCAAGTTTGGTACATAGCCCAGCTCGCTCACCGCGGCTTCGATGCGGGTGCGCAGTTCAGGATTCACTTTTTCAGGCATACGTAACGCGCGGGAGACCGTCATGGTGCTAACGCCGACCAGTTTTGCCACTTCGGCAAGCGTTATTTTACCCGTGTTTTTCCTGCGTTTTTCTCTCGCACTCTCGTCCGCATGTAACGTCTGCACTGATATCCTCCTTCAGCCTGTCTGGGCAACCATTGTAAATGATGTTTCGCATTTTGCGCATTGCCCAACTGCAAAGTAATCATCAGTATGGTAAATAAAGTTAGCGGTAACAAGAATTTTAACATTATAGCCATGTTAGCGCTAACTTTGAGAGGGGGATCACGGTAAGCCACGAAAACATTCCACTATAGTAGACCCACTTTCAACGCTATCGGGGTATTTATGATTACAACCTGGTTACCTGCGGAAAATATCCAGATTGTGGATTCAGTCAGCGACTGGAAACAGGCCATTACCTTATCGGCACAGCCCTTACTGGCGAAAGAAGCAATTACTCAAGATTATATTTCTGCCATTTTTAACAGCCATCTTGAACTCGGCCCTTATTATGTTTTAGCGCCGGGTCTGGCGATGCCGCATGCGCGTCCGGAGCAGGGTGCAATTAAAAACGGACTTTCGCTTTTACACATTAAAGAAGGGGTCTCTTTCGACGCGCGGGAGAATGACCCTATTTACGTTGTGATTATGCTTTGCGCGCTATCAGGGGATGAACATATTACTATGATCACCGCACTGGCAGACATTTTTAGCGATGATGACCGCCTCTCGGCGCTGCTAAAGGCATCATCACTGGAATCAATTCAGGCAGTTATCGACGGGAAATGAGGTAGAGATGAAAAAGGTTCTGATTGTATGCGGTAACGGTTTAGGCAGCAGCTTTATTGTTGAAATGAACGTAAAAAAAATCCTCAACGATCTCAATATAGAGGCCGAGGTATCTCATACCGATCTAACGTCGGCAAAAAGCGAAACTGCCGACATTATTCTTAGCGCAAAAGATATTGCTGAACATCTTTCCAGCCATTCAGCAAGGGTATTTGGTTTATCGAATTTGCTGGATAACAATAAAATCAAAGAAATTCTCCTGGAAAATCTCTGATTAATTATTTGCGGCCTTACGGAGTCATTCTATGCTGCACTTTATTATTCACGATGTATTAGGTACACCCGCAATACTGGTCGGTCTGTTCTCTATGATTGGCCTGTTATTGCAGAAAAAAGCCTTCTCCGATGTTATTTCAGGAACCCTCAAAACGATTATGGGTTTTGTGATTTTGACGTCCGGTGCAGCGATTGTGGCGACCACGTTAACCACGTTCAGCCAGCTCTTTGAGCACTCCTTCCATATTCAGGGAGTCGTGCCGAATACCGACGCCATGGCGGCGCTGGCGCAGAAAAACTACGGTACCGCGACGGCGATGATCATGGTGCTGGGCATGCTGTTCAACATTGTTCTCGCCCGCATCACGCCGCTGAAATACATCTTCCTGACGGGACACCACACGCTGTATATGTCGGCGATGCTGGCGGTTATCCTTTCTGTTGGCGGCCTGTCGCCGTTTTGGGTGGTGCTGGTTGGGGCCGTCATTCTGGGCATCATGATGGTGGTTTCTCCGGCCATTCTGCAACCCTTCACCCGTAAGATAACGGGCACGGATGACCTGGCGCTGGGCCATTTTGGTTCAACCGGCTATCTGCTGTCGGCGCTGGTGGGGAAAGTGGTCGGTAAAGGCAGCCCGTCGATTGAAGAGCTGAAAGTACCGAAATCCCTCAACTTCCTGCGTGACTCTTCGGTCGCCATCTCGCTGACGATGATGATCCTGTTCGTGATTCTGGTTTTGATAGCGGGAAAAACCTTTGTTGAGACCAGCATCAGCGGCGGGCAGAACTTCATTATCTTCGCCATCATTCAGTCGCTGACCTTCGCGGCAGGGGTGTGGATCATTCTGGCGGGCGTGCGGATGATCATTGCCGAAATCGTTCCGGCCTTTAAGGGCATCGCGGACAAGCTGGTGAAAGACGCGAAACCGGCGCTCGACTGCCCAACCGTTTTTCCCTTCGCGCCAAACGCGGTGATTGTCGGCTTCCTGTCGAGCTTCGCCGCCGGTCTGGTGAGCATGTTCCTCTGCCCGCTGTTTGGTCTGAGCGTCATCGTGCCGGGTCTGGTGCCGCACTTCTTCTGCGGCGCGACGGCAGGGGTCTACGGCAATATCTGCGGCGGACGCCGCGGTGCGGTGATAGGCGCGTTCGCGCAGGGTCTGTTGATCTCATTCCTGCCTGCCATTTTGCTGCCCCTGATGGGCGACCTGGGCTTTGCATCCACCACCTTTGGCGATGCGGACTTCGGCGTGGTGGGCATCATTCTTGGGCATGTCGTATCACTTTTTAATTAATTGAATTTTTGGAGGTTAAGTATGGCGGCGAAATTTTCCCCCTCGTTGATGTGTATGGATTTAACGCAGTTCAGAGAACAAATTACGGCAATGAACGATCGGGCTGATTTTTATCACGTCGATATCATGGACGGCAGCTACGTGAAGAACATTACGCTGTCACCGTTCTTTATCGAGAACCTGAAGAAAATCACCGATGTGCCGATTGACGTGCATCTGATGGTCAATCACCCGGAAGATATTATTCCGATGTGCATTGAGGCCGGTGCCGATATCATCAGCTTCCATCCGGAGACCGCGAATAACAAAATTTTCCGTCTGCTGAATCAGATCAAAGACGCGGGTCGTCGCTGTGGCGTGGTGCTAAACCCTGCTACCCCGGCGGAGGCCATTAAAGAGTACGCGCACCTGCTGGATAAAGTGACCGTCATGTCGGTCGATCCCGGCTACGCAGGGCAGAAATTTATACCTGAATCGCTCAACAAAATCAGACAGCTGATTGCAATGCGCGAGGAGCATGGCTACCACTATCTGACTGAGATCGACGGCTCCTGCAATGAAAAAACGTTCAATGTCATTTCGCAGTCCGGCGTTGACGTCTTTATTGTCGGCACGTCGGGCCTTTTTTCCCTCGCGGAAAACGTCAGCGAGGCCTGGGATAAAATGGTCGATATTTACCAGCGTGAAGTCGCTGCCTGAATTGCAGCGCGCTCAACCGTATTAAGCCATCACGATGGGCACTGCGTCTATTTAACCGGTCTGTCTCATTGCTCTCGTACATGACGGGTACGGTTGAGGGTGCTGTTCCTCTTTTATTATCAGGGTGATATGTATTTGCGCCTTGATAATTAACCCTGATTTTATTTTATCACAGGTGAATCATGGATATTTCGGGTGTACTGAATGTAAGAAACATCAAATTAAATATGGCGGCGAAAACAAAGGAAGAGGCCATTGAAGAATTAACCGATTTATTGGTGCAGGATGGCGCCGTTAATAATAAAGCCGATTTTTTGAAAGACGTCTGGCTGCGCGAGGAGCTGGATTCAACCGGATTTGAAAATCATATCGCCATCCCGCACGGCAAATCCTCCGGCGTGGCGCGTACGGCACTGGCCATCGGGCGCACTCAGCATGATATTCCGTGGGAAACGATGGACGGCAGCGATGTCCGCTGTATTATTTTATTTGCGGTGTGCTTGGTCGATCAGAATGCAACCCATATCCGGCTGCTGGCCCAGGTGTCCGGCTCGCTGGCAGACGAGGAGATTATTGAAAAATTACTGCAAGAAAACGATCCACAAAGAATTATCGACCTGTTAAATGCTGAAAGTGAAGGCGCTGGCGTCTAAAGACATTATCGCTTCCGTAATTACGTGACTATTATATAAAAAAAGGTGAAAAATATGAATATTGTCGGGATTACCGCCTGTACGGTAGGGATTGCTCACACCTACATTGCGCAAAAGAAAATTGAAACTGCTGCAAAGAAAGCGGGGCATAATGTCAAAATTGAAACGCAGGGTACCATCGGTATTGAAAACGCATTAACCGCCGATGAAATAGCCCAGGCCGATATCGTTTTATTAGCTGCTGATGTAAAGGTCACGGGTGAAGAAAGATTCGCCGGGAAGAAAGTCGTCAGGGTGCCAACGGAAATGGCGGTTAAATCGCCCAATAAACTCATTGAGAAACTCGCTGAGTTAGCCAATTCATAATAGTAAACGTGATTGTCCTGTCTAAAATAAAGGGCGTATTTATGAATATAAAAGAAATATGAAAAGCAGCGAATCCTAAAGGACATCTGCTGACGGCAATCTCATTCTTGATCCCTGTGGTCTGCGGTGCCGGGTTTATTATTGCCATCGGGATGGGCATGGGCGGGACGGTTCAGGACGCGTTAGTGCAGGGGCAGTTCGATCTGTGGCAAGCCCTCGCCACCATGGGCGCGAAGGCCCTTGGGCTTTTACCCGTCGTGATAGCAATCGGGATATCCGGGTCGATCGCGGGCAAACCCGGCATTGCGCCAGGTTTTGTTGTCGGCCTGGCGGCAAACGCCATTAGCGCCGGATTTATCGGCGGCATGATTGGCGGCTACCTTTCCGGGTATATCGCGCTTGCCATTGTTAAAAACGTGAAGGTTCCCGCCTGGGCGCGCGGTTTAATGCCCACCTTAATTGTTCCCTTTTTTGCCTCCATTATCAGTGCGCTGATCATGGTGTATATCATCGGTACGCCTATCAGTATTTTCACCGATGCGCTGACCTCTTTCCTGAGAAGTATGGGGACCTCCTCTAACCTGGTGTTGGGCGCTGTGATTGGCGCATTGTGTATCGTCGATTTTGGCGGCCCGATCAACAAAACCTGCTTTGCGTTCGTGTTGACGCTTCAGGCGCAGGGGATAAATGAGCCGATTACGGCCCTTCAGCTGGTTAACACCGCTACGCCTATTGGACTCGGGCTGGCATTCTTCGTTGCTAAACTGATGCGCAAAAATATCTATAACAACGAAGAGATCGAAATGCTGAAATCTGCGGTGCCAATGGGGGTTGTCAATATTGTCGAGGGATCTATCCCTATCGTGATGAACGATATCGTTCGCGGCATTGCCGCCGCTGCAATAGGTGGAGCCTGCGGCGGGGCAATCACCATGGTGTACGGCGCGGACGCAACGGTACCCTTCGGTGGTGTATTGATGATCCCAACCATGTCACATCCGATGGCCGGTATCATGGC
Source organism: Enterobacter sp. 186315 (assembly GCF_053290175.1). Taxonomy (NCBI): domain Bacteria; kingdom Pseudomonadati; phylum Pseudomonadota; class Gammaproteobacteria; order Enterobacterales; family Enterobacteriaceae; genus Enterobacter; species Enterobacter sp. 186315. The sequence goes on along the minus strand of NZ_JBPTTK010000003.1, from coordinate 87,088 downwards.
GTTGTTGGTGAATATCCTCGTTACCGCGACCGTCTATGCGGTCATCAAAAAAGATGTTCCGCGCGACGTCATTATCAAGGACGAGCCGGAAGAGGAAGATATTAATTTAGATGACATCAAAATTGGCTAAGCGCCACGAAAAAAAGCCCGTCAGAGAACGGGCGAAATAAGCAAATGATTTATTGATTCGCTACCCATCGTAACGGTGGGTAGCGGCGGCTATTTTACGTGTCTGCGCCGCCGGGGTGTACCTGACAAATTCGGTAGGTGAAACAAGGGATTAAACGTGCGTCACGGTGCTTCGATGGTTGGATAGAGGGTGTTTTCAAGATAAGCAACGAAATACCAGATTTCACCGCTAAATATAAACCACAGGCCAAAAATAATTAGGCATATAATTATTAAGATGAGTATTAATTCCGTCTTTCCCATTGCTGGTTACTACCCACCTCAATCTTTTTATTCAAGGTGGGCATTGTAGCGGGGCTTTACTCAATTAACCAGTTTCACGCCGCCAGCACCTGGTTACGACCGTTATTTTTGGCGCGATAGAGCGCATCGTCCACGCGTTTGAAGAGTTCGTCGAGAGTCTCATCCTGGTTATGCCGCGCCACCCCGATGCTCACCGTAAAACGCGGCAGGCCGGGGATTGTGATGCGCGCAACGGCGGCGCGAATGTTCTCTGCTATCTGCATCGCCGCGTCCAGCGGCGTGCGCGGCAGCAAAATCACGAACTCCTCGCCGCCCCAGCGAAAAACATAATCATCTTTACGGCTACAGGCTTCCAGCGTGCGGGAGAGGGAAATCAGCACCTCGTCGCCCTTCAGGTGACCAAACACGTCGTTAATGTTTTTGAAACGATCGGTATCCACCAGCAGCAGGCTGAACTGCTGCTGGACGGGCTTATGCGAAGGATCGGTCTGCTCGGTAATCTGATAGAACTGACGGCGATTGAGCAGCCCGGTCATGGCATCGCGCAGGGCGGCATGTTCCAGCTCCTGCTCAAGGCGTTTCTGTTCGGTAATATCATGAATAATGCACAGCATCAGCTTATCGCCGTAAATTTCAATCGGCCCGGCGTAGGTCTGAACGTGGCGGGTGGAACCATCCGCCAGACGATGGACAAAGTTGAGCGGCTTGTGGCCGCCGGGCAGGGAGGCGATCTCGGTCATCACCGGCAGAATATCCCGGCCGAGGGTGTTGATCTCCCAGGTGTGCCTGCTGCACATGCCGTCGTGGTCATAACCGTAGAAACTGAGCGCGGCCCTGTTCGCGTCAACAATCTGCCCGTCGCGGGCGGGATCGATTAGCAGCATCGGGGCGCTGTTGGTCAGAAAGAAGCGGGCGAAAAACCCCTGTTTTTTACGCTGATAGGTGGCAGAGCGGCTGGCCTTCAGGCCGGAGGGCGTCTGATGGGCGAGCCCCTCGAACACAATAAGGTCACCATGCGGATCGCACTGGGTCAGGGTTAAACGGCAGCTCATGGTAGCCTCCTGCCCGTCGCGCCAGACCGTCCAGATTTCGATAATTTCCTGACAGCTCTTCAAATCCGGAACGTACATGGACAGTACCGACTGAGCGTTTGCCGAGAAGGTGCCCTTGCGCATCTCATTCACCGTTTTATCACGCATCATGCCGGTTGCGGCTGCATTCGCGAATATAAGTTGTTCCGAGACAGGTGAAATTAGCCAGACCGGCGTTCTAACAAAATTCAGTGCATCGAAGCAAAATTGCGACATAGAAAATTCCTGTTCATCGGCACGCTGTGCCTGACGATCGCGACGGAAATAACGCGCGTGGGCTCCTTTGAAACATACTCTACTTCGCTACATCAGGCATGATTTTTTTGTGAAATAAATACCGACTCTGAATGATTTTTACCAATGGGGATAATCTGTTTGTCGGAGTTTTTCTGCAATAACAGCCAGGGGACCTGCTCGGCAGGTAACGGGCGTGAAAATAAAAAGCCCTGGAGATAATCACAGCCCATTTCAGCAAGCACCGCTTGTTGTTGTTCGCTTTCAATTCCTTCGGCGACGACATTCATCTCCATCGTGCGGGCGATATTAATAATGGTCTCCACCAGCTTTCGGCTTTTCTCGTTTTCCAGCATCGAACTGACAAAGCTTTTGTCGATCTTAAGTTCTTTCGCAGGCAATACGCTGAGCATTAACAGGTTGGAATAGCCTGTACCAAAGTCATCGATAGAGACCGTAATACCGGACTGATTGAACAGGTTCAGTAACTCAATGCTGCGATCGAGATTTTTAAGGGCCGTGCTCTCGGTCACTTCCAGTATCAGGCGGGAGGGCGACAAATTATATTTTTGCAGCGCCGAGGATACCACCTGGAATATATCCTGCTGCTCAAACTGAACCGGGGACAAATTAAATGACAGCGTCCACTGGCTAAAGCCTTGTTCCGTCCAGAAATGCAGCTGGCGGCAGGCGGCTTCGATTGCCCAGTTGCCGACGGACACGATCAGCCCGGTCTGTTCCAGCGAGGGTAAAAACAGGCTGGGCAGCAAAATGCCCTGTTCCGGGTGTCGCCAGCGGATCAGCGCTTCAAACCCGTGAATGGTGTTCTCTCGGGCTAAATAGGTGGGCTGATACCACAGTTCAAACTGGCCGCGCGCCAGCGCCCGGGAGAGCTCCTGAAGGAACCCCGGTTCGGCGGGTACGGCGGTGGACATCTCCGGGCGATAGACGGCCCAGCCGTTGCGGCCCTCTTTCTTGACGTGGTGCATTGCCGAATCCGCCTTCAGCTTTAGCTCGTGCAGCGTTTCGCCGTGCTGTGGATAAAGACTCACCCCGGCGCTGAGGCTGGCGGTAAGCGTGTGGCCGCAAATGGACTGCGGGCGGCGGATATCCTCCAGCAGCGTTGACATCAGCTCGCTGAGCGGCTCGTCGTCGTACTCCGGCGCCAGCAGAATAAAAGCGTCGCCGCCGAGTCGGGCCAGCGTCATGTCGCGGGTTAAGCGGGCGGTGATGCGCTGGGCGACGTTTATCAACAGCTCATCGCCCACCTGATGCCCCCAGGTATCATTTACCCGGCGGAAATGGTCAACGTCGAGGAAGATCAGGGCAAACTGCTTTTTATTCAGCAGGGCATTGTGCAGACAGTCCTGGAGGCGAACGTCCATCTGATGGCGGTTAGCCAGCCCGGTAAGGGTATCGAAACGCGCCTGAAGCTCGAGCTGCCGATTTAGCTGGCGCAGATTGTCCGTCAGCCTGGCGGTGCGCCGGTGGGAGTCAATCAGCGAGATCATCAGCATCAATCCCAGCAGGCAAAGGGTCGTCACCGAGACCCAAATGGACAGCCCCAGCTCGCTAATCCCGCCGTGCAGGCTGTGCGCCATATCGTGAAAATGGGCGGCGCTCATGCCCGTGTAATGCATGGCGCAAATGGCGGTACCCATCACCAGCGCCGCCGCAATGCGGTTGATAAAAATGCCTTTACGGTTCTCCCGCAGATGGAACGCAAGCCACAGCGCGACGCCTGAGGCAACGACCGCAATGAACACCGACAGCAGGACGATACGCCGATCCCAGCGAATCCCGCCATCAACCATCAGCGCCGCCATGCCGACGTAATGCATTGACACCACGCCAGAACTGAGGATCAGGGTCGCGAGCGCTAAGCGAAACAGGGAGAGGGTGTTTTTGGGGACGGCAATATTAATGGCGAGGGTCGAGGCAAGCACGGCAACGCCCAGCGAGGCGAGGGTCAGCCACAGGTGATAGCTCATGATCATCGGCATTTGCATCGACAGCATGCCAATGAAGTGCATGGCCCATATCCCAATGCCCAGCGTCACGCCGCCGGCCATACGCCAGAACATCGCCCCTTTGCGGCCGGAAAGCGGGATTTTCCCCGCGCTGTCCAGCGCCACGAACGAGGCGATAAAGGCCACCAGAAAAGAGAGTGCAATTAATACCGGGTCCCACGATACATTGAGCATGATGCAATCCTGCGACAAAGAAGATGACAGCATTTGCCTGCCAGCTGATTAGCGATTAAAAAACGCGCTATCAACACTATGCGTTATTTTTCATAAATATTACCCGTCTGGATTAATTATTTTGCGCCGGTAACGGAATACAAAATATATTCTCCCAATGACGATTTAAGCACTGCTAAACAAGCCACTTATTGACTGCAATGAATCTTAAATAAGCGGGCAGGAGGACGTCTTTCGCATAAGTGGATGCTATCGCTTAAATCCCCGGAAAACCAGTCTGGCGGCAGGTAATGCAGAACATTTTTCATTATTCAGCTTTTTATTGTCACTTAAGTCAAACCGCAAATAGCAAAATGCAAAACCGCAAACCACGGTGGATTGTGATGAAAAACGCCTGCGCCAGTGCTATAAACAGTAATGCCGATAAAAATATCCACTTGTGGAAAAAAATCATGCTACGAAATATTAGTGTCAGAACTTTTATTCTCTATTTCTTGTTAGGCGAATTTTTATTGATTGATGTTCTTGTCGCTGTATTATCTAAAAATACAGCGCTGATAATTGCCGTCGCCCTGATTAATTTCATGGCGTTATTTTTGCTCTGGGCTTATATGACAAAATATCTTGTGACGCCGATCAATACCGTGAAAAAAAGTATTGAAGAAGTGACCTCGGGCAATCTGGCGGTCTCCATCCCGGAGTTTGGTAATAACTGCGCCGGGCGGTTGATCCCGGGCATCAACAGCTTATCGACAAACATCGCCACCCTGGTACGCGAGATCAGAGCCTCGTCGGAAACGGCGATGACACTGTCGGAACAGCTTTCGTCACGCAGCGCCCAGCTTTCGGTGAAGACTGAGCAACAGTCCGCCTCTCTGGTGCAAACCGCCGCCAGCATGGAACAGATGGCCGCCAGCACCCGCAACAATGCGGATAACACCCGGTTAGCCAGCGAACAGGCGAAAGTCGCCCGCTTGCAGGCCCGCAAAGGGGGCGAGCTGATGGGGCAGGTGGCAAATAACATGCAGTCCATTACCGAATGCGCCCAGCAGATGACGGAAATTATCTCCCTTATCGACGGCATTGCGTTCCAGACGAATATTCTGGCGCTGAACGCGGCCGTAGAAGCGGCGCGCGCGGGGGATCACGGTAAAGGCTTTTCCGTGGTGGCCGGTGAGGTGAGAAACCTGGCGCACCGCAGCGCCGAGGCGGCGAAAAGCATTAAGTCGCTGATTGACGTGACCAGCAGCAACGTCACTCAGGGCGTCAACGTGGTGGCGGAAGCGGAAAAAAATATGCACGACATTGTGACCGGCTCGGGGCAGGTCAGCAAACTGATGGACGATATTTCGACCTCCACCTCTGAGCAAGAGAAGGGGATATCGCAAATCACCCTGGCGCTCTCCGAGCTGGAGCGCGTCACCCAGAGCAACGTGGCGATGGCGGAGGAGCTGAACGGTTCATCAGACGTACTGAAAAATCAGGTGCTGGAGCTACAGGCCAGAACCCGAAATTTCCGCCTTGACGACGGATCCCAGAAAAACCGCCTCTCCCCGCAGCAGGCTCGCGGTCCAGGCTTTATGCCTCAGCCGAAGCACTCGCTTTAAGCAACCGAAAGCCTGGTCTCACCAGGCTTTTTTTTATGCCGCCACCCAGCGGTTTCGCCCTTGCTGCTTCGCCGCATACAGCGCCTTGTCCGCACTGGCGATGACCGACTGCGCCGACTGCCCGGCCTGCCAGGTGGTTAGCCCCTGGCTCACGGTGACAAACGGACTGACCGGCGAGCGGGCATGGACCAGCGCCTGGTGTTGCAGCCCCAGTGAGATAGCCTCGGCCGTGCTTTTTACGGCGCTGATATCCGCGTCCGGAAGCAGCACCACAAACTCTTCGCCGCCAAAACGCCCGACGACGCCCCGGTTGTGCTCCGTGGCGCTCTCCAGGGTGCGGGCAATCATCGTCAGACACCGATCGCCGCTCTGGTGGCCGTAGTAGTCGTTGTAAAGCTTAAAATGGTCCACATCCAGCATGATCAGGCCAAACGCCGTGCCGTCGCGCTGATGGCTGGCGATCTCCTGATCCATACGCGCTTCGAAGGTACGCCGGTTAGCGAGGCCGGTGAGAGGATCTTTACTCGCCAGCCGGGCAAGCTGCTGGATCAGGTCGACGTTCTCCTGCTCGCGGCGCAGGGCAAGAATAAACCAGCTGTTAAGGATTCGGCGACCAGACTCAATCAGCCCGGCCAGCAACACCCACAGCAGGGCGTTCATCACGGTCAGGTTGGTCGGGTGAAAGAAGCTGGTGATCAGAATGGTGACCCATACCGGGGCGATAAAGCTCAGTAACACCTTTGGGTCGAAATAGAGCGAAATCAGCGCGGTGAACAGCAGCAGGGCGGCGAAGGGGAAGATAATACGAATGTCTTCGCTGGTAATCAGCACGTAAAAGCAGACCGCCCAGCAGAGGCTCAAGCCGATGACCACGCTTTTCGCGAGCGTCCCCAGCCAGCGCGCATTTTGCATCGGGGCCATGCGCAGGATAAACAGCACCCCGGCGGAAAGCGTCAGCACCACCACCAGCATGGCTTCCAGCACGCCCTGCGGCTCAAGCGGCGGAGTTAAGACGACCGAGGTCGAAAAGAAGCGCCGTCCGAGGATGAACAGTGAGAACAGTATGTTTACCCACAGGAACCAGTTCATGCTGGTTTTAATCGCCATCGCGCGCATTTCAGCCAGGCGCATATCGAACGCGGCACAGCTCTTTTTTATTATCACCCGTTCACTCCGGAATACGTTTTGATCAAAACAGCAGCATTTCATTAACTCTAACGGTTTGCCTGTCGCTGTCTATATAAAGCTAATGAATACTGCGCAATTCCTGAGCGAATTCAGCGCGATGGGGTACATAATTATTGCTTAACCTCAGGCGAAAGCTAGACTGACATCGAAAGGGTCAATCAGGTGGAGGTGCTGTGGAGAGCTTAAAAGGGTCAGAGGTGAATGTGCCTGACGCGGTTTTTGCGTGGATGCTGGACGGTCGCGGCGGCGCGAAGCCGCTGGAAAATGCGGATGAGATTAGTCACGAGCATCCCTGCTGGCTGCACCTGAACTATACGCACCCGGACAGCGCGCAGTGGCTGGCCTCAACGCCTCTGCTACCGAACAGCGTACGCGATGCGCTGGCGGGAGAAAGTTTGCGCCCTCGCGTCAGCAGGCTGGGTGAGGGCACGCTGATCACGCTCCGCTGCATTAACGGCAGTACCGACGAACGCCCGGATCAGCTGGTCGCCATGCGCCTGTATATGGATGAAAGGCTGATCGTCTCTACGCGTCAGCGCAAGGTGCTGGCGCTTGATGATGTGGTTAACGATCTGAAGGAAGGCACCGGGCCGGTAGACTGCGGCGGCTGGCTGGTGGACGTGTGCGATGCGTTAACCGATCACGCCAGCGAGTTTATCGAAGAGCTGCACGACAAGATAATCGACCTCGAAGATAACCTGCTCGATCAGCAAATCCCCCCGCGCGGCTTTCTGGCGCTGCTGCGCAAGCAGCTGATCGTGATGCGCCGCTACATGACCCCGCAGCGCGACGTTTACGCGCGGCTTGCCAGCGAGCGTTTAAGCTGGATGAATGACGACCAGCGCCGCCGGATGCAGGATATCGCCGATAGATTAGGGCGCGGGCTGGACGAGATCGACTCCTGTATCGCGCGCACCGCGGTGATGGCGGATGAAATTGCCCAGGTGATGCAGGAATCGCTGGCGAGAAGAACCTACACCATGTCGCTGATGGCGATGGTGTTTTTACCAAGCACCTTTTTGACCGGGCTGTTTGGCGTCAACCTGGGAGGCATTCCCGGCGGGGCGTACCGGTATGGTTTCTCGGCCTTTTGCATCATGTTAGTTGCTTTGATTGGCGGTGTTACATGGTGGTTGCATCGTAGTAAATGGCTGTAAATTTTCACTTTTATGCGGAAATGAGTGCTTCAAAACGCCATTTTATTTGAGCGAAGTCAATAAACAGATACCCCGTAAGGTGCACTATTACTCCCGCAGGTGAATGCAACGTCAAGCGATGGGCGTTGCGCTCCATATTGTCTTACTTCCTTTTTTGAATTACTGCATAGCACAATTGATTCGTACGACGCCGACTTATTAGTCGGCTTTTTTTTTGCCTGCACGGCCCCAGCGTCTACCCTAAAAGGACTGACCCAAATCTGGAGGGAAGATGAACATGCTGCTTACATTCACATCGTCAGATATTCGGCTGTCGGATCCGGTACCGACCGATCCCACGCCAATCCCCGATCCCATCCCGCGTCCGCAGCCCATGCCCGATCCGCCGCCTGATGAAGAACCGATTAAATTGTCGCATCGAACTCTCAGATCTGCGAGGATACGCGCCTGCTGACCGTAAGCCTTTTGACCACGAGATAACATTGTGACCGCTTTTTCTACACTGAACGTTTTGCCTGCCGCCCAGCTCGATAACCTCAACGAGCTGGGTTACCTCACTATGACCCCTGTGCAAGCTGCCGCGCTGCCTGCCATCCTCGAAGGACGTGACGTTCGCGTGCAGGCTAAAACGGGCAGTGGTAAAACGGCCGCATTCGGTCTGGGCCTGCTGCAACGCATTGATGCTGGCCTGTTCCAGACCCAGTCTCTGGTACTGTGTCCGACCCGCGAACTGGCGGATCAGGTGGCGGGCGAGCTGCGCCGGCTGGCGCGTTTTCTGCCAAACACCAAAATTCTGACCCTGTGCGGCGGCCAGCCGTTTGGCGCGCAGCGCGACTCGCTGCAACACGCGCCGCATATCATTGTGGCCACGCCGGGCCGATTGCTCGATCACCTGCAAAAAGGCACCGTGTCTCTCGATGCGCTGCAAACGCTGGTGATGGATGAAGCGGATCGTATGCTCGACATGGGCTTTAGCGATGCCATCGACGAGGTGATTCGTTTTGCACCTGCCGATCGCCAGACGCTGCTGTTCTCTGCCACCTGGCCCGAAGCCATTGCCGCCATCAGCGGTCGCGTCCAGCAAAATCCGCTCACCATTGAGATCGATACCGTCGACGCGCTGCCGGCCATCGAACAGCAGTTCTTCGAAACCTCGCAGAACGGCAAAATCACGCTGCTGCAAAAGCTGCTGAGCCAGCACCAGCCGGCCTCCTGCGTGGTGTTCTGCAATACCAAAAAAGATTGTCAGGCGGTGTGCGACGCCCTGAACGCGGCCGGGCAGAGCGCCCTGTCGCTGCACGGGGATCTTGAGCAGCGCGACCGTGACCAGACGCTGGTGCGTTTTGCGAACGGCAGCGCGCGCGTCCTGGTGGCGACGGACGTTGCCGCGCGCGGTCTCGACATCAAATCCCTGGAGCTTGTCGTCAACTTTGAGCTGGCGTGGGATCCGGAGGTTCACGTTCACCGCATCGGGCGTACTGCCCGCGCCGGGAACAGCGGTCTGGCGATCAGCTTCTGCGCGCCGGAAGAGGCGCAGCGCGCCAACATTCTCTCTGAAATGCTGAACGTGAAGCTGAACTGGGTGAATGCGCCGGGCAACGTCAGCATTGTGCCGCTGGACGCCGAGATGGCAACGCTGTGCATTGACGGCGGGAAAAAAGCCAAGATGCGTCCGGGCGATGTGCTGGGTGCGCTGACGGGGGATATTGGTCTGGACGGTGCGGATATCGGCAAGATTGCGGTGCATCCGGCGCACGTTTACGTGGCGGTTCGCCAGTCGGTTGCCCATAAGGCCTGGAAACAGTTGCAGAACGGCAAAATTAAAGGGAAGACCTGTCGCGTCAGACTGCTGAAGTAAGCGGCGGGAGCAGGGCGTCCCGAACGCTAGGTTCGGGACGCGGATGTGTTATTTCACTTCAACCACGTTCAGACGCAGTTCATCAAAGGTTGCGTCCTCTTCTTCCGGCTGCCAGCCCGCAGGCTGCATCGGGATCTCTTCCCGGTCGAACGCCAGATCGCCACCGTTCACCACTTCGGAACCGTGGTGGATGCCTTTGAAATCAAACAGCTCAACGTCTGCCAGGTGTGACGGCACCACGTTCTGCATCGCGCTGAACATGGTTTCGATACGGCCCGGGTAGCGTTTATCCCAGTCGCGCAGCATGTCGCCAATAACCTGACGTTGCAGGTTCGGCTGGGAGCCGCACAGGTTGCATGGAATGATGGGGAACGCTTTCGCCTGGGAGAAGCGCTCAATGTCCTTCTCGCGGCAGTAGGCGAGAGGGCGAATCACGATGTGTTTGCCGTCATCGCTCATCAGTTTTGGAGGCATCCCTTTCATCTTGCCGCCGTAGAACATGTTCAGGAACAGCGTTTGCAGGATGTCGTCACGGTGATGGCCCAGCGCAATTTTGGTCGCGCCCAGCTCGGTGGCGGTGCGATACAAAATCCCGCGGCGCAGACGCGAGCACAGGGAGCAGGTGGTTTTCCCTTCCGGGATCTTCTCTTTCACAATCCCGTAGGTATTTTCTTCGACGATTTTATACTCGACGCCGAGCTTATCCAGGTACTCCGGCAGGATATGCTCCGGGAAGCCCGGCTGCTTCTGGTCGAGGTTGACCGCCACCAGGGAGAAGTTAACCGGCGCGCTCTGCTGAAGATTGCGCAGGATCTCCAGCATGGTGTAGCTGTCTTTTCCGCCCGAAAGACAGACCATAATGCGATCGCCTTCTTCAATCATGTTGAAGTCGGCAATCGCTTCGCCAACGTTACGACGCAGGCGCTTTTGTAATTTGTTGAGATTGTATTGTTCTTTTTTGGTAACTTCTTGATTCTGCGGCATTTAATGAGGACTCAATTCGTTTCGGGGTTTATGCAGTTTGTCTATCCCGCCAGCCCGAAGGTTGCAATGGCAGGATTGTAGCAATAATTCATGCGCAACATGAGAAAGTTTGGCGTGTATGGTACGAATTCAGGGAGAGAATGCCAGCAGGTTTTTAGCAAAGACGGGTGCTTTTACGAACGGGTTTAATCACGATCCAGATGGGTGAGCAGGCTACCCAGATGGCCGACTATACCGCCCACATCAAAAATCAGCGCTATCCACAGGAGCGCGAGAAGGGCTAAAGCTGTAACGGTTATTCGACTGAACAAAATGAAGGTCCTTTTCATGCTGTTAATGTCGGATCAATATACTTTTACCTCTTTAAACTTACCTTTAACGACGCCGTCATAAAAGCGGCCTTTGGACACCACGGTTAAGAAATCGCGAAAAATGCGAGCCGGAACACGTTGATACTGGAAAGCGGTGCGGTTGTGAAAACGAATTTCGAGGATAGCGCTGCGCTCGTCGTAGGCAATTGACGCGATGCGTGACGATCTCACTGGATGGTGGGTCATGATAGATACTCCCAGACGGCGTAACGGGGAAAACCATCATCCACCATTATCGTTACGGGGCGCAATATCAAATTCGTATCAGTGATTAAAAAGTAAAGCCCGCACCTGAGCACGGGCTGAGATAATTAGAACTGGTAAACCAGACCTAATGCTACGATATCGTCAGTGCCGATGCCGTTATTTTTGTAGAACTGATCGTCTTCGTCCAGCAGGTTGATTTTATAATCAACATAGGTGGACATGTTTTTGTTGAAATAATAGGTTGCGCCTACGTCAGCGTATTTAACCAGATCTTTATCGCCTTCGCCGTTGCCCAGGTCTTTACCTTTCGATTGCAGGTAAGAAACGGCAGGACGCAGGCCGAAATCAAACTGATATTGCGCGGTGACTTCGAAGTTCTGAGTTTTGTTCGCGACCGCAGCATCATTATTGCCGTATGGGGTCATGTTGCGGGTTTCAGAATACATGGTTGCCAGGTAGATATTGTTGGCGTCGTATTTCAGGCCAGCAGTCCAGGCATCTGCTTTATCACCACCCGCTGTGGTTTTGTTGATCTGATCGTTGGTACGGTCAGAAGAGGTGTATGCTGCACCTGCGCTGAAGCCCATACCAAAGTCATAGGTGGTCGAAATACCGAAACCGTCACCGTTCTCAAAGCGAGTGTCGCGACCGTTATTGGTGCCTTCCTGGTTGTTACCAGCAGTTTCGTTTTTGCCCTGATATTGCAGAGCAAAGTTCAGACCCTGCACCAGACCGTAGAAGTCGGTGTTACGGTAGGTCGCCACGCCGTTTGCACGGCCGGTCATGAAGTTATCGGCCTGAGTGTAGGAGTCGCCGCCGAACTCTGGCAGCATATCGGTCCAGCCTTCCACGTCGTACAGCACGCCGTAGTTACGACCGTAATCGAATGAACCGTAGTCGCCCACTTTAAGCCCTGCGAAGGCCAAACGGGTCCAGGACTGGTTAGAGTCAGAGTCGTCAGAGCTTTCGGTGTGGTTTGCCTGAATATTGTATTCCCACTGCGCGTAGCCGGTCATCATGTCGTTAATCTGGGTTTCGCCCTTAAAGCCCAAACGCATGTAGGTCTGATCGCCATCAGCACCTTTATTATCAGAGAAGTAGTGCAGACCATCTACTTTTCCGTACAGATCTAATTTGTTGCCATCTTTATTATAAATTTCAGCTGCATTTGCTGCGCCAGCGACCAACAGGGCTGGAATCATCAGGGCCAGTACTTTTCTTTGCATTGTAAAATTCCTTTGCAGTTGTTTTTATTTAATTACTGATTGAACTTTCCAGGGAGGAAAGATGTCGCATACTAGATCACTCAATAGAGGTATGAATAAAATATAATTGTTACTGTTTAAGTAAAATCTAAACAGAGTAATACGAAAGAAATGCTGATAACTCGCATGAATGAGTTTAATTAAATCATACGAAATAAAAATTATTAATGGCGTGTCAAACCGGGTAGGCTGTCCGCTGTTATATGCCTTTAAGATTTTTATCCATTATTTCCACGAATCTCTTTTATTCATTTAAATAGTCATTCGTTAATAAACTGGATAAGCCCGGTGCTGAGTCATCGGGCTTTTTTTTTGGCAAAAAAATGCCCGGACAGGCCGGGCAGGGTGATTATTCGCTGGCAGATTTTTCGGCTTTACCCGCCATCTGCGCCAGGAAATCGTACCGCTTTTGCAGATCGGCGGCGGCGTCTTTCCACAGCTGCTCTGCCACTTCTGGCTGCTGAGCGTTAAGACGACGGAAGCGCTGCTCCTGCAATAGGGTCTCGGCAAGGGCGTCTGACGGTGGGCGGGAATCCAGCGCCAGCGGCAGCTTGCCTTCATCCGCGCGACGCGGATCGAAGCGATACAGCGGCCAGAACCCGGTCGCGGTGAGCTGGCGCATCTGATCGTGGCTCAGCGCCAGATCGTAACCGTGCTCTTCGCAAGGGCTGTAGGCGATGATGAGCGACGGGCCAGGGTAGGCTTCCGCCTCCTGAATCGCCTTCACCGTCTGGTTCAGCTGTGCGCCCAGGGAAATCTGCGCCACGTAGACATGCCCGTACATCATCATGCTCACGCCGAGATCTTTACGCGCCTTGCGCTTCCCGTGTTCGCCAAATTTCGTTACCGCACCGAGCGGCGTGGCTTTTGACGCCTGCCCGCCGGTGTTGGAATAGCACTGCGTATCCAGCACCAGAATATTGACGTTTTCGGTCAGGCTCAGGACGTGATCCAGCCCGCCGAAGCCGATGTCGTAGGCCCAGCCGTCGCCGCCAATCAGCCAGATGGATTTCTCCACCAGCGCATCGGCGTCCGTCAGCAGTTCGTCTGCACCCTCAACGCCCTGAAGGGCAGCGCGCAAGGCGGCAACCTGCTCACGACGCACTTCTGGCGTCGCGTCGCCGTGCAGCGCCTCGTTCAGATCCGCCGGGATCTTATCGGCAAACTGGTCGAGCAGACGCATCACGCGGGCGCGGTGCTGATCGACGGTTAAGCGGAAGCCCAGACCAAACTCGGCGTTATCTTCGAACAGGGAGTTCGCCCACGCCGGGCCGCGACCGTTAGCGTCCGTGGTGTACGGCGTTGACGGCAGATTACCGCCGTAAATAGACGAACAGCCGGTGGCGTTGGCAATCAGCATCCGGTCGCCGTACAGCTGGGTCAGCAGCTTGATGTAAGGCGTTTCGCCGCAGCCGGAGCAGGCACCCGAGTACTCAAACAGCGGGGTGATAAGCTGGGAGGTGCGAATGTCGATACGTTCCAGCTTGCTGCGGTCGATTTCCGGCAGGTCGAGGAAGAAGTCATAATTCACCTTCTCTTCTTCGACGTGCTCCAGGCGCGACATCATATTGATCGCTTTGATTTCCGGATTTTGACGGTCCTTCGCCGGGCAGACCTCTACGCACAGGTTACAGCCGGTGCAGTCTTCCGGGGCCACCTGAAGCACATACTTCTGGCCGCGCATATCGCGGGATTTGACGTCCAGCGAGTGCAGGCTGGCCGGGGCGCTTTCCATTTCCTCTGGCGACACCACTTTGGCGCGGATCGCCGAGTGCGGGCAGGCGGCGACGCAGTGGTTACACTGGGTACACAGCTCCTCTTTCCAGATAGGGATCTCTTCGGCAATGTTGCGTTTTTCCCAGCGCGTGGTGCCCATCGGCCAGGTGCCGTCCGGCGGCAGCGCCGACACGGGCAGCGCATCCCCCAGACCGGCCAGCATCGCGGCGGTCACGGTTTTCACAAAATCTGGCGCTTCATCAGACACCACCGGCGGACGGTTCGGGCTGGCGGCGTTCACCGGCTGCAACGGCACTTCCGCCAGCGACTCGCGGGCCAGCGCCAGCGCCTGCCAGTTGCGCTCGACCAGCTCCTGGCCTTTGCTGCTGTAGCTTTTGGCAATCGCCCCCTGCAACTCCATCAGCGCGCTGTCGCCCGGCAGGATGTTGGTCAGGTGGAAGAAGGCCATCTGCATAACGGTGTTGATACGCGCCGCCAGGCCACATTCACGGGCGATTTTCGCGGCGTTCACCACGTAAAATCGCGCTTTTTTCTGATTCAGCACCGCCTGCACTTCCTGCGGCAGGCGGCCCCAGACCTCATCCGCGCTGTATGGCGTGTTGAGCAGGAAAATACCGCCGGGCTTCAGGCGCTCGGCCATCTGGTATTTGTCGATAAATTGCAGCTGGTGACAGCCGACGAAATCAGCCTGTGATATCAGGTACGCCGAGCGAATAGGGTGCTCGCTTACGCGCAGGTGTGAAACGGTCAGACCGCCCGCCTTTTTGGAGTCATAAACGAAATAGCCCTGCGCGTACCACGGCGTAGAGTTACCGATGATCTTGATGTTGTTTTTGGTGGCCGACACGCTGCCGTCGCTGCCCAGGCCATAAAACAGCGCTTCGAGCTTAGCGCCGGACGGCAGGCTGTTTTCCGGCAGCGCCAGCGACAGGTTGGTGACGTCGTCGTAAATCCCCACCGTAAAGCGCGGTTTTGGCTTCGCGGCGCTCAGCTCGTTAAAGACGGCGAGCACGCAGTCCGGGCCGAACTCTTTCGATGACAGGCCGTAACGCCCGCCAATCACGCGCGGTAAGGTTTCGCGCTCACCGTTATTGAAGGCTTCTGCAAGGGCGGTCATCACGTCCAGATAGAGCGGCTCGGCGTGGGCGCCCGGCTCTTTGGTGCGATCGAGCACCGCCACCGTGCGCGCGCTTTCCGGCAGGGCAGACAGCAGATGTTTTGCCGAGAACGGGCGATAGAGGCGCACTTTCAGCACGCCTACTTTCTCGCCGCGGGTCAGCAGCTCGTCAACCACCTCTTCACAGGTGCCAATCGCCGAGCCCATCAGCACGATGACGCGCTCCGCCTGCGGGTGGCCGTAGTATTCGAACGGTTTGTATTCACGTCCGGTCGCGCTGGCGAAGTCGTTCATCGCCTGCTCAACGTGGTCGTACACCGCGTTGTACCACGGGTTGGTGGCCTCGCGGGACTGGAAGTAGGTGTCCGGGTTGGCGGAGGTGCCGCGGATCACCGGGTGCTCCGGGTTCAGCGCGCGTGCGCGGTGGGCATCAATATCCGCCTGCGGCAGCATGTTTTTGATGGTGTCATCCGCCAGCGGCACGATTTTATTGATTTCGTGCGAGGTGCGGAATCCATCAAAGAAATGAATAAACGGCACGCGACTTTTGAGGGTGGCGATATGCGAAATCAGCGCGAAGTCCTGCGCTTCCTGCACGCTGCTGGCGCAGAGCATGGCGCACCCGGTCTGGCGCACGGCCATCACGTCGGAGTGATCGCCAAAAATAGAGAGCGCGTGCGTGGCGACGGTACGCGCCGCAACGTGCAATACGAAGGGGGTAAGTTGTCCTGCCAGCTTGTAGAGCGTCGGGATCATTAACAACAATCCCTGAGAAGAGGTAAACGACGTGGAGAGGGCACCGGTTTGCAGCGCGCCGTGCACGGCGGCAATCGCCCCGGCTTCGGACTGCATTTCAACCACGCGGGGCACATCGCCCCAGACGTTTTTTAAGCCGTTGCCTGCCCAGGCATCCGCCTGTTCTGCCATCGTGGAACTCGGCGTAATTGGGTAGATGGCGATAACTTCGCTGGTTCGAAACGCGACGGACGCGACCGCACCATTACCGTCAATAGTTTGCATAAGACGACACCCTTACATTGCGCAAAAAAGGGGACCCGTGAAACCGCGACGGGCCCTGATAATTATTCCCTTATTTTAGCAAAGGACGGATTTTACGATTTTCGCTTTTGTGTCCTGGGTATTCGCCATACCTATGAGTAGATCAATGTTCTGGCAAAAAAATGGTGAGGATTTGTTTCCGGAGTGCATAAATACGCATCGGGAGTCTCGACGCATCGCCACGCTATGCCTATTATGCATAGGTTTCGTAACACTTATGGGGAAAAGATTATGCGTTCAGCGTTATGGGTAGGATGTGCCGCGCTTCTGTTATCGGCATGCAGTAATGAACCTGTGCAGCAGGCCACCGCGGCACACGTTTCGCCGGGAATGCGAGCGGCAATGTCCAGCTCAGGACAGGCCAACTGCGCCATGATTGGCGGTTCTCTTTCCGTTGCCCGCCAGCTTGATGGCTCTGCAATTGGCATGTGCGCCTTGCCTAACGGCAAACGCTGTAGCGAACAGTCGCTTGCCGTAGGGTCGTGCGGAAATTATTAATTAGTCTGCGCGCTTAAAGCTCAGGGTTTTATCCGCCGTCGCCAGCGTGAGCTGGTCTTCCGTGAGATCAACCTGTGCGCCCTGGCTCAGCATCGCGCCGATTGCCTGGTCCAGCTCGTTAAGCTGCGGATCGGTACACAGCTTGCGGGTCATCGCCAGCGTTTTGACCTTCAGCTCGCCTTCGGACAATCTCCCCTGTCCGTTGAAGCCGTTACACATCATGCCTGACACGGTAATGTTATTGGTCAGGCTAATATCCTTTTGCGCGCTAAAGCGGATTTCAGGCCGCGCGGCGGTGGATTTCACGGCTTTACCGTCCACATTCTCCAGAACAAAACGATGATTCTGAAGCTGGTCCGGCTGTACAGACGCTTTACCAAGATTAACGCAGCCGGACAACGCCAGGCTGAAGAGACTCAACGCAACGAGCTTTTTCATATTTATTCTCAAACTATCAATACTATGTATCAATTACAGTGTAACGATACGCCGCCGTGCGTTAATGGGGTTTATCTGAAAGTGCGAGAAGACCGGACTGCGCAAGGGCAGCCCGGTTGAGGGGTCAGTGGGATTTAAAGCCGGCCGCCGCCATCAGCAGGCGAAAGAACATACTCACTCCTGCCAGGGCCAGGACGCTGCCGCCCCAGATGACCGCCAGCCACATCAGACGTTTCCAGACAGGTTGTTGCATCAGTGATAACCCTCCCCATGCTGAACTTTTCCGCGAAAGACGTAATAGCTCCAGAAGGTATAGACCAAAATGACGGGAACGATCGCCAGCGCCCCCACCAGCATAAAGCCCTGACTCTGCGCAGGCGCAGCGGCCTGCCACAGGGTAATGGACGGCGGAATGATGTGCGGCCAGATGCTGATCCCAAGCCCGCTAAAGCCGAGGAAGATCAGCCCCAGCGTTAACACAAACGGCAGGTTATGGCTGTCCGGGTTGTTAAGGCTGCGCCACTGCAACAGGCTCAACACTACGACCAGTACCGGGACGGGCAGCAGGAAGAACAGATTGGGCAGCGTAAACCAGCGCTCGGCGATAGCGGAATGGGCCAGCGGCGTCCAGGCGCTGATTGCCGCGATAATCGCCAGCAGCGCGACGAGCAGGCGTTTAGACACCTGACGCATCCGCTGCTGGAGCGCGTTCTCACTTTTCATCACCAGCCAGGTTGCCCCGAGCAGGGCATAGGCCACCACCAGCCCCGCGCCGCAGAACAGGCTAAACGGCGTCAGCCAGTCGAACGGGCCGCCGCTGTAGGCGCGCCCGGTCACGGAAAACCCGTTGAGCACCGCGCCTACCGTTACGCCCTGAGTGAAGGTCGCCAGAATCGAACCGCCGATAAAGGCTTTGTCCCAGAAAGGGCGGTGCGCCGGGGTCGCCTTAAAGCGGAATTCAAAGGCGACGCCACGAAAGATAAGTCCGATCAGCATTAACGTCAGCGGGATGGTGAGCGCATCAATAATTACCGCGTAGGCCAGCGGAAAGGCGCCGAACAGCGCCGCCCCGCCGAGCACCAGCCAGGTTTCGTTCCCGTCCCAGACGGGGGCGACGCTGTTCACCATCACGTCCCGGTCGTCGGCGTCGCGTACCGCCGGAAACAGAATGCCGATGCCCAGATCGAACCCGTCCATCACGATATACATAAGGGTGGCAAAAACGATAATCACGAACCAGATAATGGAAAGATCGAGACCCATTACGGTTTCTCCTCTAAATCAGTGGTGACGGCAGACAGCGGGCGAGCGGGGCGGCCATCGGACTCGGTGGCAAAGGTTTCGTGCGGCTGCGGGCCTTTTTTAATCAGCCGGACCATATAGCTGTAGCCCACGCCAAACACCGAGGTATAGACCACGAAGAAGGCCAGCAGGCTGATGCTCATATGCAGATCGCCGTGCGCCGATACCGCATCTTTGGTGCGCTGTAATCCGTAGACCACCCACGGCTGGCGGCCCACTTCGGTAGTTACCCAGCCTGCAAGAATGGCAATCAGGCCGGACGGCCCCATCAGCAGGGCAAACCACAGGAAAGGGCGCGAGGTGTAGACCCGTTTTCTGTAGCGCAGCCAGACCGCCGCCACGCCCAGCAGCAGCATCAGCATGCCCAGCCCGGCCATAATGCGGAACGACCAGAACACGATGGTGGAGTTCGGGCGATCTTCTTTCGCAAACTCCTTCAGGGCCGGAACCTGTTTGTCCAGGCTGTGGGTGAGGATCAGGCTGCCGAGCGCGGGGATCTCAAGCCCGTAGCGCGTGCGCTCCTGCTCCATATCCGGCCAGCCAAACAGCAGCAGCGGCGTCGGCTCGCCGGGCGGGTTTTCCCAGTGTCCTTCGATGGCGGCGATTTTCGCAGGCTGGTGTTTCAGGGTATTCAGACCGTGCATATCCCCGACCAGTGCCTGAATGGGGGCGACAATCAGAGTCATCCACAGGGCCATCGAGAACATGGCGCGGATCGCAGGCGTGTTGTTGCCGCGCAGCAGATGCCAGGCGGCAGAGGCGCCGACGAACAGGGCGCTGCTCAGAAACGCCGCGATGGACATGTGCAGCAGGCGATACGGGAAGGAGGGGTTAAACACCACCGCGAACCAGTCAACCGGCACCACCTGTCCGTTAACGATCTCAAAGCCCTGCGGGGTTTGCATCCAGCTGTTCGAGGCGAGGATCCAGAAGGTGGAAATAATGGTCCCCAGCGCCACCATGCAGGTGGAAAAGAAGTGCAGCCCCGGCCCGACCTTGTTCCAGCCGAACAGCATCACCCCGAGGAAACCGGCCTCAAGGAAGAAGGCGGTCAGCACTTCATAGGTCAAAAGCGGGCCGGTAATGCTCCCGGCGAACTGGGAAAAACCGCTCCAGTTGGTCCCAAACTGGTACGCCATCACCAGCCCGGAGACCACGCCCATGCCGAAGTTAACGGCGAAGATTTTCGACCAGAAATGGTACAGCGAGCGCCAGACCGGATTTTTTGTTTTCAGCCACAGCCCTTCGAGCACGGCGAGGTAGCTCGCCAGGCCGATGGTGATCGCCGGGAAGATAATGTGAAAGGATACGGTGAACGCAAACTGTATCCGTGCAAGGTGAAACGCATCTAAACCAAACATGCACAGCCTCAATGTCAAACGGTGTGCTGTTATGGTATGGGGAGGCAAAGCCGAGTATCAGAGGCAGAAAAACGAAATTTATGTATAACAGTTTGTAAAACCGGCTGGCTTTTGCAGGCTGATATAGTCGCGCAATTTCCGCTAGCACATAATTCGTCACATTATAAAAAGATTATTCTTATGCATTTTATTCATTAAACTGCTTGCTTTACCGTCAGCGCCATGCGTTAATGGCCTTCTGGTTTTGATTTCAAATAAATATCTGACGTAGTTTTATAAAGCAGTTCTCATCACGTTGTGCCTCTCCGCAGCCTCTCTTGGGTCTTTCTCTACACTCCGATTAGTTTTGATTCATACCACTATCGCCTTAAGGCCCATTAGCAATTTACGTATTTACGTTTCAGGAGATTCATATGACTTCTTACATTCACTTCCGCTGCCCTTGCTGTCATGGCTCGCAGTACCGCACGTCAGTTTTTGATGTGTCTGAAAAAAATCCACATGGCGCGAAATGCATTTTCTGCAAATCCCCAATGGTAACGCTCGATCACTTAGCCGCTGCCCGTTTTTCGCAGAGCGTGATGTCCGAGTTCCGTAAGTAATTATCCGTTTACCATAACAGTTAGCTAAATATTCTCTTTTTCTCCTGCTGATATACACTATCGGCCATAAGGAGAATCTGATGAAAAAATACCAGCGTCTGGCGCAACAAATTATCTCGCAAATCGAGCTTGGCGCATGGCTGCCAGGGGATAAGCTGCCGTCACTGCGTGAGCAGGTCGCCCGCAGCGGGATGAGTTTTATGACCGTCGGTCATGCCTATCAGATGCTGGAAAGCCAGGGAAGGATCGTTGCAAGACCGCAGTCGGGCTACTACGTTGCCCCGCGCCCGACGCTACAGCAACCTTCGCCGCCAGCCCAGGTGACCCTCGATGAGGTGGTGGATATCAACACCTACATCTTCGACGTGTTGCAGGCCAGCCGCGATCCCTCTGTCGTTCCCTTTGCGTCTGCCTTTCCCGATCCCCGACTTTTCCCGCTCCAGCAGCTGAACCGCTCTCTGGCGAACGTCAGCAAAACGGCCACCGCCATGAGCGTGATTGAAAACCTGCCGCCGGGAAACGTCGATCTGCGTCAGGCCATCGCCCGCCGTTACGCCCAGCAGGGAATGAACATCTCCCCGGACGAAATCGTGATCACCGCAGGCGCGCTTGAGGCGCTCAACCTCAGCCTGCAGGCGGTGACCGAGCCGGGTGACTGGGTTATCGTTGAAAATCCCTGTTTTTACGGTGCGCTCCAGGCGCTTGAACGCCTGAAGCTAAAAGCGCTGTCCATCGCAACCGACGTGCGCGAGGGCATTGATTTAACCGCGCTCGAACAGGCGCTGAACGAGTATCCGGTGAAGGCCTGCTGGCTGATGACCAACAGCCAGAACCCGCTTGGATTCACCCTCAGCGCCGAGAAAAAAGCGCATCTGGTCGCGCTGCTCACCAGACATAACGTCACGCTGATTGAAGACGATGTCTACAGCGAACTCTATTTTGGTCGCGAAAAGCCGCTTCCGGCGAAAGCCTGGGACACGCAGGAGATGACGCTGCACTGCTCGTCGTTCTCCAAGTGCCTGGTGGCGGGGTTTCGCATCGGCTGGGTCGCGGCCGGTAAACACGCCCGGCGCATTCAGCAGTTGCAGCTGATGAGTACGCTGTCGACCAGCTCGCCGATGCAGCTGGCGCTGGTGGATTATCTGGCGACCAAGCGTTACGACGCCCATCTTCGCCGCCTGCGCCGTACCCTGGCGGAGCGCAAACAGCAGGCGTGGCAGTCGCTGTTACGCCATATGCCGGCGGGGGTGAAAATTCATCATAACGACAGCGGCTATTTCCTGTGGCTGGAGCTTCCGGCACCGCTGGACGCCGGGCTGCTGAGCGAGAAGGCCTTAACCCACCATATCAGCATCGCGCCGGGCAAAATGTTTTCGACCTCCGATGCCTGGACGCCGTTCTTCCGTTTTAATACCTCCTGGGCGTGGGGCGAACGGGAAGAGCAGGCGGTGAAACAGTTGGGCCAGTTAATTAGCTCGATGATGGAATAATTATTTCCGCGCGTGTTTGCCCGCATAAAAAATTTAAAAAAGCACCGTCCAAATCAGGCGGTGCTTTTTTATTGCGTCATAGGAAATCTGCATACCGCCTCGCATCGCTAACCCCTTGTCTATAATCCAGTTAACGGGGAATGCGCCCCCGGTCACACCTTGATGAAATTTCCGTAAGCCGCAGGGTGCGGCGCATTGGCGCGGTCTACGTTTAATTAAGGAGATATTTTTACGGCACGGCTGCCGCTAAATTTCATTGCGACAGGAGTAAATCGAATGAGCAAAAAATTTGCCCGCAGCAGCCTGTGCGCGCTCGGCATGACCGTCATGACCGCGCAAGCCGCCGAACCGCCTAAAGCCATCGGTGACGGGGAAGGTCGGCTGGATATTATTGCCTGGCCGGGATACATCGAACGCGGCCAGACCGATAAAAATTACGACTGGGTCACGCAGTTTGAAAAAGAGACCGGGTGCGCGGTCAACGTCAAAACCGCCGCCACCTCCGATGAAATGGTCAGCCTGATGGCAAAGGGCGGCTATGACCTGGTCACCGCCTCCGGCGACGCGTCGCTGCGGTTGATTATGGGCAAACGCGTCCAGGCCATTAACCCCGATCTGATCCCAAACTGGAAAACCCTTGATTCGCGGCTTGTGAAGGGCGAGTGGTTTAACGTCGGCGGAAAAGTCTACGGCACGCCCTATCAGTGGGGGCCGAACCTGCTGATGTACAACACCAAAACCTTCCCGACGCCGCCGGACAGCTGGAAGGTTATCTTCGTTAAGCAAGATCTGCCGGACGGCAAAACCAACCAGGGCCGCGTGCAGGCCTATGACGGCCCGATCTACATCGCCGACGCGGCGCTGTTTGTGAAGGCCACGCAGCCAGCGCTGGGCATTACCGACCCGTACCAGCTCACCGAAACACAGTACGCGGCGGTGCTAAAAGTGCTGCGCGATCAGCATGCCCTGATCCACCGCTACTGGCATGACACCACCGTTCAGATGAGCGACTTCAAAAACGAGGGCGTGGTGGCCTCCAGCGCGTGGCCGTATCAGGCGAACGCCCTGAAGGCGGAAAATCAGCCGATTGCGACGGTGTTCCCGAAAGAGGGCGTGACCGGGTGGGCCGACACCACCATGCTGCACGCCGAGGCCAAACACCCGATGTGCGCCTACAAGTGGATGAATTGGTCGCTCACGCCAAAAGTGCAGGGCGATCTGGCGGCCTGGTTTGGCTCGCTGCCGGTGGTAGCCGAAGGCTGTAAGGCCAGCACGCTGCTGGGCGATAAGGGCTGTGAAACCAACGGCTACACCTATTTCGACAAAATCATGTTCTGGAAAACACCTATTGCAGAGGGCGGCAAATTTGTTCCGTACAGCCGCTGGACGCAGGATTACATCGCCATCATGGGCGGGCGTTAATCGCCCGGGAGCAGAACATGACCTACGCAGTAGAGTTCAGTGACGTTTCACGTCTGTACGGCGACGTGCGGGCGGTGGATGGGGTCACCATTGGCATTCGTGACGGGGAGTTTTTCTCCATGCTGGGGCCTTCGGGCTCCGGCAAAACCACCTGCCTGCGCCTGATCGCCGGGTTTGAGCAGCTGAGCGGCGGCGCGATCAAAATCTTCGGCAAAGAGGCCAGCGAACTGCCGCCCTGGGAGCGCGACGTGAACACCGTGTTCCAGGATTACGCGCTGTTCCCGCATATGTCGATCCTCGATAACGTCGCCTACGGGCTGATGGTGAAAGGCATCGACAAGAAAAAACGTCACGCGCGGGCGCGAGAAGCGCTGGATAAAGTCGGCCTGGGCTTTGCCGTGGCGCGCAAGCCCTCGCAGCTTTCCGGCGGACAGCGCCAGCGCGTGGCGATTGCCCGTGCGCTGGTCAACGAGCCGCGCGTCTTACTGCTGGATGAACCCCTCGGCGCGCTCGATCTCAAGCTGCGCGAGCAGATGCAGTTCGAGCTGAAAAAGCTCCAGCAGGAGCTGGGGATCACCTTTATTTTCGTCACCCACGATCAGGGCGAGGCGCTGTCGATGTCTGACCGGGTCGCGGTATTCAATAACGGGCGCATTGAGCAGGTCGATACCCCGCGCGAGCTCTATATGCGCCCGCGCACGCCGTTTGTGGCGAGCTTCGTCGGCACCTCTAACGTCTTTGATGCCAGTATTGCCCGGCGGGTGTGCGGCCTTGAGGGCACGTATTCGCTCCGCCCGGAACATATTCGCCTGAATGAGGGCGGGGACGTTCAGGTCCAGGGCGTGGTGCAGGCGATCCAGTATCAGGGGGCGGCCACGCGCTTTGAACTGCGGCTGGCGGACGGCGCAAAGCTGCTGGTGAGCCAGGCCAATCTCAGCGGGGCATCCGTACCCGCAGGCGTGGAGCCGGGGCAGCAGGTGCTGGCCTCCTGGTCGCGCGAGGCGATGGTGCGCCTGCATGAGGAGAGGTGAAATGGACATGAGCGTTTCCCCGACGCCCTCGCACCACGGCAGAGTCAGCCGTATTACCGCACTGTTCTGGCGCAAACCGTCGCTGGGGCTGTTCCTGCTTCTGCTGGCGCCGCTGATGTGGTTCGGCATTGTCTATCTGGGATCGCTGCTGACGCTGCTCTGGCAGGGGTTTTACACCTTCGACGACTTCACGATGTCGGTCACGCCGGATCTGACCTTTGCGAACATCCTGGCGCTGTTTAATCCGGCGAATTACGACATCATCCTGCGCACGCTGGTGATGGCGATTGCCGTTACGATAGCCAGCGCCGTGCTGGCGTTCCCGATGGCCTGGTATATGGCGCGCTACACCAGCGGCAAGTGGAAGGCCTTTTTCTATATCGCGGTGATGCTGCCGATGTGGGCGAGCTACATCGTTAAGGCCTACGCGTGGACGCTGCTGCTGGCGAAGGACGGCGTCGCCCAGTGGTTTTTAAATCACATGGGGCTGGAGCCAATTTTAACCGCGATCCTGACGGTGCCCGCCGTGGGCGGCAACACGCTGTCGACCTCCGGGCTGGGGCGGTTCCTGGTGTTCGTCTATATCTGGCTGCCGTTTATGATCCTGCCCGTGCAGGCGGCGCTCGAACGGCTTCCTGCCTCTGTGTTGCAGGCTTCTGCCGATCTGGGCGCGCGTCCGCGCCAGACCTTCCGCTACGTGGTGCTGCCGCTGGCGATCCCCGGCATCGCGGCGGGGTCGATTTTCACCTTCTCGCTGACGCTGG
The DNA here is from genome assembly GCF_053290175.1 of Enterobacter sp. 186315. NCBI lineage: Bacteria > Pseudomonadati > Pseudomonadota > Gammaproteobacteria > Enterobacterales > Enterobacteriaceae > Enterobacter > Enterobacter sp. 186315. The sequence continues at coordinate 61,669 of NZ_JBPTTK010000003.1, read as the reverse complement.
GGGATTTTATCGTGCCGCAGCTGGTGGGGCCGCCGGGCTATTTTATCGGCAACATGGTCTATTCCCAGCAGGGGGCCATTGGCAACATGCCGATGGCCGCCGCGTTCACGCTGGTTCCGATTGTGCTTATCTCTCTCTATCTGGCGTTCGTGAAGCGTCTGGGAGCTTTCGATGCACTCTGAGCGCGCGCCTTTGTTCCTGAAAATCGCCGCCTGGGGCGGGGTGATATTCCTGCATTTTCCGCTGCTGATCATCGCCATCTACGCCTTCAATACCGAAGATGCTGCATTCAGCTTTCCCCCGCAGGGGCTGACGCTGAAGTGGTTTAGCGTGGCGGCAGGGCGCTCGGATATTCTCGAATCCGTGACGTTGTCACTTAAAATCGCCGCGCTCTCGACCGCTATCGCGCTGGTACTCGGCACGCTGGCCGCGGCGGCGCTGTGGCGAAGCTCATTTTTTGGCAAAAACGCCATCTCGCTATTGCTGCTGTTGCCGATTGCCCTGCCGGGAATTATCACCGGTCTGGCGCTGCTGACGGCGTTTAAGGCTATTAATCTTGAGCCGGGATTTTTCACCATTGTGGTAGGTCATGCCACCTTCTGCGTGGTGGTGGTCTTTAACAACGTGATTGCCCGGTTCCGGCGCACCTCCTGGAGCCTGGTGGAAGCGTCGATGGATCTGGGCGCCGACGGCTGGCAAACCTTCCGCTACGTGGTGCTGCCCAATCTGGGCTCGGCGCTGCTGGCCGGGGGGATGCTGGCGTTTGCGCTGTCGTTTGACGAAATCATCGTCACGACCTTTACGGCGGGGCACGAGCGCACGCTACCGCTGTGGTTGTTAAACCAGCTTGGCCGTCCGCGCGACGTGCCGGTCACCAACGTGGTTGCGCTGCTGGTGATGCTGGTCACAACCATCCCCATTCTGGGAGCCTGGTGGCTAACCCGCGACGGCGAAGGCATTGCCGGAAGCGGGAAATAACTTCGATTTCAACAGGACAATGCTATGCAAACTCAACTGCTGATTAATGGTGAATTGGTGACGGGCGAAGGTGAAACGCAGCCGGTCTATAACCCCGCCACCGGAGAGGTGCTGCTCGACATCGCTGAGGCCTCTGCCGCGCAGGTTGACGCCGCCGTGCAGGCAGCGGATCGCGCGTTTGAGGAATGGGGGCGCGCCACGCCGAAAACCCGTTCCGAGTGTTTACTGAAACTCGCTGACGCCATCGAAGAACATGCTGACGCTTTTGCGAAGCTGGAGTCGCTGAACTGCGGCAAACCGCTGCACTGCGTGGCGGGCGATGAGATCCCGGCGGTGGTGGACGTGTTCCGCTTCTTTGCCGGGGCGGCGCGCTGCCTGAACGGTCTGGCAGCGGGGGAATATCTGGAGGGCCATACGTCGATGATCCGCCGCGATCCGGTGGGCGTGGTCGCCTCTATCGCCCCCTGGAACTATCCGCTGATGATGGCGGCGTGGAAGCTGGCCCCGGCGCTGGCGGCAGGGAACTGCGTGGTGATTAAGCCTTCGGAAATCACCCCGCTGACGGCCCTGAAGCTGGCCGACGTGGCAAAAGATATCTTCCCGGCAGGCGTGCTGAACGTGCTGTTCGGGCGCGGGAAAACCGTTGGCGATCCGCTGACCGGGCATGAAAAGGTGCGCATGGTGTCGCTGACCGGCTCCATTGCCACCGGGGAGCACATTATCGGGCACACCGCGTCGTCCATTAAGCGCACCCACATGGAGCTGGGCGGTAAAGCGCCGGTGATTGTGTTTGACGATGCGGATCTCGATGCGGTCGTGGAGGGCGTGCGCACCTTTGGCTTCTACAACGCCGGGCAGGACTGCACCGCCGCCTGTCGTATCTATGCGCAAAAAGGGATCTATCCCGCGCTGGTGGAAAAACTGGGCGCCGCCGTTGCCAGCCTGAAAATGGGCGCGCCTGACGACGAATCTACCGAGCTCGGGCCGCTGAGTTCCGCCGCGCATTTGTCGCGCGTCCGCAAGGCGGTGGACGAAGCCAAAGCGCTGAGCCATATCCGCGTAGTGACCGGAGGCAGCCAGCGAGAGGGCGAGGGTTACTACTTCCAGCCGACCCTGCTGGCCGGCGCGAAGCAGGAAGATGCCATCGTGCAGCGTGAAGTTTTTGGCCCGGTGGTGAGCGTGACCGAATTTGAGGACGAAGCGCAGGTGCTGTCGTGGGCGAACGACTCCCGGTACGGCCTGGCATCCTCCGTGTGGACAAAAGATGTGGGCCGCGCCCATCGTCTGAGCGCCCGGTTACAGTACGGCTGCACCTGGGTAAACACCCACTTTATGCTGGTGAGCGAAATGCCGCACGGCGGGATGAAGCTGTCAGGCTACGGAAAGGATATGTCCGTGTACGGCCTGGAGGATTACACGGTAGTGCGGCATGTCATGGTGAAACACTGATTTGCAACGCAGGCCGGGCATCGCGCCCGGCCAGACGCGTTACCACCCGCATACCTCGTGCTCATTTTCCGTGTCGTACGCGCGCACGGTATTCACCAGATCTTTCACCACGTCTGCGGCGACGTCGGGAATTAACAGCTCCATTGGGGCCTGCGTTTCATAGTCTACCGACACACCGTTGCTGTTGTTGGTGACCGTGACGGTGTAGGTTGCTTTGCCCATGACGTTACTCCTTATGTGTATTAACCACTTTTCCTATGCCCGCACCCTGTAGCGTGACCGCCGGATCGGCGAAGAAGTCGATATTGAAATAAGTATCGTCGGTCAGCAGCTCAATGCGGTGCCATTTCTGCGGCGGGGAGATGCCAAACGTCCCCGCTTCGATAACCAGCTCCAGATCCGGTTCGGTGGCATCGCCATCGGCAAAGCCGAAGTAGCGCACCGCGCCCTGCATCACCGACAGGCGGCCATAAACGCCTGCTTTGGTGTTGTGGTGGGTGAAGAGGGCTTTCGGCGCCGTGTCTTTAGTCCAGAACGGGGTAGAACGGGTGTGAACAAAATTCTCAGGAATACGAAGCATAATGATTTCCTTCTTAGCGTCTGAGACTCACAAAGATCTCAGCACTTCAGGTTCGACAAAGAAGTCGATATTGAACAAAGTATCATCGCTCATTACTTCAATATGGTGCCACCGCTCGGGGGGAAACACGCCAAAATGACCGGCTTCGATAATCAGCTCGCTGTCAGGTTCGGGCGTAAATTCATCCGCATAGCCTAAGTAACGTACCGTCCCCCGCATCACGGAAAGTCGAGGGTAGACGCCCGGCCGCGTGCCTGTATCAAGATGGCGCTGAAAAATGCCTGCCGGGGCGGTATCTTTGTTCCAGAACGGGGTGGAACGGGTGTGAATACAACTTTGCGGAATGCGTAGCATGTTTTCTCCCTCTTATGTTTCCCCTATTAGAGCGCGTTGGGCGCGTGCATATTTATCAATAAGTGCATTTAAAATGCATGTTATCCCAAAAAGCCACAGGCCTTCTCCGGAGATGTAACGGAAAATACTCAATTGTTATTATCCTTAATATTTAAGTGGTTACTCTGTAACGAAAAAACTTGATCTGTATCAACATATGACGCATATTGCGTGCGGTTATTTTTTCGGCTCTGGAATTAAGAATGACGTTGTATCAAAAGATGTTGGTTTTCTACGCAATCATGGCGTCCATCTGCGCATTAATTACCTGGTTCCTCTCCAAAGACCGTAAACGTATCCGCCTGCTCAGCGCTTTTCTTGTGGGATCCACCTGGCCCATGAGCTTTCCCGTCGCGCTGCTGATCTCGCTTTTCTGAAGCACGCTTCCAGTTTTAAAAGATGCACATAGCATTCCGGATGCACTCACTGTATAAATACACAGTGAGTCATAAAAGGAGTGCTTATGAACAGTTTTTACTCGCAGCAGGCCGGTTGCACCGTACGCTGGCAAGATTTGCCCGGCACGGGCGATCCCGTCGTGTTCATTCACGGGCTGGGCTGCGCCGCTTCCTATGAATATCCCCGCGTCGTCCGCGACCCTCTTTTTGGCGCGCGCAGAGCCATCATTATCGATTTGCCCGGCAGCGGCTACAGCGATAAACCACTGAACTACCGCTACCGAACGAGCGATCAGGCCCGTGTCGTCGTGGAGCTGATTACCCATCTCAAACTCGAATCCGTCTGGCTCTATGGTCACAGCATGGGCGGCAGTATTGCTATTGAAGCGGCAGGGCTGCTGGGCACGCGCGTTCAGGGGCTGATGGTGTCGGAACCTAATTTCCACGCGGGCGGAGGGATGTTCAGCCGATCGATTGCGGCACAAACCGAGAAAGCCTTTCTTGAGCAGGGTTATGACGCCATGCTGCGGGCAGAAACCACGGCGTGGGCGGGGTGCCTTCAGAGCAATGCGCCTTACGCCGTCTGGCGCGGGGCAACAAGTCTGGTGGAGGGCGTTGAACCGGAATGGGAGGCGCAGTTCCTGTCACTTCGCTGTCCGGTCACGCTGATTTTCGGCGAGCTGTCGCTGCCGGATAACGATGTGGATACTTTGAAGCAGAAGGGCGTTGAGGTGAAAATCATCCCAGCGGCGGGGCACTCAATGTCCTGGGAAAACCCCTCCGCGCTGGCGCAGACGCTGGCCGATTGTATGGCGCGGTGATCATGGCCCGCACGGATGCGGGCCGAAATATCAGTGTAATAACGTCTGTAGCGCCATCCGGGCTTTTTCCTGAACATCGTGCGGATTCTGGTACTCGATATTCTCAATCGCCCGGGTATACAGCGCGACCAGCCAGTCATATACGTAAACCGTGGCGGCGTGTATCGGCTGCTCTCCCAGTCGCGTCAGGCGCGGGGTTGCGCTATCCACGACCGGCGTCACAAAGATGGCCTGACCTTTACGCACCCGGCTTGCAGGGCGTCCGGAAATTTCCGCGTGGTCATACCCCAGCCAGCCGATAAAGTTGCCCATTACCGCGTGGAGCTGCGCCGCGCTGCTCTTATCGGTCTCGACAATCTGGTGCAGCTGCTGCGGCAGATCCAGACGGTAGCTGCTGGTCACCAGCACGTCCGCAACCTGCTGCAACACGGCAGGCTCCAGCCCTAAGCGGGCGGCCGCGGCGTCGTTACGGCTCCACTGACGCAGGTGATTGATCCACACCTTATGCGCGAGCCGGGCTTTGTCTTTGGTCTGGAATAGCCCGTGATTTTCCGGGCTATTTTCAGCGAACAGGTCGATAACGTCGGTGAACAGGCCATTGACCTGCTCTTCGCGAGGCTGCTGGACAGCCAGCAGCGTTTCGAAGGCTTTTAACGGCGGAAGCAGGCCTTCGAGCAGCTCGCCGTGACGCGCGGCGCTGGCTTGCAGCATTCGCACCATGCTCTCAGCCTGGGCGCGTTTTGCTGCGGGATCCTGCGCCGCCGGGGCGTAAGAGTGCATCAGCGACGCCAGCTCCTGCTGCAACAGCGTTTTCAGCGTGCGCAGGCGTGCCTGACGCTGTGCGGGTAAGGTGGCCTGAGAGAGCCACTCCACCATGCGCTGCATGCTGTGGCTGTCCAGCGCCTGCAAGGTTCCCCAGCGCTGTCCGGGCTTGCCGAGCAGGTGCTGTACCGCCTCGTCGAGATTCTGTTTGGTGGTAAAGCGCGCGTCGTGCGGGGTAATCGCCCAGACCAGCCCCGGCAGGGCCGACTCAACGGAGGGCTGCGTCTCTTTTACCCAGTTAAGCAGCATATTTGCCGTTTTCGCCGTCTGTTCGTGCCCGGCGGTGGCGTTGCAGATAACCAGCACGTCCGGCTGAAGCTGCTGGCGGTAGTGCTCCAGCAGCCACAGGCATTTTGCCTGGGTTAACAGCGGCGTCGTGCTGTCGCTGAGGGCGGGGATATCAATGATATCCACGTCGTCCAGCACGCCGTTTTCGGCCGGCAGCACCAGCTCGCGGGTCAGAAACGCAAGAACATCCACCGGCAGGCTGACGGCGTTGAGCATGTCGCCGTTGCTGAGCGGGTGAAGCAGGGTCTCCTGCGCGTCGGGCAGCGTGAAGTCGCCGTGGGTCAGGAAGCCTTCACCCGGCAGGCCGAAGTTGTCCACCAGCAGGCTGAGCGGTGCGGCCAGCTCCCGGGCGTGGCTGGTCTGGTGCAGCACGTGCGCCAGCTTCAGCCACTGCTGCGTCAGCTCCTGCTGTTCGCCCCACAGCAGGGACCAGACGCTGGCGCGGGTGCTAAGATCCAGCGACGGCACCAGCAGGGCAAACTGGTGCCACAGGGCATCGTCGATTTGCTGTCTGGCACCCGGCACCGTGCTCTGCCAGAAGCGTGCAATGGTGCCCACCTCCTGCGCGGTAATGCCGGGAACGCCCTGAGGCTGGCGCAGCGCGCGCCATTTCTCCAGGCGCGTTTCAATAACCGCTTTGTCCACCGGGCGGATCTGCGGATGCAGCGTGGTGCGGGCAATAAACAGCTGAACCAGCTCGGCTTCCGTGACCAGGCTCAGGCGCAGCGGGAAGGCATCATCGGCAATATCGCGGCTTTCGCGGGTAAAGCGAACCGCCATGTTGGTCAGGGCGTGGCCGGGGTTAATATGGGCAAAATAGTCAAAGGTTCGCTGTCCCGGCGATACGTTCAGGCGACCGTTGCCGCTGCCGCACAGGGAGGCCAGCAGGTGCGCCTTTGCCGCCTGGGAATGACCGTACAGGCCGATACTGCTGCGGCTCAACAGCGCCCGATCGATGGCCTGTTCCCGCGCCTGGGCGGCGTTCAGCCGGGCCAGCAGGGCGTCGGCGTCGTTATCCAGAACGGGGGCGTGCTGGCGCGTGTCGTTGATCCACTCGATTAACGCCTGAGTGGTGGCAGTCGTCGCAGTCATTTCAGGTATACGCTCCCGCTGTCGATCCAGTAGTGGCTACCGCTATGACGGCGATCGGCCAGGGTATTCAGTTTAAAGGTTAAGGCATCTGCCGGAACCGGCGTACCGTCCTGTAGCCAGGCATCGCTCAGTTCGAAGGCTTCCGGGCCTTCCTGCTTCGTGCCGCCGCGCAGCGTAAGGCGCACGTTCAGCACCCCGTCCCCGGCGATGGATTTCGCCAGCTCGGCGGAGTTGATGCTCAGGGTATAAAGCGGCGTGGCGGGCCAGCGCGCGTTTGCCAGCTGGCGGAAACCGAGCGTGACGTTACCGCGCAGCGGGAAGTGCAGGCGCGCATCAAGCTTCGCGCCGGGTTTATCCAGATCGATATCCTGATACCAGACGTTCTCGTCGCGCAGGGTATTCACCGTATTATCCAGCACGCCGAGGTAGCGCACGGTGGAGTAGGCACCGATATCTGCCGCTTTAAAGTTAAAGCGCGGCAGGCGCAAATCGAGCGCCAGGCTGCACAGCATTGCGCCCACCGCGGCGGTTGATTTCGGGTTGCCAATGCGGCCCTGCTGGCTGAACGGATACCACTCATGCACCTGGTATTTATCCAGCCAGACGATACGGTTCACCGGCACCGGCTGAAGATGGCGAATCAGCGCCTGCACGCCCGGCAGGCAGCCCGGTCGTCCGGTGATCAGCAGGATGTCGCAGCCGTAATGGGAGATCGCCTCGCACACCGCGTGGAGCGGAGCCGTGAGGGTAAACTGCCCGGCGAGCATCGCGTCCTGCATCTCGCGGAAATTGACGTGCAGCGGCACGGCGAACAGATCGAAGGCTTCAGAGCCCGCGGGCAGCGCGTGGTCGATGGCCTGTTGCAGATAGTTCATCACGTTGCGGGTCGGCTTCTGGCTCAGCAGATCGCCAAAGGTGGCGTGCAGTCCGGCCAGCGGATCGTCGATATCGCTTGACTCCCAGGCCGCGAGAATAGCGTGACCGACGGGCATAAAGAGCTGAAGCGCCGTCTGCTGGCGCAGCACCGCCTGCGTATCGATACGCCCGGAATCGCCAAACAGCGAGGCCATCAGCAGTGAGGCGTCCGCAATCCCGGACTTTTGCAGCTGGGTTTGCAGGGCGGGCAGCACGTAGCGCTGGATCACGTCCAGCAGGGTGTCATCCCCCGCAACCTTAAAGCCCTCGCGGAACAGCAGCTTAGGCGTGATTTTGACGTTATTACCGGAGCCGTCGTCAAGCTGATAGTGGACGATCGCCATATCCGTCGTGCCGCCGCCAATATCGATGGAGGCGACGCGCAGGGCGCGCCCCGGCTGAACGCCCGGCTCTGGCGCTCTGTCCGGACGGGCGAGGGACGCGAAGAAAGCTTCCGTCTGCCCGCCGAAATGCGAAATGGCTTCGTTATAGAGCCACACCAGCTGGCCGCAGCTGGCTTCGTCCCACTCCATCTGGATCTCCGGGACCGGAACCACGCTCTTTTCCTGCTGCTTGCGGCTGGCAAAATCTTCATCCTGCGGGTGCCAGCCCATCGCTTTCCAGACGATAGCAATGGCTTCAAACATGCGGCGGCGGAAGATCTCACGCTCCTGCTTTGGCATTGCCGACGGCAGGGTCAGGATCAGGGTGCGAAGCTGACGGGGCGAGGCCGGGAAGCCGAGGCGAAGACGGGTTGCCACGCTGTTGATCTGCCCCAGCGCCTGCGCCAGCAGCTCGCACAGCATGTGGGTCATCAGCGTGCTGCGGCTGTACTGCGGCGAGAAGACTGGCAGACGTTCGTCCTGCGGCAGGGTAAACAGCGGCTCGCCGTCGTCGTTCATCAGGTTCATCAGCGGGAACGCGGTGGCTAAGGGTTCACGCTGGGTTTTGCCGTTCATCTGGCTAAAGCGCCAGTCCTGCACCACCGGGGTTTCATCCCATAGATAGCGGCGCGGGCTTGAGATCCCGCTGTTGCCTTCCGTTCCCAGGCGCTGCATCGCCAGCTTGCGGGCCTCGTCGCCCACGCGCACGATGGACGGCCAGACGAAGGCATCTTCACGCCCGCTTTCCACCGAGAAGTGCTGCTTGCCAAAACGCGCCTCGGAGAACTCCAGACGGCTGGTGAAGAGCGGTTCGTTGAGGAACTGCGGCTCGCTTAACGAGCGCACCTGTAGCTCGGCGGTCTGGCGCAGGCCGTCGTTGGCATCCCCGTGATCTTCAACGATCACGCCGCAGGTGTGGGTATTGCCCACGTCGAGGATCAGATCCACCGGAATGGCAGGAGTGCTCAGGGTGTGGGTGACAAATTTCACTTCCGGCACGCTGAGCTGCTCGCCGAGCATCGTCAGCAGGTTCAGCCAGTGCGCCTGATACTCAAAGCTGCGCATCGCCTGCTGGAGGTCGCGCTCGGAACGGTTCTCAACGCCGGTGGCGAACTGGCTAAAGGCTTCGCGCAGCCAGCCGTCGATCCAGGTCTGATCGAGGAAGCTTGCCACTTCGTCATCGCGCCAGGCCAGCGCAAAACGGGTGCCGTTGAGGATATCGTTTTCCACGGGCGAGAGCGCGGAGGTGGCGTGTCCGGCAATCTGGCTGTCGAGGGCGAAGGTGACGCGATGGGTGTTTCCGGCGCCGTCAGGGGCATCTAGCCTGCGCACCTGAACGCGCGCCCAGTTGTCCGGGCCGTCCACAAAGGTACGCGGCGGGTTAAAGCGCAGAAAAGGTACGGGAAGCCACACGCCGTCGAGCACGTTCAGTGACTGAAGCAGCGGTATTGTGCTTTCGGGCTTCACCACTTCCGGCTGTGCGCCGCCTGCGCCGGGGAGCGTATAGCGGCCGTTGACCAGGTCGAAATCCAGACGCAGCAGGGGGCCGTTTGCCGTTTTGCGCACGAACCGGCCGTGGCTGGCGGTATCCTGCGGGGTCAGGCCAAAATCCAGAAACTGCACGCCGCTGTTGGCAATGAGCGTGACGCTCTGTTTGTAGTCGCAAAGAGTTACCAGCATAGGATCATGCACCTGCTTTTTTGAACGTCAAAGGAACGACGGTGTTGGCGTCATAGCGCGCGCTGCACTCGGCCACGTCGCTGGTGCCTGCTTTACAGGCAATTTCAGGCATCGGGTAGCGTGAACCGTCGGTGCAGCGGGCGTTGCCGCGGGTTTTAATCATCAGTTCGCCGTTGCTGTGTAACCCGGAGAAGACCTCGGTGCGACAGACGATATTGTCGCCGTGGACCACGCGGGCAATGCCCTTGTTGTTCTGAATCTGGTAGCGCAGCGACGGCGGCTTGCCGGTGACCGGGTCTTTTACGTCGAGAATCGCGCGCCAGGTGCCGTTGAGGAATTTGGTTGACCCGGCTTTCACCTGACCGGCCTCCATCACCATCGCGTCTTTAGGGATAGCGGCAATCACCACGGCGGCGGGCTCAGGCTCTGGCTCTTTGGTTTTGGCGACCACGACTTCAGCCTGATGCAGCGGCAGGGTCATCGCCAGCGGCTCAACGGTTTTTACCGGCGGCGGGGCAATGGCGACAGGGGCGGGCGCGGGCGCAGCGTCGGGCTGTGCGGAAGGCGCAGAGGCTGGCCACAGCAGCGGAGTCGCGACGGCGGCGACAATCACGGCGGCAACCGGGAGCGACCAGAGCGGCACGCGGCGTTTTTTCGCCACGATAACCGGGGCCGGAGCGGGTTCTTCAACCGGCGGCACTGCGACCGGCGCAGGCTCTGGCTCGTACAAATCGTCCTGCGTGATGCGCACCACCGTCGCCGGGGTAATGAGCGGCTCGTCAGCCTGCTCAAAGGTAATGGTCTGCTCAGGCTCGGGTTCAGGATCGTCAATCGGTACGGGAGCAGGCTCGGGAATAAGGGATTCGCGCAGGCAGTCGAGCACGTCGTCGCGGGCGTTCTCGTTCAGATTCACAAAGCCCCAGAAGCAGATAACCGGTTTGCCGTCTATCAGAAAGAGGAAGTTTTCACCGGGGAACTGGAACGTTTTAGAGAGCAGGGAGCCAAACAGCTGCTGTGCGGTTTTAGGCGACTGAAGGCATTTTTTACTCAGCGACTCAACGCTTGCGAGGGTGTTTTCCAGATAGCGCAGGGCGCGGAAGCGGGCGTCTTCATCTGCCGCTTTCCAGCTGGTCACCGCCCCTTCAAGCGGGGAGTACCAGTCGACGCGATCGCCGCCGTCGTTGACCTGAGGGATCGCCAGGCAATCCACAATGGACTGCTGCTTGCGCAGACGAAGCGCTTCACGGATTTGCAACGCTGATTCAAAAACGGCCTGTCCGCCGCCGCCAACGGCCTGAAAATCATCCAGATTACCGCTGCGTAAAAGAGTTTTTGCCACGATTTGGTCCCATAGACTTCTTCACACGCTTACTGTAACGAAACGCAGAAGCAACCAAACGGAGGAAGAGAGGCTAAAAGCGGGGATTTCTTACGGCATTGAAAGCGACGGTTGTGCTTGACGAATAATGGCACTTAAGGCAAATCAACTTTTGCACGCTGACTGCAAAACCAGCGAAAAATACTGCTTTAGAATAACCTGATAGTGTTTCGTTATTTGCCAGCGCAAATGGCCTGTGCTGTTATTACTGTCCACTATAATAAAACCGAAAGGGTTATAACCATGTCTACAGGGAAAACGCTGCTCGCGCTGGCGCTGAGCACTCTTCTTCCGGCAAGTGCCGCATGGGCGGCGAACAGCGACACCATCATCTACTGCTCAGAGGCCTCGCCCGAGTCGTTCAACCCGCAGATTGCCAGCTCCGGCCCGTCCTTTGTGGCCAGCTCCCAGGTACTTTATAACCGTCTGATTAATTTTGATCCGGTGAAAAACACCCCGGTGCCGTCGCTGGCGGAATCCTGGACCATTTCCCCGGACGGCAAGACGTATACCTTTGCGCTGCGCAAAGGGGTGAAGTTCAACAGCAATAAATTCTTCAAACCGACCCGCGACTTTAATGCCGATGACGTTATTTTCTCTGTCATGCGTCAGAAAGACCCTAAGCACCCGTATCACAACGTGTCGCAGGGGAATTACGAATACTTTAACGACGTCGGGCTGGATAAGCTGATTCAGGACGTTAAAAAGGTCGACGATTATCACGTCCAGTTTACCCTGAGCGAGCCGAATGCCGCCTTCCTCGCCGACTGGGGGATGGATTTTGCCTCTATCCTGTCGGCTGAATACGCCGACCAGATGCTGAAAAAGGGCACGCCGGAAAACGTGGATACCTGGCCGATTGGTACAGGGCCATACGTGCTGCAACAGTACAAGGTGGATTCGCTGATCCGCTACGTGGCGAACCCGAACTACTGGGATGGCGCGGTGCCGACCAAACACCTGATCTTCTCCATCACCCCGAATGTGGAAACGCGTCTGGCGAAGCTGCAAACCAACGAGTGCCAGATTATTCCCGCGCCGTCGCCGGTGCAGTTTGACGTAATCAAGAAAAACAAAGACCTGACGCTGCATTCGGTTGATGCGCTGAACGTCGGCTATCTGGCGTTTAACACCGAGAAAAAACCGTTCGATAACGTGCTGGTGCGTCAGGCGCTGAACTACGCGACCGACAAAAAGGCGATCGTGAACGCAGTGTTTATGGGCTCCGGTACGGTAGCAAAATCGCCGATCCCGCCGAATATGCTGGGCTATAACAAAGATTTGCAGGATTACAGCTACGATCCTGACAAAGCGAAGGCGCTGCTTAAGCAGGCCGGGCTGGAAAAGGGCGCGGAAGTCACGCTGTGGTCGATGCCGGTGCAGCGTCCGTATAACCCGAACTCGCGCCGTATTGCCGAGATGATCCAGAGCGACTGGGCGAAAGTGGGCGTGAAGGCCAAAATTGTCTCCTACGAGTGGGGCGAGTACCTCTCAGGAATGCGTAAGGGCGAGCACGACTCGGCGCTGTTTGGCTGGATGTCCGACAACGGCGATCCGGATAACTTTGCCGACGTGCTGCTCGGTTGTAACAGCATCAAGACCGGCTCCAACGCCGCGCGCTGGTGTGACAAGGGTTACGATGAGCTGGTGCAAAAAGCTAAACTGACCAGCAACCCGGCCGACCGCGCGAAGCTCTACGGCCAGGCGCAGGAGATTTTCTACCAGCAGGCGCCGTGGATTGCCCTCGCAAACGGCAAGACCTTCTACGCCACGCGCAGTAATATTACCGGCTACAGCGTGAGCCTGATGGGAAGCGATTTCTCGAAGGCGAAGCTGAACTGATGTTTATTGCCGGGTGGCGGCTACGCCTTACCCGGCCTACATTTGGCACCCGTAGGCCCGGTAAGCGCAGCGCCACCGGGCACACAAAAGAGGAGTGACAATGTCACATTTAAGCGACGTAACCGCCCGTGTCGATGCCGCTATCGAAGAGAGCGTGATTGCCCATATGAATGAACTGCTGATTGAGCTAAGCGAAGACGCGGAGCTGAGTCGAGAAGATCGCTACACCCAGCAGCAGCGCCTGCGTACCGCAATTTCCCATCACGGCAAGCAGCATAAGGAAGAGATGGAAGCGCGTCAGGAGCAGCTGACGAAGGGCGGCGTGATCCTTTAAAACTGGCGCCTGGCGACCAGCCACGCGCCCACCACCAGCATTACCGCGCCGCACACCGGGCCAATCAGGGCGCGCAGCGGAACGCCGTGGCTTCTCAGTACGTCCATCACCAGGCCGCCGATAAGCTGGCTGGCGACAAGCACCGCAATGGTGGTCGCCGCGCCCACGTTTTGATAGCCGCTGATGCTGGCAAAGACAAAAAACGATCCCAGCAGGCCGGGGATCAGCGTCCACCAGCGTATCGTGGAGGCCAGTTCGCTAAATCCACCAACTCCCTGTTTAATCAGTAAGATGCTGACGAACAGCACAATCCCCACCAGCGAGTTCAGCAGCATGGCGATAAGAATGGTCGAGGAGGACTGGGTGATGCGCACCATTAAGGTGTTTTGCACCACCAGGCCGATACCCGCCGCCACCAGAAAAGCCAGCGTCAGTGACTGATTCATGGGATGGCGTCCGGATCGCTGCGCTCGTCAAGCTGCAACTGCATAAAGGTTAAATCCAGCCAGCGGCCAAACTTGGTGCCAACCTGCGGCATCTGGCCCGTGGTCACAAACCCCAGCGTTTCATGCAGATGAATAGACGCGTGGTTTTGCGCTTCAATCCCGGCGACCATCACGTGTTTGCCGATGTTTCGCGCTTCCACGATCAGCGCTTTCATCAGCTGGCGGCCAATGCCCTTTCCCTGATGGTCCGGGTGAACGTAGACCGAGTGCTCAACCGTGTGGCGAAAACCGTCGAACGCCCGCCAGTCGCCGAACGAGGCGTAGCCCGTCACCACGCCGTTTTCTTCACTCACCAGCACCGGGTAGCCTACCAGCGTGCGCGCCTCAAACCAGGCGACACGGTTGTCGGTGTCCACGGTTTTATCGTTCCAGATTGCGGCCGTGTGCAGGACCGCGTGATTATAAATTTCACCGATAGCGGCGCAGTCTTCTTTGCTGGCGTGACGGATTAACATGGTGGGCCTCTGAATGCGTTGTTCACTATAGTAGTACATTATGATGACGATATTACACAACTGCACGCGCAGACCGCTACGGCATAAGCCATATCTTTTTGTTATGAAAACGCCATTGAAAAGCGCTTGATACACTATAGTATGACGTCATGAACACTATCACAGACACTATGAATCAACGGATTAGCGCGCGCATTCGTATCGAACGCGAGTCGCGCGGTTGGTCATTAAGTGAGCTTGCCGAGCGCGCGGGCGTGTCGCGCGCCATGATCCACAAGATTGAGCGCGGCGAGAGTAGCCCAACGGCAACGCTGCTCGCGCGTCTGTCCGGCGCGTTTGGCATCAGCATGTCGACCCTGATTGCCCGCGCCGAAATGCAGGAAGGCAAGCTGCTGCGTCTGGCGAATCAGCCCGTCTGGCAGGATCCGCAAACACACTATCTTCGCCGCCACGTTTCTCCGCGCACCGACCTGCCTATCGATCTGGTTCAGGTCGAGCTCCCGGCGGGCAGCGACGTGCCCATGCCCGCGTCGTCGTATGCGCTGGCGCGCCAGCTTATCTGGCTACAGTCCGGCGAGCTGGTGTTTCAGGAAGGGGATACTCGGCATGAGATGAAGGCGGGAGATTGTCTGGAATTAGGGCCGCCAAACGACTGTCGGTTCATCAACGAAACCGATGGATCCTGCGTCTATCTGGTGGTCAGGCTTAACCAGTCCGGCTCGTAATGTCAAAGCACCCGCGCGCATAAGGGACTAGTCTCTTATAACGTTTGCACAAAAAGGAACATGCTATGAGTCAGTCAAATCGCCGTTGGGTCCTGGCCTCACGTCCGCACGGTGCGCCGGTGGCGGATAATTTCCGTCTGGAAGAGCATCCGATCCCGGAGCCGAAAGAAGGCCAGGTGCTGTTACGCACCGAATGGCTTTCGTTAGATCCCTATATGCGCGGCCGCATGAGCGATGCCCCGTCGTATTCACCGCCGGTTGAGATCGGCGCCGTGATGGTCGGTGGAACGGTAAGTCGGGTGGAGAAATCCAATAACCCGGATTTCAAACCGGGCGAATGGGTGCTGGGCTACAGCGGCTGGCAGGATTACGATCTGTCCGACGGTAGCGGGCTGGTCAAGCTGGGCAACAATCCGGCGAATCCATCCTGGTCACTGGGTATCCTCGGCATGCCCGGCTTTACCGCCTATATGGGTCTGCTGGATATCGGGCAGCCTAAATCCGGCGAAACCCTGGTTGTGGCCGCCGCCACCGGGCCGGTTGGCGCAACGGTGGGGCAAATCGGCAAAATTAAAGGCTGCCGGGTCGTTGGCGTGGCGGGCGGTGCTGAGAAATGCCGCTATGCCACTGAGGTACTGGGATTTGATGCGTGTCTTGACCATCGCGCCGATGACTTCGCGGAGCAGCTGGCGAAAGCCTGCCCGGACGGTATCGACGTCTATTATGAAAACGTGGGCGGAAAAGTGTTCGACGCGGTGCTGCCGCTGCTGAATACCTCCGCGCGCGTGCCGGTCTGCGGTCTGGTCAGCGGGTATAACGCCACGGGGCTGCCGGACGGCCCGGATCGTCTGCCGCTGCTGATGGCCACCATCCTTAAGAAACGCATCCGGATGCAGGGCTTTATCATTGCTCAGGACTATGGTCATCGCATTCAGGAGTTCCAGCAGGAGATGGGGCGCTGGGTGCAGGAAGGAAAAATCCACTACCGTGAACAGGTTACCGACGGGCTTGAGAACGCGCCCGAGGCGCTGATCGGCCTGCTTGAAGGAAAAAACTTCGGCAAGGTGGTCATTCGCGTGGCGAAAGAGAACAAATAAAATCGATAATGGCGGGAATACCCGCCATTATTATTTGTGAAGATAGGATATATTGTCTTTAATTAATCCAGTAAAACCTTCGTCGCCATCAGCATAGATGCGTATGAAAGGTTAAAAAATAGATGTTTTACGTTTTTGCGCTTTTTTTGCGCACTTCCCAATACCAGGCATATAAATACAGGATTTATCAAAGCGGCGTTCGCTAAGGGAACGCTGAAAATAGCGTATTGTTTTGGCTACGGGAATTGAACATGCTTGATTTGGATAATTTGGAAAAGGCACAGCGGATCAGTCTTACCATGCAGGTTGAGATTAGTCTTAAAGGGGCCTTAATAACGGGTTCACTTAAACCTGGGGCCAGGCTGATTACTAAAGAGATCGCTGATAAATTGGGAACCAGTATTACCCCCGTTCGCGAAGCCCTTCTGCGGCTGGTGTCGGCGGGCGCGCTTCAGGCCACGCCAGCCCAGGCTTTCCTGGTGCCCGAGGTGACGCTGGAGCGCTACAACGAAGTGAACGCCATCAGAAAGCAGCTTGAGCCAATGGCGGTCGCCGCCGCCTGCGAGCAAATGACGGACGCGCGGCTAAGCGTCCTGCGCGATCTCTCGGAGCGTTTTCATGAGGCTATGCTCAGTGGAAACATGCAGCAGGCGCTGAATACCAACCGCGTTTTTCGCTTCACACTCTACCAGTATGCGGAAATGCCGACGCTGAACGCTCTGATTGAACAGCTTTGGGTTCGAATCGGCCCGTGCTTTAACTATCTGCATGAAGAGCGTCACGACACCGCGTCCGTACCTTATCACTATGCGGAGCTGCTGTCGGCGCTGGAGCGCCGGGACGTGGAGGCCAGCCGTAAAGAGATTGATCTGCTGATCGATGAGGCCGATGTTCTATTAAGAAAGCAATATTTAAGTTAGGGAATTATTTACCACAGGACGTATTTTTAATTTTAATTGTTCACGTAAACAATGATCTCCTGGTGGCGAAACGTCACCGGGAAAGCTATTTTCATTTTTAAAATTGTTCGCAACATAAAAGAAACGCTTGCACTGAAATAACTTTACATATTTCTATTTTGATAAGGGGTTAAAAAAGAAGAACCCGACAGCGATCGCTGCCGGGCAAAGGCTTACTCGAAGCGATAAGAAACCGACAGCCCAACGCCGTAGTTGCGTCCCGGTGCAGGTTCGTAATAGCGCCCGTTTGATTCGTTCACGATAACGGAGCCGACGTACTCTTTGTCGAACAGGTTATCCACCCGCCCGAAGATATCCATTCCCCAGTTGCCGTAGTTGAATTTATAGCCGGTATTCAGCCCTACAACCGTGTAGGAAGGTGCTTTCGCCGTGTTTTCGTCGTCCGCCATAATATCGCTCATGTAGCGCACGTCCGTTCCGGCGTACCAGCCTTCCTGCGGCTGCCAGCCAAACGAGGCGTAGCCCATGTTGCGGGCAATGCCCGGCATCCGGTTGCCGTTACAGTCCGCGTCGTTACAGACATTGGTGCGGTAGGTGGCGTCCAGATAGGTCCACGCCATTTTCAGCTTCCAGTTCTCGGCAAACTGCTGGTCAAGGGAGACTTCCACGCCCTGACGACGGGTTTTACCGGCGTTTTTATAGCTGGTGCGTCCGCCCGCGCTGGCATCCACGACAATCTCATCGTCGGTGTCGGTACGGAACAGCGCAGCGGTCAGCAGGCCGTTGCCGATACGGGTTTTACTGCCCACTTCGTACGTATTGTTGGTGGACGGCTTCAGGCCGATATTCAGCCCGCCTTTATCATCGGAACGATAGGAAAGCTCGTTGATGGTCGGGGTTTCAAACCCGCGTCCCGCCGCCGCGTACAGGTTCCAGGCGTCGGTCACGGCATACTTCACCGACCCTGCCGGGAGCCACTTGTGATAGCTTGTGTCGCCGCTGTCATCACCGTTTCCAGGCGTCACGTAATGGTCGTTTGAGTCGAACCACACGGAGCTGTAGCGCACGCCCGCGTCAACGGAGAGCTTTTGCGTCAGCTGCCAGCTGGTTTGCAGGTACGGGTCGACGTTCCACATCAGGTTGCGCTCGTTGCGACGCTTTTCACCCTTCACGCCATAGTCAGGCACGCCGTTATCCATCACGAAGTTCTGATATCCCCGGCGATCTTCGCTCAGGTTTTCGTAGTTCAGCCCCGTGGTGAACGTCACCGGAACCAGCAGTTCGCCCTTGTGCGTCCAGCGGCTGTCGATGCCCTGATAGTGGCGCTGCATGTCGATCACGCCGCCGGAGTGGGTGGCTTTCAGCTGCGGCTGATACGGAATCGACTGGTACTGCGTCATTTCGCGCTCGCCCGCGTACATCATGACGCTCAGATCGTCCTGCGCGCTCAGCTGACGGTCGTAGCGCAGCCCGGCCTGGGTCTGCTTGATGGTTTTGCGGGTGTTGTACTGATCGCCGCGCGGGGACTGGCGCGGGTTATCACGCCACTCCTGATAGTCCAGACCGCCCGGATCGTTGGCCTTCATGTCCACGCTGTTGAAGATCAGGGTCAGCTTGCTGACGTCGTCAATGCGCACGCCCAGTTTGGCGTTAGCGAGGTTTTTACGCGCGCCGCTGTGGTCGCGATAGCCTTTGGTGGTGAAGCGGGTGGTTGAAACGGTGTAGTCCACGTCCCCCGCGTGGGTGCCGTCGCCCATCGCGCCGGTGGCCTTCATGCCGTAACGCCACGTGCCGTAGCTGCCGTAATAGCTGCTGGCCTCGATGGTCGGCGGCTGCTGCCCGGTCTGGGTGTTAATGTTGATGACCCCGCCGGAGGCGTTACCGTACAGCGCCGAGAACGGCCCGCGCAGCACTTCAACGCTGTCGATGCTGGTGAGGTCGATGTTTGACGTCTGGCCCTGACCGTCCGGCATGGTGGCCGGAATGCCGTCCACGTACATGCGGATGCCGCGCACGCCGAAGGTGGAGCGTGCGCCAAAGCCGCGCATAGAAAGCTGGAGATCCTGCGCGTAGTTCTGGCGATTCTGGATTTGCAGGCCAGGGACGCTGCCGAGGGACTCAGACAGGTTGATGCGCGGGGCCGCCTGGCGCATATCGTCGCCGTTGACCACGCTCACGGCGGCGGGGGTATCAAGCTCTGACACGGTTTGCGGCGTGGCGCTGACGATCATGGTCTGTTCTTCTGCGGCCAGCGCGGCGGCAGGGGCGACGACGGCAGGAACCAGCAGCAGCGGGAGAGTAGCCTTCTTGGCAAAAAAGATTTTCATGGAGTAAACCGGTTAAGGATAAAAACGAACCAAATGGAACATGTGCATACATGTTAAATGTTTTGTAAATCTTTTGAAAACTATAACCGCACATTGCGTTAATGAAAGGGCGTGAGGGAAAGAAAAACTCCACATTCATCAGATTAATGATTACTATTCTCATTCATATTAGGGCAAAGCCACGACTTTGCCTGTCGGAAGCGATGTCAGCGGCTAATCACCTCGTTTAAAAAGGAATTGTTATGTCTTTACGTCATCTGTGCTCTCCACGCCTGCGTAGCGCTCTGCTGTTGGGCTCCTTAATGCTTGCCGGAAGCTTCCAGGCCCAGGCCGCCGACGACATGCTGCGCAAAGCCGTGGGTAAGGGCGCGTATGAGATGGCCGTGAGCCAGCAGGAAAATGCCCTGTGGGTCGCAACTTCCCAGAGCCGTAAGACCGACAAGGGCGGTATTGTTTATCGTCTGGATCCGGTGACTCTGGAAGTAACGCAGGCCATTCATAACGATCTCAAGCCGTTCGGTGCGACCATCGACAACGCGACCCAGACGCTGTGGTTTGGCAATACCACCAGCAGCGCCGTGACCGCGATCGATGCGAAAACGGGCGATGTGAAAGGGCGCCTGGTGCTGGACGAGCGCAAGCGCAGTGAAACGGTCAAACCGTTGCAGCCGCGCCAGCTGGTGGCCGACGAGACGACCAACACGGTTTACATCACCGGTGTGGGTAAAGAGAGCGTGATTTGGGTGGTGGACGGCGCGACGCTGAAGCTGAAAGAGACTATCGCCAATACGGGCACCTACAGCACCGGCCTGGCGCTGGACGCAAAAGCAAAACGCCTGTACACCACCAATGCCGACGGCGAAATGCTGACGATCGACACCGCGACCAACAAGATCCTCAGCCGTAAAAAAGTGCAGGACGACGGTAAAGAGCATTTCTACCTGAACCTGAGCCTGGACACCGCCGGACAGCGCGCGTTCCTGACCGATTCAAAACAGCCTGAAGTGCTGGTGGTGAGCCTGAAAGACGGCAGCGTGATGGAAAAAATCGCCGCCCCGGCCTCGCTGGCCGTGCTGTTTAACCCGGCGCGTAACGAAGCCTACGTAACGCATCGCGAGGCGGGTAAGGTGAGCGTGATCGACACCAAAACCTACAAAGTGACCAAAACCTTCGATACCCCGGTATTCCCGAACAGCCTGGCGCTCTCGGCGGATGGTCAGACCCTGTACGTGACGGTGAAACAAAAATCGACCCGCCAGCAGGAAGCGACCCAGTCTGACGATGTGATTCGTATTGCGTTGTAACATTTTTTGCCCGGTGGCGCTGCGCTTACCGGGCCTACACTCATGCAGACCGTAGGTCGGGTAAGGCGTCGCCGCCACCCGACATAAAAAAAGGGAAGGCAAAATGCCTTCCCTTTTTTATTTTAATGGAACCTGATTAACGCTGCGTTTCTTCAACCAGCGGGCCGTCCTGATGCCCATCATCATGATGAACCGGTGCGGTGCTGTGAATTTCGTTAACGCGTTTGCGCACGCCAAACCATCCGGCAATCAGCAGCACGGCCAGCAGCGGAATGGTGGCAATGGTGTAGGTGCCGTTCGGGTAGTCGAACGCCATCAGCACCAGCACGCTGAACAGGAACAGCAGGGTCAGCCAGGAGGTGACCGGCGCGCCCGGCATCTTAAAGCTCACGTCAGCGGCTTTCCCTTCTTTAATCGCTTTGCGCAGACGCATCTGGCACACCACGATAAAGGCCCAGGAGGCAATAATGCCCAGCGCGGCGACGTTCAGCACGATCTCAAACACCTGAGAAGGCACCAGATAGTTCAGGAACACGCCGAAGACATAGACAACCAGCGTTGCGAGGATGCCCGCGTAAGGCACCTGCTGTTTGCTCATTTTCGACATGAACTTCGGCGCAGATCCGCCCATCGACATCGAGCGCAGGATACGCCCGGTAGAGTACAGGCCGGAGTTAAGGCTGGAGAGCGCGGCGGTCAGCACCACGATATTCATGATGCTGCCAACGTAAGGCACGCCAAGCTTCGAGAAGAAGGTCACGAACGGGCTCTGACCCGCCTGATAGGCGTTCCACGGCAGCAGCAGCACCAGCAGCACCACGGAGCCAACGTAGAACAGACCGATACGCCAGATCACGCTGTTAATCGCTTTTGGCACCATGGTCTGCGGATCTTTACATTCGCCCGCCGCCGTACCGACCAGTTCAATCGAGGCAAAGGCGAAGACCACGCCCTGAATCAGCACCAGCGCAGGCAGCAGGCCGTGCGGGAAGAACCCACCGTTATCGGTTATCAGGTGGAAGCCGGTGGCATTGCCGTCCAGCGGTTTACCCGTGCCGAGGAAGACCGTACCGACCACCAGGAAAATCACAATTGCCAGCACTTTGACCAGCGCAAACCAGAACTCCATCTCGGCGAACCACTTAACGCCGATCATGTTCATGGTGCCGACAATCGCCAGCGCGCCAAGGGCAAACACCCACTGCGGCACATCGCCAAACGCGCCCCAGTAGTGCATATAGAGCGCAACGGCGGTGATATCGACGATACCGGTCATCGCCCAGTTAACGAAGTACATCCAGCCCGCCACGTAGGCGGCTTTTTCGCCGAGGAACTCACGCGCATACGAGACAAAGCTGCCGCTGGAAGGGCGGTGTAACACCAGTTCGCCCAGCGCGCGCAGAATGAAGAAAGAGAAGATCCCACACACCAGATAGACCAGGGCGAGAGCAGGGCCAGCCATTTGCAGACGTGCGCCTGCGCCTAAAAACAGACCTGTACCAATCGCGCCGCCGATGGCGATCATCTGTACCTGACGGTTGCCCATCGCTTTGTGGTAGCCCTCCTCATGGGAGTTCAACCAGCGACGTTTCGCAGCGTGATGCTCGGCTGCGCTTTTATTGCTTGTTTTCATTGAGTTACCTGTTTGCCTGTCTGAACCGTTATTTTTTCATCCCCGGCAGAGTACGAACCAATCGATTGCCTCTGCGCAGGCACATGCTGCCTTTCCAGTCTTTCTGCGTGTGGATAAGGCGAAACATGGCGAGGCATCCTACCCGCAATTGATAAGTGACGCAAAATATAACCGTGCCGAAAGTGATGCATGTCGAAGGAAATCGTGTGGTCAGAGCAGACGGGGATCGCAACGCGCTGAATCGTGGCGAGTTTTTAGTCAAATGCGCCAGCGTAATGGCTCATTAATCATCAGTTTTCCTTAATGGTTTCCAACGGGGATTGATGAAATCAATTCATAAGGACAAGCATGTTTACGCTGTAGTGCTCATGAAAAATTAGGCCTAGAGTTGCCCTGTACAACATACCGCGAGATGAGGTGAATGATGCAGCAGCGACAGTTAGGACAAAATGGTTTAACCGTATCGGCGTTAGGGCTGGGGTGCATGGGGCTGAGCTTTGGCTACGGCCCGGCGACGGACAAGCAGCAGGCGATTTCTCTGATCCGCGCCGCGGTCGAACGCGGAGTGACCCTGTTTGATACCGCTGAAATCTATGGCCCCTATATCAATGAAGAGGTGGTCGGCGAAGCGTTGGCGCCGGTGCGCGACAGCGTGGTGATTGCGACTAAATTTGGTTTCGATTGCGATATGCCGGGCCAGGTGCTGAACAGCCGCCCGGAACATATTCGCACTGCGGTAGAAGGTTCTTTAAAGCGCCTGAAAACCGACTATATCGATCTTTACTATCAGCACCGCGTCGATCCGGATGTGCCGATGGAAGAGGTGGCGGGCGCCGTTGCGGATCTGATTGCCGAGGGCAAAGTGAAGCATTTTGGTTTGTCAGAGGCGGGCGCAGAGTCAATTCGCCGCGCCCATGCGGTATGCCCCGTGGCGGCGTTACAGAGCGAATATTCCCTGTGGTGGCGTCAGCCAGAGCAGGAGATCTTACCGTTGCTTGAAGAGCTAAATATTGGCTTTGTTCCGTTCAGTCCGTTGGGTAAAGGCTTCCTGACCGGTGCGATTGACGCCAATACCACCTTCGACAGCAGTGATTTCCGCAACAGCGTCCCGCGCTTTAGCGAGGCGTCGCGTCAGGCAAACCAGCGGCTCGTCGAGGTGGTTAAGGGACTGGCAGCGGAGCAGGGCGTCACGCCTGCACAGATCGCGCTGGCGTGGCTGCTGGCAAAAGCGCCGTGGATCGTGCCTATTCCGGGTACTACCAAACTGCACCGTCTGGAAGAGAATCTGGGGGCGGTTAACGTGACGCTGTCACAAGACGCGCTCGGTAATATCAATCGGGCGCTGGCAGAGATTGACGTTGTCGGCGATCGTTATCCTGCGCATCTGATGTCGCGGGTGGGTAAATAACCTACGCGTGACGCAACGCGTCAACCAGCAGCGAAAAGGCGGTGGTGTGCTGGCGGCGGCTTGGGTAATAAAGGTGATAGCCGTCAAACGCCGGGCACCACGCCTCCAGCACCCGCACTAGCCGTCCCTGAGCGATCGCGCCCTGGACGGTGTCTTCCGGCACGTACGCCAGCCCCAGTCCGGACTCCGCCGCGTCAATACGCTGCGGTAGGCTGTTCAGCGTCAGCTGGCCCTCCACGCGCACGCGCAGTTCGCGCCCGTCGCGTTCAAACTCCCAGGCGTACAATCCCCCGCGCGTCGGCAGGCGCATATTGATGCAGCGATGCTGTGCCAGCTGTTCCGGGGTTTCCGGTACGCCAAAACGCGCCAGATAATCGGCAGATCCCACCACCGCCATGCGCATATCCGGCGCGATGCGTACCGCTATCATATCTTTCGCCACCTGCTCGCCGAGGCGCACCCCGGCATCAAAACGCCCGTCAACGATGTCGGTTAAGCCGTTGTCCACGGTGACCTCCACGTTGATATCCGGGTACTTCGCCATAAATGTCTTCAGCACCGGCCACAGCACGGCGCTCATGGCGTGCTCCCCGGCGGTGAGCCGAATGTTTCCGGCGGGCCTGTCGCGGGTATCGCGCAGTGCGGTAAGCTCCTGTTCGATTTCCAGAAGATGGGGGCTTAAGCGCATAAAGAGCTGCTCGCCTGCCTCGGTCGGCGCAACGCTGCGGGTGGTGCGGGTCAGGAGACGCACGTCCAGACGGGCTTCGAGGTTACGCATGGCGTGGCTCAGGGCCGACTGGGAAACGCCGAGCTGCGCGGCGGCGCGGGTAAAGCTGCGCTCCCGGGCGACCACCATAAACGAGAGAAGATCGTTGAAATTGTCTTTCAGCATAGTGGGTTACCCGATTAATGAATTGTGCTCATGGTTCCTTTCTGATTATGCAGTCTAATCCCCGCGGCACCTTTGCGCTACTGTTACCCCAACAGCAAACGAGGAGTACAGCATGAAAATTATCCGTAGTGGTTCATTACCTTCTGTGCAAGGCCCGCAGGCGTGGTTCACGGGAACGGTGCGTATTGATGCGCCGTTCCAGGCGACAGAACCGGCCAAAGTGGGCGGTGCCACGGTGACCTTTGAGCCGGGAGCGCGAACCGCCTGGCACACCCATCCGCTGGGGCAAACGCTGATCGTGACTCAGGGGCGCGGCTGGCTCCAGGAGTGGGGTAAAGAGGCGCAGCCGCTCAATCAGGGCGATATCGCGTGGATCCCGCCGGGCGTTAAGCACTGGCACGGGGCCAGCGCGCAAACGGCGATGACCCACATTGCCATCGCCGAAGTAGTTAACGGCAGCCCGGTTGAGTGGCTGGAGAAAGTGACCGATGAGCAGTATGAAAATAGCTAATTGACGAAGGTCACGATCGCCTGTTTCTGAAGTCAGCTCTTTATTAAATGCGTCTTGAGGTTATGATTTGTGGCTGACTAATTAACAAAACAGAAACAGGTTAACGCGTGAAGATAAATATCATCGGCACCAGCGGGAGTGGAAAAAGTACGCTTGCCCGGCGCATCGCGACAAAACTGTCTATTCCCCACATAGAGATGGACAGGCTTTACTGGCGTCCAGACTGGCAGGGAACGCCTGACCCTGAGCTATTCGACAAACTTGAAGCGATACTTTCCGCCTCGCCTGACTGGGTGCTCGACGGCAACTACAACCGCACGCGGCCCATTAAGTGGCGCAATGTGGATATGGTCGTATGGGTGGATTATGGGTTTACCCGCACGCTCTGGCAGGCGGTGACGCGCGCGTTCAAACGCGCCTGGAACAAACATGAACTGTGGCCCGGCACGGGAAATCGTGAAAGCTTTCGCCGCTCCTTCTTTAGCCGGGAATCCATCATTATCTGGACGATCAAAACCTGGCGCAGCAACCGCGAACGTTATGAAGCCGATCTCCGAAACCCGCAATATTCTCACATTAAGTTTGTCCGTATCACCACCAGGAAGCAGGCGGAATCGCTTATTTCATCGCTCCTTTGACATCGCTAAATGCGCCCTGCATTTCTATTTTCCGGCAAACCAAATGTAAATTAATTGTTTCTCAGTGGTGAATTCGCCCTTTAATAATGACGACATGTTAAGTCAAACGAGAAAACAACATGTCATGGCGAATCAGCATTCTGGATAAAAGCCCCATCGCTGAAAACGAAACGGCCGCCGATGCGCTGGCGCGTACCTTGAGCCTGGCGCAGCAGGCGGAAACTCTGGGCTATCACCGCTTCTGGATTGCCGAACACCATAACACCCCTCAGCTTGCCAGCCCGTCACCGGAGCTACTTATCGCCTGGATCCTCGGGCAAACCCGACGCATTCGCGTGGGCTCGGGCGGCGTCATGCTTCAGCACTATAGCCCGTACAAAGTGGCGGAAAATTTCAACGTGCTGGCGGCTATCGCGCCGGGTCGGGTCGATCTCGGCGTCGGGAAAGCGCCGGGCGGGCTGCCGCTCTCTACCCGCGCGTTGCAGCAGGGCGTAGATCCTCAGGAAAAGGGCAGCTTTGCAGAACAACTCTCCCAGCTGGACGGCTGGCTTCGTGGCGACAACTCCTCAAACGACGTGGCCGTTCGCGCCACGCCGCAGCCGCCGGTTCCGGCGCAGGGGTTTTTGCTGGGGGCGAGCACCGACAGCGCGCTGCTGGCGGCCCAACTCGACTGGCATTTTGTCTTTGCCGCACACCTGAACGGCGACCCGGAACTGCTGCGCGACGTCATCGCTACCTGGCGTAAAAACAGCGTGCGTGAGGTGATTGTCGCGGTGCAGGCCATCGTGGCGGATACGCAGGAGCAGGCCGACGCGCTGGCGCAAAAGGTTGAAGTCTGGGGCGTGGAGCTGGCAAACGGCCAGCGCGTGACCGTCGCCAGCGAAGAGCAGGCTTACGCTTTTGCGCGTCAGGCCGGGAGCGAGCCGGTGCGCATCGCCCGCCGCGCGCAGTCGTTGCTGGCGGGCACGGCGGAGTCGGTGCTTGAACAGTTGCAGGCGCTGCACGAGCAGTGGGGCATTGACGAATTTATTATCGATACGCCGATTGCCGATGGCGCAACGCGTATTCAGTCCCTGCGCCTGCTGGCGCAGGCGCGTCTTAACCGGGAGGTCACCGCATGAGTTTTGCTGAACAGCTGATTGCCTGGCGCCGCGAGCTGCACCAGAACCCGGAACTGTCGGGTCAGGAGGTTGAAACCACCGCGCGACTTCGCCAGTGGCTGACCGGGGCCGGTATCACGCCGCTGCCCTATGACCTCTCAACCGGGCTGGTTGCCGAGATAGGCTCGGGGCAAAAGCTGATTGCGCTGCGGGCAGATATCGATGCGCTGCCCATCGAAGAGCGCAGCGGCGTGCCCTATACCTCGCAACGATCCGGGGTGATGCACGCCTGCGGCCACGACATTCACACCAGCGTGATCCTCGGTGCGGCGCTGAAGCTCAAAGAGCGCGAAGCCGAACTGCCTGGCCGCGTTCGCATCCTGTTCCAGCCGGCCGAAGAGAACTTTGGCGGAGCGAAAAGCATGGTCCGCGCCGGGGCGCTGCGCGACGTTAGCGCCATCTTCGGCATGCACAACGAGCCGGGGCTGCCGGTGGGGGAATTTGCCACCCGGAGCGGGCCGTTCTACGCCAACGTCGATCGCTTTGTGATCCGCATTACCGGCAAAGGGGCGCACGCAGCGCGTCCTCATGAGGGTAACGATGCCATCCTGCTGGCAAGCCAGCTGGTGACGGCGCTGCAAAGCGTGGCGAGCCGCAACGTGAACACCCTGGATTCGGTGGTGCTGAGCGTGACGCGTATCGCCGGGGGGAATACCTGGAACGTGCTGCCGGAGAGCGTCGAGCTGGAAGGGACGCTGCGCACCCACCGCACGGAGGTGCAGCAGAACGTGAAGGCGCGGGTAGGCGAAATCGCCGCCGGGTTCGCCAGCGCGTTTAGCGCCCAGATCGACATCACCTGGTATGCCGGGCCCACGGCGCTGGTCAACGACGAGCGCTGGGCCGAATTTGCAACCTCGGTGGCGTGCGAAGCGGGATACGAAACGCAGCATGCGCCGCTGCATATGGGCGGCGAGGACTTTGCGGTCTATTTGCAGCAGATCCCGGGAGCCTTTGTCAGCATCGGCAGCAACAGCCCGTTCGGATTGCATCATCCGTCGTTTAATCCCGACGAAGCCTTAATTGAGCCCGCTGCCCGCTATTTTGCACAGCTTGCGGAAAAAGCCCTGCATCACGTTTAAAAAACAGAGGTAACTATGACGACAACCCGACAACTGCGGCTGGGAACCATATTGCATGGTGCGTCCGGGAATATGTCCGCATGGCGTCATCCGGCGGCTATCGCCGATGCCAGTATTAATTTTAACTTTGTGAAGGACACGGCGTTAAAAGCGGAAGAGGGCAAGCTGGATTTTTTATTCGTTGCCGACGGCCTTTATATTAACGAGAAATCCATTCCGCATTTTTTAAATCGCTTCGAGCCGCTCACGGTCTTATCGGCGCTCGCCAGTATTACCTCCCGTCTGGGGCTGGTCGGCACCTTATCGACCTCCTACAGTGAGCCGTTTACCGTCGCGCGCCAGTTTGCCAGCCTCGATCACCTGAGCAACGGCCGGGCAGGCTGGAACGTGGTGACCTCACCGCTGGAAGGCTCCGCGAAGAATTTCTCTCGTGATAAGCATCCGGAACACGCCCTGCGTTACCGCATTGCCGACGAATATCTCGACGTGGTGAAAGGGTTATGGGATTCCTGGGAAGACGATGCCTTTGTGCGCAATAAAGAGAGCGGCCAGTTCTTTGATCCGGAAAAACTGCACGCCCTTAACCATCAGGGGGATTTTTTCCAGGTCGCCGGGCCGCTGAATATTGGCCGCACCCCGCAGGGTCGTCCGATTGTATTTCAGGCGGGCGCGTCGGACGACGGTAAAAAGCTGGCGGCGAAACATGCGGATGCCATTTTTACCCACCACGACACGCTGGAAGAGGCAAAAGCCTTTTATCACGACGTGAAACAGCAGCTCGAAATAAACGGCCGACGCGCAGCGGATCTGCATATTTTCCAGGGCGTCAGCGTGATTGTCGGTAACGATGCCGACGACGTTGAAAGTCAGTATCAAACCACCGCCGCGCTGGTATCGATTAACGATGCGCTGAACTATCTCGGGCGGTATTTCGAACACCACGACTTTAGCCAGTATCCGCTGGACGAGCCGTTCCCGGATATCGGCGATCTGGGGCAGAACAGTTTTCGCAGCACTACCGATGAGATCAAACGCAACGCCCGCGAACGCGGCTTAACCCTGCGTCAGGTGGCGCTGGAGGCCGCCTCGCCGCGCCCGCGCTTCTCGGGCACGCCGGAAGAGGTGGCGGACGGGCTACAGGCGTGGTTTGAGGGCTACGCCGCCGACGGTTTTATCATTCAGGGCGGTACGCCGGACACCTTCCCGCGTTTTGTCGACCAGGTGGTGCCGGTTTTGCAGGCGCGTGGCCTGTTCCGCACGGAATACCCTGGCACCACGCTTCGCGAAAGCCTGGGTTTAGAACAACCTAAAAATCAGTTCACACAACAATAAAAGAGAACCGTCGCTATGCAGAAAACATCGCTTATTCTGGCGCTCGCGCTGGCCTTTACTCCTGCCGTCTGGGCAGAGAATGTGAATATTAACGGCACGGGCGTGAGCATCGAGGCCAACAAAACGCCGATCAACACCGCTAAAAACGGCGCTGCGGTGGCGCAGCTGCCGAAAGATTATCGCTTCGCCGTACCGGGAAAATTTACCGTGGCGGTCGCCGCGCTCAACTCCCCGCCGCTGACGGTGTTTTCCGACGACAACAAAACCCTGCTCGGCAGCGAGGTCGACGTGGCGCGTCTGGTGGCCGACAGCCTGGGGCTGGAGCTGAACGTGGTGCCCACCTCCTGGGAAGACTGGCCGCTTGGCGTCGCGTCCGGGAAGTATGACGCCGCTATCAGCAACATCACGGTGACCAAAGAGCGCAAAGAGAAGTTTGATTTTGCCACCTACCGCAAGGATTCGCTGGGCTTCTACGTCAAATCCACCAGCCCGATCGAGGCAATTGAGAAAGCGGAAGATATCGCCGGGCTGCGCATCATCGTAGGCTCTGGAACCAATCAGGAGGCCATTCTGCTGGCGTGGAACGCCGAGAACCTCAAAAAAGGCCTTAAGCCGTTCACGCCTGTGTATACCAAAGACGACGCGGCACAAACCCTGGCGATCCAGTCCGGGCGCGCGGACGCCTTCTTCGGGCCAAACGTGATTGGCGCGTGGAAAGCGGCGTTAACGGGTAAAACCAAGCTGGTGGGCAGCGTTGACGGCGGCTGGCCGAAGGCGGCGCACATCGCCGTCACCCTGAAAAAAGGCAGCGGCCTGGTGGAGCCGGTTCAGACCGCGCTGAACGGCGTGATTAAAAACGGGGATTACGACAAAGTGCTGAACCGCTGGGGGGAAGGGGTTGAACGCATACCTAATTCCGAAGTTAACCCGGCGGGTCTGGGCGATTAAGGGGGCTTTATGAGCGAGCAATTTCGTGACGTGTCGCCGGAGGACGCCGATCTTCAGCCCATTATCGAAGGGCTGTTCGGTGAATACGCCGCCCGCTATGGCGACTATTTTTCCAAAGACGCGGAAGTGGAGCTGACGGAGTGGTATCTGGCGCCGCAGGGGTTATTCATTGTGCTGGAGCGCGACGGGGAGATCATCGCCACGGGCGCGTACAAACCCTTTGACGATCGCACCGCTGAGATCAAACGCATCTGGACCGATAAAACCCTGCGTAAGCAGGGGCTCGCCGGGCGCGTGGTGCAGGAGCTGGAGCGCCGGGCGGTGCTGGCGGGCTATAGCCAGATTTACCTCACCACCGGTTTTCGCCAGCCGGAAGCGGTCAGGCTGTATATCAGCCAGGGCTATCAGCCGCAGTTCGATCTCAACCGCGATCCGGAAGAGTACAGCCAGCCGCCGTTCGACGGACGGCTGCGCTTCACCAAAACGCTGGTACGCGAAGCGTTCAGTAAAACCGCATGAGGAACGACGATGAACAACGTTGAAACCATAAAGGTGGTCCCGGCGCGTTACCCGCTGCGCGCGGTCGGTGCCGTGGCGGCGCTCTTTGTGCTGGCCGTGGTGATCCAGTCCGTGGCCTTCAACCCGCGCTGGGAATGGGCCGTGTTCGCCCGCTGGTTCTTCGATCCGGTGATCCTGGAGGGCCTGGGCCAGACTCTGCTGCTGACGCTGATCGGCACCGCCCTGAGCGTGGTGATTGGCGGGATGCTGGCGCTGGCGAGGTTATCCTCCTCCTGGCTGTTGAGCAGCCTGGCCTGGGGCTATATCTGGCTGTTCCGCTCGCTGCCGCTGATTGTGGTGCTGATCATCCTGTATAACTTCTCCTACCTCTACGACACGCTGTCGCTCGGCGTGCCGTTTACCCGCATCACCTGGGGCAGCTTTGAAACCATCAACGTGCTGGGGCAGTTCTCCACCGCCGTGGTCGGGCTGACGCTGGTGCAAAGCGCCTACACCGCAGAGATTATTCGCGGCGGATTCCTCGGGGTCGACCACGGTCAGTACGAAGCGGCCGCCGCGCTGGGATTACCGGCCTGGCGACGCACCGTGCGCATTATCCTGCCGCAGGCGCTGCGCACTATTCTTCCCGCTGGTTTCAACGAAATCATCAGCCTCGCGAAGGGCACGGCGATGGTCTACGTGCTGGCAATGCCGGAGCTGTTCTACACCATTCAGATGATCTATAACCGCACGCAGGAAGTCATCCCGCTGCTGATGGTCGGGGCGGTGTGGTATCTGGTGATTACCACCGTATTGTCGATTATTCAGCATTTAGTGGAACGCGCGCTGGCCCGCAGCGAACGCCGCTCGGCGGTAAATCAGAACCGCGCCAGCAGCCGTACCCGCACGGTTACCACCACGCAAACACAGGAGCCCGTCCATGCAAGCCTCTCCTGAAGGACACATTTCCATCACCGGCGTCAGTAAGTTCTTTGGCCGGCATAAGGCGCTTGATAACGTCACGCTGGAGATCCCGCCGGGATCGGTGACGGTGATCCTCGGGCCGTCCGGCTCCGGTAAATCGACGCTGCTGCGCACCATCAACCATCTTGAACGCGTTGACGAGGGCTTTATTCAGATCGACGGGGACTACATTGGCTACCGCCGCCAGGGCGACAAGCTTTACGAGCTCAAAGAGAAAGAGATCCTCAAACAGCGCGTCAACGTGGGCTACGTTTTCCAGAACTTTAATCTGTTTCCCCACCTGACGGTGCTGGAAAACCTGATTGAGGCGCCGATTGCCCACAAGCAGCTGAGCCGCAAAGAGGCCATCGACCGCGCGCACGGCCTGCTGGACGTGGTGGGGCTGCGCGATAAGGCCGACGCCTGGTCCCGGCATCTTTCCGGCGGTCAGCAGCAGCGCATCGCCATTGCCCGCGCGCTGGCGCTGCGTCCGCGCGTCATGCTGTTCGACGAGCCGACCTCGGCCCTCGACCCGGAACTGGTGGGCGAGGTGCTGGACGTCATCAAAAAGCTGGCCCGTTCCGGCACCACGCTGGTGGTGGTGACCCACGAAATCGGCTTTGCCCGGGAAGTGGCGGATCAGGTGGTATTTATGGTCGACGGCAAAATCGTTGAGCAGGGCAGCAGCGACGAGGTGTTGAATCGTCCTTCGCACGCGCGAACGCGCCAGTTCCTGTCAAAAGTGCTGTAAGGAGCAAGTATGAAATATGGCGTTTTGGCGCTGCTGGGCGTGGCGTTTACGGGGCACGCCAGCATTGATTTAAAAGCTAACGAGCAGCCGCTGCCGGTAACGGTCGATCCGCAGGCGGTGGCGAAGATCCCGGCTGACTATCAGTTTGTGGAGCCGGGGACGTTAACCGTCGCCATTTCCGCCCTCAACTCGCCGCCGCTGGCGCTGCTTGCGAGCGATAACCGCACGCGTATCGGCAGCGACCCGGATATCGCCCGCCTGCTGGCGGGCAGCCTGGGGCTGAAGCTAAAGCTGGTGCCGACCGCCTGGGAAGACTGGCCGCTGGGGATCTCCTCCGGGCGCTACGACGTGGCGCTGGTGAACATTGCGGTGACCGAACAGCGTAAAGAGAAGTTTGATTTCGCCACCTACCGCGTCGATTCGCTGGCGTTTTCGGTGAAATCCACCAGCGACGTTCAGTCGGTGAAAAGCGCGGAAGATCTGGCAGGGAAGAAGGTCATCGTCGGTTCTGGCACCAATCAGGAGCGCATTCTGCTCGGCTGGAACGAGGAGAACAAACAAGCGGGACGCGAGCCCGCGCTGCCGGTTTATCTGACCGACGACGCTTCCGGCAATTTGTACATCCAGTCCGGCAGGGCGGACGTGTTCTTCGGCCCGCAGTCGGTATCGGCCTATAAGGCCGCGCTCACGAGCAAAACCCGCGTGGTCGGCTTAGGGCCGAAAAAAGCCTACGTCGCCACCACCACCAAAAAGGGCAATCAGCTGGTGTATGCGCTTCAGGCGGCGCTGGACGGTGCGATTAAACGCGGAGAGTACCAGAAGGTGCTGGCGCGCTGGGGCGAGCAGGGCGAAGCGGTGGCGCAATCGGAGGTTAACCCGCCTGGGATAACCTATTAGGCCTGGTGGGAGCGAAGCTGCGAAATGCGACATCTGGCTTTTCTGAACTGGATCTGAGTAAAAAAAATCACTCACTTGTGAAATGGTTACCTTAGCGATTACCCATTGCACGCCATCGCAGAGCAGGTCGGATGCAGTTCCGTTTCGGGGACAGTAGACTCAGCAACACCGACAACATATTCGTCGCTATCCGGGCTTTAGACTTCTTTATCTGTCACCCCGAAATGTATACTCTACTTATGGATTTAATAACAACATCAGGGAAAAAAGATGGCAGGTGAAAACTCAATCGGCGGTGGTTCACAATTCGGAAACATGGGGCCAAATGACCCCTACGGCAGTGGCGGCGGCAGTAGCGGAAACAATAAACCTGGCGGAAATAGTGGCGGGAATGGGAGTTCTGGAGGAACATCTGGTACTCCTGCTCAAAAGAAACAAGCGTCTGATATTCGGAATGACCCGGTTATCCGCCAAAAACTGGTAGAGCTTACCCGGAAAGCTCAGTTGATGAATTCGGCAGCTAAGGTCTCCATTGACAGTATTTCCGCTACAGGTGTTATGGAAGTATCCATTACGGGACTCGATGTTTCACAGGCCAGCACTATTGGACTCAGTGGGCTGATAGGGCTAAAGACGGTAGCGGGGAACTTTACGTTTGGTAAAATTGAGACCGGACATAAAATACCGGGCACAGGTCAGCAACATGGTAGTGCTGTAGGGAATCTAGTGTCTGAAGCTGTTGAAGAGGAAAATAAAAAAAATAGCAAACCCTCGCTGGAAGATCGGGTTAATAAATATTATTCCGACCGTCCTTCCCGAAAAGCTCTGATGAACCTGTATAAAGAAATGTTACGTACGGGTAAGATTCCGGCAGCAGCGAGAGGGAACCTGCTCAAGTCCCTTCAGTCAATGCTGACTGAAGATAAAAAACTGGCCGCAGTTGCAGCTGAAAATAAAAAGAACGAAGCTGATGCACTCCTACAGGCCAGTGATATTATTTCTGATGTTGGTGAAAAGGTCAGTAAAACACTGGGTAATAAATATAACTTGGTTGCGAAAGATATTGCGGGTAATATCAAAAAGTTCCAAGGGAAAAATATTCGTAATTTTAACGATGCGATGAAGTCCCTGAACAAACTAATTTCAAACCCAAATATGAAGATTAATCAGGCAGACAAAAATGCGCTGATTAACGCATGGAAACATGTGAATGCCTCTGACATGGCAAACAAATTAGGTAATCTCAGCAAAGGTTTCAATATTGCTGGTACTGTCTTGAAGATTGAGAAGGTCAGGGAAAAAAGTATTGTGGGTTATGAGACAGGGAATTGGGGACCACTAGTTCTGGAGGTTGAATCATGGATTGTGAGCGGTGTGGCCGGGAGCATCGCACTGGGGTTATTTTCAGCTATCGTTGGAAGCGCGCTTCTGAGCGCTGGTGTTTCTTTAACGATAGTTGGAATCATGGGTATTATTGTTGCGGTCATCGTTTCCTCCATGATCGATGATAAACTAGTTGATAAAATAAATAATGAAATAGTCCGCCCCGCTCATTAACGAAAAAGAAAGGCGGTATTACCGCCTTTCTTTAACCAGTTTATATGCGATGACAGGAATAAGAAGAATGAAATAGGTCAAAATGAACACTGAAAGATATAGACCAATATAAAACAATAACAATGTTACATCATTACTAGACATTAATTTTACAGGCCTACCAGTCGTGGTTAACTCTACATTTCTGAACAAAAGCATGTACACATAAAAGAAATAAAAGAAGGGGCCAAGCAGACACGAACGAATTAGCGCTGAATGTTTGTAAGGCTTGATTAACTTTCTTTTTTTAAATGAACAGATAAATAAGGCAAGTGCGAAGAATGGTGCTGTTTTACAATAAACATCCATGGCTTTTGTCATCAGTGGATTTGCCAGTGATGTCACTGCTGGAAGACTTGCAGTTCCTGAAACTATATCACTCAGTACAAGCGAGTCGGGATTACATAAATATATTGTGAAAATAACCAGTAGCGGGACAATGCCAATTGCCATAAAAAGATACATTATCCTGTTTGCTGCATTATTGCTTTCAGTTTCAGTTATACTCATTTTTCTTTAACCTCTCCTTTACCCCGTCCCGCCGGTTCTTCATGTTTTCCTTTACCAGGAAAGATTTTACGCTCCTATGATATATCTATTTTTTGCGGCGTCTATATATTTGTAAATTACCAGGCTTTGGATAAAACGATTAAATTCCCGGATGATTTGCCGCTAATGTGGGCTCTAAACCGTTGATAAATACATGTCGGGCCGATTTCAAATGCAGGTCACTACACTTCGCCCTCACCATACCTATTAAGGCTGCTCTACACTTAGGGTTTTATCCCTGAGAGGGCAACACGATGAAACTCTATGGCGTACCCGGCTGGGGATCGGCCATCAGCGAAGTGATGCTGACGCTGGCCGATATTCCGTATCAGTTCGTTAACGTGGACGGGTTTGACCAGCCCGGCCCACAGCGCGAGCTGTTGAAAAAGCTCAATCCGCTGTGTCAGGTGCCCACGCTGGAGCTGGAAAACGGGCAGATCATGACCGAAACGGCGGCGATTGCTCTGATGGTGCTCGACCGCTGCCCGGATCTGGCTCCGCCCGTAGGTAAAGCCGAGCGCCAGCAGTTTCAGCGCCTGCTAATCTGGTTCGTCGCTAACGTTTATCCCACCTTTACCTTTGCCGATTACCCTGAGCGCTGGGCGCCCACCGCGCCAGGCGAGTTACAGAAAAACTGCATCGAGTACCGTAAATCACTTTACCTGTGGTTTGACAGACAGCTAAAAGCCGCCCCGTTTGCGCTGGGGGAACAATTAACGCTGCTTGACGTTTATATCGCGGTGGCTCGTACCTGGGGGCCGCGACACGACTGGTTCGCGGCCAACACGCCAAACATCACCGCTGTGGCAGATTCGGTGTGCGCGCTGCCGGAACTGCACAAGGTGTTAAAGGCTAACGAGATTATCTGATAACGTTGGAAGGCGATTACATAAAAGGAAACCTGCAAATGCCACACGTAGATATCAAATGTTTTCCCCGCGATTTGAATGACGAACAAAAATCCGCCCTGGCGGCCGATATCGCCGAGGTGATTATTCGTCATTTCGACAGCAAAGACAGTTCAGTATCGGTTGCGCTGAACCAGGTGCAGCCGGAAGAGTGGAAAGCGCAGGTCTGGGACGTTGAGATCGGCCCTAAGCTGGATGAGCTGATTAAGAAGCCCGGGTATTCGATGTAAGCCTCGTTGCCGGGTGGCGCTGCGCTTACCCGGCCTACGAAATGGCTGGAATATGTAGGCCGGGTAAGGCGAAGCCGCCACCCGGCGATTAACCATACAACTCTGGATGTTCTTTCAGCATCGCCAGCATGCTGTCTCTGATCTCATCCTGCGCATCATGCATCCACACCGCCTCCAGCGGCATTCCCGTGGCTTCCGGTCCCGTTAGCTGCACAAACTTCACGCCCGCGACCTGAAAACGGCTGCTCCACGCAGGCACAATCGCCAGGCCAATCCCGGCGGCGACCAGGTTGATAATGGTCTGTTTCTCGTCCGCCATCTGTGACACTGTCACCTGAACGCCAGCATTGTGAAACAGGTTCATGGTCAAATCATGGCTGTGAGGGCGAGAGCGTCGCTCCGGCAGGATCATCGGCATTCCCTCCAGCTCGCGGATCTCAACCGCGTCCCGGTCGGCGAACGGGTGACTCGAAGGAAGGGCGAGGATCCCCGGCTCATGGCACAAAAACAGGCGGTCAAACTGCGGGTCGAGCTGGGCAGGCGGGCGGATAAACACCAGATCGAGCCTGCCGCTTTTAAGCTTCGGCAGGAGATGCACGGTTTTATCTTCGTACAGCTGGATCTCCACCTCAGGGAAACGCTGGCGAAAAAGTTGCAGTAACCCTGGCAGCAGGCCAATCGCGGCGCTGTCGATGGTGCCAACGCGTAAAAGCGGCTGGACGCGGCGCGGATTTTGACGAAATTGCAACATAATCGCATCGGCATGGGCGAGGAGCTTTCGCGCCTCTTCGCGCAGCAATATCCCGTTTTCCGTCAACGCCACCCGGCGGGTCGAGCGGGTAAACAGCCGTGTGCCAAGTGCTTCTTCTAAAAGACGAATGTTCCTGCCAAGCGCAGACGGAAGCATATCCAGACGATGTGCCGCCTCACCAAAATGCAGGGTTTCTGCGACCGCCAGAAAACAGCGTAAGTGCTGAAGTTCCATTTTTACCCACCCTCGATTATTGCATTTTTTTGTATAAACCGTAGCGCATGATCCTGCAAGAAAAATCAGCATACTCATTCACAGCAGCCCGACTGCGACCCTACATAAAAAATTATAAGGAACACACCTCATGACCTGCACAATCGAACAACGGGTCATGCGCAAGATCACCTTGCGCATCGTACCCTTCATCATGCTGTTGTATTTCATCGCTTTTCTCGACCGCGTAAACATCGGCTTCGCGGCGCTCACCATGAACGAGGAGCTGGGGTTCTCGCCCGCCGTATTTGGTTTTGGGGCGGGAATATTCTTTCTCGGCTATTTCCTCCTCGAAGTGCCCTCAAACCTGATCCTGCATAAGGTCGGCGCACGTATCTGGATCGCCCGGGTGATGATCACCTGGGGGCTGGTCTCCGGTGCGATGGCCTTTGTTCAGGGTACGACGAGCTTCTACACGCTGCGCTTTTTGCTCGGCGTGGCGGAAGCCGGATTCTTCCCCGGCATCATTCTCTATCTCAGCTACTGGTTTCCGACGCAGAAACGCGCTCAGGTCACGGCGATCTTTATGGCGGCGGCACCTATCTCTACCGCGCTCGGCTCGCCGGTGTCCGCCGCGCTGCTCGAAATGCACGGCCTGATGGGCTTTGCGGGCTGGCAGTGGATGTTCGTGCTCGAAGCCGTTCCGGCGGTCATTCTGGGCGTGGTGGTGCTGTTCTGGCTGACCGACCGCCCGGAAAAGGCCAAATGGCTTGATGACGAGGAGCGCGGCTGGTTGATTGCGACGCTTGCCCGGGAAAACGCCGCGAAGCAGGCCACCGCCCAGCACAGCGTCTGGAAAGGGCTGCTGGATAAGCGCGTTCTTGCCCTGTCGCTGGTCTATTTCGGTACCTCTGCCGGGCTGTACACGCTGGGCATTTGGTCGCCGCAGATCATCAAAACCCTGGGGATTTCATCGATGTCGGTCGGCCTGCTGAATGCCGTGCCCGCCGTGATTGCCGTCTGCGCGATGGTGCTGTGGGCGCGGCACTCGGATAAAACCGGCGAACGTCCGTGGCACGTTATCGGCGCCTGTCTGCTGGCGGCGGTAGGGCTGTTTATGGCCGGAAATGCGGCCAGCGTTATCGGGGTTATCTTCGCTCTGACCATCGTCAACTGCGGGATCAGCGCCTCTAAACCGCCGCTGTGGAGTATGCCAACGCTGTTCTTATCAGGCTCGGCGGCGGCGGCGGGGATCGCCACCATCAACTCGCTGGGCAATCTGGGCGGTTTCGTCGGGCCGTTCATGATTGGCCTCATTAAACAGCAGACCGGCAGCTATACGTGGGGCCTGTGGTTCGTGGCCGGGCTGCTCATTCTCTCTTCGCTTGTTGTCCTGTGGCTGTCGGCATCCGCCCGAAAAGCCCAGGCCAGCGGCACGCTGATTCAACCAAAACATTAATAAGGAACATAACTATGAAAGCGTATTCAATTGCCGCTATTCCCGCAGATGGTATCGGCCCGGAGGTGATTTCCGCAGGGGTGGATGTGCTTCACGCGCTGGCCGAGCGCCAGGGAAATATCCGTTTCGCGGTTCATACCTTTGAGTGGGGCTCTGATTACTATAAAACGCACGGGGTGATGATGCCGGAAGACGGGCTGGAGCAGCTGAAAGCGTTCGACGCCATCTATTTTGGCGCGGTCGGCGCGCCGGACGTGCCGGACCACATTACGCTGTGGGGCCTGCGCCTGCCGATATGTCAGGGGTTTGACCAGTACGCGAACGTGCGTCCAACCAAAATCCTGCCGGGCATTCAGTCGCCGCTGCGTAAGGCGGTGCCGGGCACCCTCGACTGGGTCATCGTGCGTGAGAACTCTGAAGGTGAATATTCCGGTCACGGCGGGCGTGCGCACCGGGGGCTGCCGGAAGAAGTGGGTACCGAGGTGGCTATTTTCACCCGTACCGGCGTCACCCGCATTATGCGCTACGCGTTTCGTCTGGCGCAGTCTCGTCCGCGCAAGCTGTTAACCGTGGTGACCAAATCTAACGCCCAGCGTCACGGGATGGTGATGTGGGATGAAATCGCCGCTGAGGTGGCGCGCGAATTCCCGGATGTGACCTGGGATAAAATGCTGGTGGACGCCATGACGGTGCGGATGACGCTGCACCCGGAATCGCTGGACACCATTGTGGCCACCAACCTTCATGCGGATATTCTCTCGGATCTGGCGGGGGCGCTGGCGGGTAGCCTGGGGGTAGCGCCGACGGCGAACATCGATCCTGAGCGTCGTTTCCCGTCGATGTTTGAGCCTATCCACGGCTCTGCGTTTGATATCACCGGTAAGGGCATCGCAAACCCGGTTGCCAGCTTCTGGACGGCGGCGCAGATGCTGGAGCACCTCGGGGAAACGGATGCGGCAACCCGCCTGATGTCGGCGGTTGAGGTCGTATGCGCCGAGGGGATCATGACGCCTGACGTAGGCGGCACGGCCAATACCCGAGAGGTCACCCAGGCGGTGATCCGCGCTATCCGTGAAGGTTAAGCCTATGGTTCAGACAAACGACAGCGCCCTGAGAGGGGCGCTTACTGAAATCTTCATGGCTGCCGTGAAAAGCGCCGACCCGCACGAAGCGCTGATCGGCGCGCTGCCGGAAACTTCCGCCTGCTGCTTACCCGCGCGCCCCAGCTTATCGACGCGGTGAGAGATGAACTTCAGCTTGGTCAGAAAAACGTCCTGTTTAACGGCAAGCGGTTTGGCTGCGTGTACAGCCTGAAAATGGATCTCAGCGGGATCCCCGACGAATTTACCTACCATCTTAAAACCCGCATTCATCGCAGTGATGCTCAGGGTGCCGATGAAACCCCATATCGGCAGATTGCCCAGCAGGTTAAATCCCCAAAAGAGCGGCTTAAGCTGGCGCTGGAAAGCGGGTTGTCCGTCACGCCTCTTGACGGCCTGTTCTGGTTTGGCATTCAGCGTATTGCCGCAGACGTGCAGCGGTTAAGAAAGGCTGGGGTGAGGATAGTGACGTCGGAAACCGAGGTGTTTGATAGCCTGACGGGAACGGTGAGAAGGGTGCCGGAGTATAGGCTGGCAGGGCAAGCGTAGCCGAAGATAAAAGTCCTTAAGGCGCCAGGATGTTCGACAAACGACTGTCAGGAGTGAGGCTGTCGTTATTCGCCATATCCATCAATAACGCGATGCCAATATAATTGCTCCAGTTAAAGGTATTTTGTAGCACGACCACCGCATTGCCTCTCTTTTTATCAAAACCAATAAAGCTTGAGTAACCGCCAATATAGCCAACCTGATAAGTGATTTTTTCCACGCCGATAAAATCTGTGGTCCAGGCAATACCCTGAACACCGTCGGGACGCTGAATATCGGTATTGCTGACTTCGGCAAACACGTTATCGAGTAAGGTATTGTGGGTAGTCGATACGTGATAGTGAACATAGGCGGCGAGATCTTCAGCGTTACTGTACAAACTCGCGGCCGCCACCATATTGTTGGAAAAATGCCAGTCCGGCGTGAGCTGCCCGCGCGGAATGAATTTAGGCTGATCGCCTGCATGGCCAAGGGCGCGTTGTGGATAGCCTTTTAGCTGCTCGGGGATAAAGCTACTGTTAGCCATGTGCAGCGGCTGGAAAATATACGTTGATGCTAATCGCTGAATATCTTCGCCGGTCTTATAGTGCAGGATATAGCCGATAAGGGCGTAGCCCAGATTAGAATATTCCGGCACTTTTTGCTGCGGTGCCTGCCAGTTATCCAGATAACGCAGCACGTTATTGCTATCCAGTTCTGTATAGAAATTTTCACCGCTGCCTAAATAGCGGATGAATTTGCCCAGCATCGGAATATCCATATTCTGACGCGGCAGGCCGGAGGTGTGCGTCACCAGTTCCAGTAGGGTGATTTTTTGCGCATCCACGCTGAGCGGCGTACCCGGTGGCAGCAGCGTCCCGAGGTTATCGTCCCAATGCAGCCGCCCTTCATTCACCAGGCAAGCCACCACTTCAGCGGTGATCCCTTTGCTCAGCGAGCCGAGGGCAAACAGGGTATCTGGCCGGATCGGGTACTGATGAACCGCATCGGTGACGCCCCAGCTGTAAAACTGCGGAGAGCCGTGATGATGGATCACCGCAACCGTCATTCCAGGCACGGATTTTTGCGCCATATAGTGGCGCACCACGCTATCAACGTCGCCGTCCAGCGATTGGTGAGTAAAAAGTTCCTGAGTCCCCTCAGGGGAGGACATTTGCGAGAGCGTGCCACAGCCGGTGAGAGAAGGGATAACAAGCAGAAGCCAGCGATAATCTTTAATTCTATTCTGCATACCGGGTAGCGTGGATGATGGACATAAGCGGGCCGGAATGTATCACACTCAGAGGGCTTTAACGTAATATAGGCCACGATTTTTGACCGAATTAGGCGATCAGGGGAAGGCACAATGAAAATTAAAATACTCGTCAGCGCCTGTCTTATGGGCTTTCGTGTTCGTTACAACGGAAGTGAAAAAGCGAAGGTGATATCGCAACTTGCCCTGTGGGAGCAAGAGCGACGCCTGGTGATCCACTGTCCTGAACTGGCCGCCGGTCTGCCTGTTCCGCGACCACCCGCCGAAATTTTGTGTGCCGATGGTTCTGATGTTATGCACGGGCGGGGCAGAATCATCGAGAATACCGGCCACGATGTGACCGAACACTATCAGCTTGCAGCCTGGCTGGCGCTACGCACCGCCCAGGAAGCGGGTTGTCGCGCTGCATTGTTAACCGACGGCAGCCCAACCTGTGGTAGCCAGAATATTTATGACGGGTCTTTCAACAATATTCGCAAAGCTGGTATGGGTGTGGCTGCATCACTCTTTGCCGAACACGGGATTGCTGTTTTCTCTGAGACGCAGATCCCGGCACTCATTCATTGGATTAAGGAAAGAGAGGGTTAACTTAATCCTGTTTATGATGAAACCAATCTGAAAAAGAAAATGGCCGTGAACGGCCACTTCAGATATAAACAAATTTTATTTCAACTTCCCGCGCAATCCTTCATACACATCCAGCGCCTTCATCACATTCGCCTCATCCATGGATGTCTCAGAGAAGTCAGTGAACCAGTTACCGTTACTGTGTTTATTAATCACGAACAGCTTCTTGCCCTGAACCAGGCGGTATTCCACGTCATAATCTTTATGGAACAGCGACTCGTGATCCGGGATGGTAAATGTGGTCGTCGCGGCAGTATCGTTTGGATCCCATTTCAGGAAACCGGAATAGAGGTTAATCCAGTTATCAAGCGTGCCTTTGGTGACATAGCCGAAATGGTTAACCACATTGCCGCCGTTGTATATAACGATCATCGCGTATTCACCGTCGTCGTCCAGGCGCAGCGTACCCTGAAACGCATCAACAAATTTAGGTTCTTTTGGAAGGTTGACGTCTATACCCGTCTTGTACTGCGTCCAGGGGTAGTAGAAGGCGGGTTTACCGGGGGTAGAGCATCCTGTCAGAAGTAATACAAATAATAATCCCAATACTTTTTTCATCTTTTATCCTGTTTATTAAGCCTGCCAACATGATAATTCGATGAGATTCTACTTATGCCGGGCAGGTGGAGCCAGCGATACGGGCCAAACCTACCCGTTCTGGTATTCACTTCACCTGCAACAAAATCGCCATCAGCCCGGGAAAGCGGGCGTCCAGATCCTCGCGTCGCAGTGAAATCATATTCTCTCGCCCCTGCGGGCGTTGCCACACCACGCCGCTGTCGCGCAAAACGCGCCAGTGATGGGTCATGGTCGATTTCACGACCTCTTCCGGGCGCAGGGCGTTGCAGCTCAGTTCGCTGCCGTCGGCAAGACGGCGGACAATCGACAGGCGTAGCGGGTTGCCGAGGGCAAACAGCACGTTTTCCAGCAGTATTTGTTCAGGTTCGGGATGGTTAGGGATCATAGTTTTCCTGCGTGATTCATCAGATTGAGCTATATCAACAATAGTTCAACCTTGTCAAAATAGTTCGATAATACTCGTACAATGCGACTATTATAGCAAACGAACAAACGCGCGACCATTCCGGTCGTCACATACCTGTCTTAATGAC
The DNA here is from genome assembly GCF_053290175.1 of Enterobacter sp. 186315. NCBI lineage: Bacteria > Pseudomonadati > Pseudomonadota > Gammaproteobacteria > Enterobacterales > Enterobacteriaceae > Enterobacter > Enterobacter sp. 186315. Next base: position 17,926 of record NZ_JBPTTK010000003.1, on the reverse strand, counting down.
TAAGGATTTATCATGCCCCGACCCATCCCTCTCGAACGTTATCGCAACATCGGTATCTCCGCGCATATCGATGCCGGTAAAACAACCACCACCGAGCGCATTCTGTTTTATACCGGAATGAGCCACAAACTGGGTGAAGTACACGATGGCGCGGCAACAACCGACTGGATGGCGCAGGAGCAAGAGCGCGGGATCACCATTACCTCCGCAGCCGTCAGCTGCTTCTGGCCGGGTATGGACAGAGGCTTTGAGCCGCACCGGATCAACATTATCGACACCCCGGGGCACGTGGATTTCACCATCGAAGTGGAACGTTCCATGCGCGTGCTCGACGGCGCGGTGATGGTGTATGACTCCGTGGGCGGCGTGCAGCCTCAGTCGGAAACCGTCTGGCGCCAGGCGAACAAGTATCACGTTCCGCGCATCGCCTTCGTCAATAAAATGGACCGTCCGGGGGCGGACTTCTTCCGCGTCGTGCGAATGATGCAGGAGCGCCTGAAAGCCAACCCGGTGCCGATTGTGATCCCGGTAGGGGCGGAAGACACCTTCTCCGGCGTGGTCGATCTGATCAAAATGCGCAGCATTGTCTGGGACGATGCCACCCAGGGCATGGCATTTACCTATGCGCCCGTGCCGGACGACCTGCTTAGCACCGCCCAGGAATGGCGTGAAAAAATGGTGTCGGCCGCGGCGGAAGCCAGCGACGACCTGATGGATAACTATCTGGAAACGGGCGAGCTGGACGAGGCCGATATCATTCGCGGCCTGCGTATTCGCACCATCGCCGGTGAAATCCAGCCGATGCTGTGCGGCAGCGCCTTTAAAAACAAAGGCGTGCAGCGAATGCTTGATGCCGTGATTGAGCTGATGCCGTCCCCGCTGGACGTTCCTGCTATTGATGGCGTAGATGAAAAAGGGCAGCACGCCGAGCGTCACCCAAGCGATGACGAGCCGTTCTCGGCGCTGGCGTTCAAGCTGATGAGCGACCCTTACGTCGGGCAGCTGACCTTTATCCGCGTCTATTCCGGCGTGCTGAAAAAAGGCGATGCGGTCTATAACCCGGTGAAAGGGAAGAAAGAGCGTATCGGGCGTATTGTGCTGATGCACGCGAACGATCGTCATGAGGTGGACGAACTGCGTACCGGGGATATCGCCGCCTGCGTGGGGCTGAAAGATGTCACCACCGGGGATACCCTGACCGATCCGAACGCGGTGATTACCCTTGAGCGCATGGAGTTCCCGGATCCGGTGATCTCCCTGGCGATTGAGCCAAAAACCAAGGCGGATCAGGAGAAAATGGGCATCGCGTTGCAGCGCCTGGCGGCAGAAGATCCGTCGTTCCGTCTGCATACCGATGAAGAGTCCGGCCAGACGATTATCTCCGGGATGGGCGAGCTGCATCTGGAAATTATCGTCGACCGCATGAAGCGCGAGTTTAACGTCGAAGCCAACATCGGCCGTCCGCAGGTGACCTATCGTGAAACCCTGCGCAAAGCGGTGAAGGATATCGAAGGGAAATTTGTGCGTCAGTCTGGCGGTAAAGGGCAGTACGGACACGTGGTGCTGAGCCTGGAACCGCTTGAGCCGGGCAGCGGCTTCAAATTTGAAGATGCCACCAAAGGCGGCGTGGTGCCGCGCGAGTACATTCCTTCAGTGGAAAAAGGGCTGCGCGAAGCCATGAACACGGGCGTGCTGGCGGGTTATCCGGTGGTAGACGTGAAAGCGACCCTGACGTTTGGCTCGTATCACGACGTCGACTCCTCGGAGATGGCGTTCCGCATGGCGGCGATCCTCGGTTTTAAAGAGGGCGCGCGCAGGGCCGATCCGGCGATCCTGGAGCCGGTGATGCACGTCGAGGTGGAAACGCCGGAAGAGTACGCCGGAAATATCATGGGCGATCTCTCTTCCCGTCGCGGCATGGTGCAGGGCATGGAAGAGCAGTACGGCAGCCAGATTATCCGCGCTGACGTGCCGCTGGCCGAGATGTTTGGGTATGCCACCACGCTGCGTTCGATGTCGCAGGGACGGGCAACCTACACGATGGAGTTCCATCATTATGCGGAAGCCCCGCGTAATGTAGCGGATGAAATCATCGCGGGACGCACGAAGTAATCATTACTCCCTCTCCTTTGGGAGAGGGTTGGGGTGAGGGGAAACAGACGACCGTCGTGGTCATTCCCTTCACCTCCTCTTTTTTGCTGCTGTGTAAGGAGTTAATTTTTAAAGTCACTCCAGCGCCTTCACCATCTTCCCACTCGTCACAAACGTCCCCGCTCCCAGGTGATGTAGCGTATTCAGCTTATCCCCGTCAAACTGCCAGCGCCCCGCGATAAACGCCCGCTCATCCGCAGCCGCGGACACCACTTCGCCAAACAGCGTGTCGTATTTCTCTGCCGCCGACGTCGCGGGCAGCAGCCGACACTCCATCCACGCCAGACACTTCTCTTCGATCACCGGCAGACCCAGTTCGGGGCCATTCACCACCGGGATCCCGTAACAGTTGAACTTATCTTCATCCCGACCGCTGACGCTGCCGACCGCATAGGTCCAGTTTGCGGCGGCGACGCCCGGGATCACGATGCCAAACTTACCGCTGCGCTCAATCAGCTCGCGGGACCAGGCGCTTTTATCCACCACAATCGCAATGCGCGGCGGCTCGAACTCAACGGGCATTGACCACGCCGCCGCCATCACGTTACGGCGGTCAATGCTTTCATCATGGCTGGTGATCAGCACGGTCGGGCCGTGGTTCAGCAGACGGCTGGCATGTTTTAACTCAACGGGACGAAACGCGCTCATAGGTTTTCCTCTCTGGATGACTGAGGCATTAAACGTCTGATGGCGATACGAAATCAAGACGCAACATTGACGTCATGTTTTCGTCACACGCACGCCCTAGAGTGGCGGGCAGTAAATCCCAAAGAGGATAACAAGATGCTCACCTCCATAACGCTCAAAGGCGTGTCGTACGCTTTTGGGAGCAATACCGTTTTAAATCAGATCGATCTGCACATTGAGGCGGGTAGCGTGGTTGCGCTGCTGGGGCCTTCAGGGTGCGGGAAAAGTACGCTGCTGCGTCTGCTTGCCGGGCTGGCTCAGCCTGCTGACGGGGAACTGCACTTCGGTGACCGTCTGGTGGCGAAAGCAGGGTGGTTATTGCCGCCAGAGGCGCGCGATATCGGCATGGTATTCCAGGACTACGCCCTGTGGCCGCACATGACCGTCGCGCAAAACGTGGCTTTCCCATTAACGATGCGAAATATTCCGCGCCGGGAACGCGAAAACCGCGTAGCGCGAGCGTTGTCGCGCGTGGGACTCGCGGAGTTCGCCGGGCGAAAACCCGCCGGATTGTCCGGCGGCCAGCAGCAGCGCGTGGCGCTCGCCCGGGCGATTGTCGCTGAACCCCGCATCCTGCTCTTTGATGAACCGCTCTCCAATCTCGACAGCGAACTGCGTGGATCTCTGTGTCAGGAGATGGCCACGCTGCTGCGCCAGCTCGGAACCACCGCCGTGTACGTTACCCACGATCGCCGGGAGGCTGAAATTCTGGCCGATCGCATCGTGCATTTATCCGCTGGCAGCGTCGCTGCCGATCGTTTGATTTCATCCTCTGGGGAGTTTGCATGAAAGCCGCTATGTCCGTAAAAAAAGGAGTTCTGCTCGCGATGGCGTTATCGTCTGTCATGATGTCCAGCGCCCACGCGCTGACGGTCTATACCGCAGGGCCGGGATCGCTGGCCAAAAATCTGGGCTCCGGGTTTGAAAAGAAAACCGGCGTTAAAGTGGATATCTTTCAGGCGACCACCGGTAAGGTGATGGCGCGTCTGGAAGCCGAACAGGCCAACCCGCAGGCCGACATTTTGATCTCCGCGTCCTGGGATACCGCGGAAGATCTGCACAATCGCGGCTGGCTGCTGCCGTACCAGAGCGCCAACGCGGAAAAGGTGCCTGCCAGCCTCAAATCTGCCGATTTTGTCGCGCAGGGCATTTCTGCACTGGGGATCGTCTGGAACACCCAAAGCGGAACGCCGGAGCCGAAAGAGTGGCAGGACCTGACCGCCGAGGCCTTTAAGGACAAAGTGACCACGCCCGACCCGGCGCTCTCCGGGGCGTCGCTGGATTTGCTGATCGGTCTGCAAAACGGCATGGGCGAAAAAGCCTGGTCGCTGTTTGACGCACTGAAAAAGAACGGGATGGTCGTCAGCGGCCCGAACGCGCAGGCGGTGACGCCGGTGATGCAGGGGGCGAAGGCGGCGGTATTTGGCGCGGTGGATTATGTCTCTTACGGCAATATCAGCCAGGGCGAATCCCTCAAGGTGATCTTCCCGGCCAGCGGGACGGTGATTGCGCCGCGTCCGATGATGATCCTCAAATCCACTCAGCACGCCGATGACGCCAAAGCGTTTGTCGATTACGTGCTCTCAGCGGAGGGTCAGGCGATGGTAGCCGACGCCTGGCTGATGCCTGCCCGCGAAGATGTCAACGCGAAGCGCCCGCTGCTGAACGCGCTGAAGGTGTTGCCAACCAAAAGCGACGGCGCCAGCGAGCGTAGCGATATCCTTAAGCGCTTCAACGCCATTTTCTCACTGTAATCCACCTGACGGGGGCCACCCCGTCTTCAGGAACATTCTGTGAATCAACGACTTATTTCCGCGATAACGCTGGCGCTGCTGGTTATCCTGGTGGCGCTGCCGTTGTCGTTTATCGCCCTACAGGCTGTTTTTCCACAGTTTAGCGGCGGGGTGCTTACCGGGGCGTTTAGCGGCGTGCAAACCCTGCTTGCCGAGCCGCAGCTGCCCGCCATGCTGGGCGGGACGATCCAGATAGCCCTCGGCGTGGCGCTGGTCAGCGCGCTGATCGGCTTTCCGCTCGGGGTAGCGCGCGGGCTGTTAGATCTGCCGTGTCCGCGCCTGTGGGATCTGCTGTTCCTGATCCCGTTTTTGACACCGCCCTATATCGCCGCGCTGTCGTGGATGCTGGTGCTGCAAACTAACGGCTATTTGCAGCAGCTAACCGGGATTAACCTCAACGATCTGCTGTTCAGCAAAACCGGGATCGTGCTGGTGATGGCCCTGAACATTTTCCCGGTGGTCTATTTTGCCGTTTCACGCAGTTTACTGGCGAGCGGGCAGCGGCTGGCGCGGGTCGCCCGGGTTCACGGGGCAAGCGCGGGCAGGGCCTTCTGGCATATCACGCTGCCGATGCTCTCTCCGGCGCTGGCGGCAGGAATGCTGCTGGCGTTTACTCTGGCGATTGAGGAGTTTGGCGTACCTGCCGCGCTCGGCTCGCGGGCCGGGGTGTTGATGCTGACCACCGATATTGAAAAGAAACTTGCGGACTGGCCTGTCGATCTCTCGGGGGCATCGATGCTCTCCGTAGTGCTGGTGGCGATTGCGCTCTTCGCGTGGGGCGTACAGAAAAAACTGACCGGGCATCATGACGTCACCAGTATCACCGGCAAACCGACGGAAAACAGCGGGGCGGACGCGGGTGTGTTTACCTTGCCGATAGTGCTGCTGATGGCGCTCACGGGCACGATTGCCGCGATCCTGCCCGGCGCATCGATGATGTTATCCGGCGTGTTGGGCACCCTGTCCGGCGGCGTTACGCTTTCTAACGTGACGTTGTCACACTACGCGGCGCTGTTTAGCCAGCAGGGGGATGCGCTGTCGGCGCTCGGCACGAGCCTGTCGCTGGCGCTTGCCGCTGCCTGTATCACCGGCGCCTTAGGGCTGACGGCCTCCTGGCTGGTGGTTGTGCAGAAGATAAAAGGGCGCGGGGTGCTTGATGCGCTGTCGCTGATGCCCGCCGCGCTGCCGGGGGTCGTCGTGGGCGTGGGGTTGATCCTGCTGTGGAATCAGCCTTTCTGGCCCGTGTCGCCCTATAACACCTGGGGCATGCTGCTGCTCTCCTATTGCTGTTTGCTGCTGCCCTGGCCGGTGCGCTACGTGGGCAGCGCGCTGCGCCAGCTTGGCGGCAACCTGGAGCCCGCCGCGCGGGTTCACGGCGCGTCCGCGTTTCAGGCGCTGCGGTTTGTCGTGCTGCCGCTGGTTTCTCCGGCGCTGCTGGCGGCGATGCTGATGGTGTTTGCGATTGCTTCTCGCGAACTGGTCACCTCGCTGCTGCTTGCCCCTGCGGGCACCCAGACGGTATCGGTGTTTATCTGGCGGCAGTTTGAGCAAGGCTCTGTAGGGCAAGGGATGGCGATGGCCACCCTGACGTTGCTGACCGGATTGATACTGATGCTAAGCGCGCTGACCATTGTTCGGCGCGGCGGCCAGCGATAAAAAGCATTTTTATAAAAGTGGAGGGCCAAAAATAGTTTATAAACATGGCATCTCATTACAAGGAAACGATGACATGTCCCCATTTCTGAGCGCCTATTTCGCCCGTATCGGCTGGCAACAGCCTGCCTCGGTGGATATCGACACCCTGCGCGCGCTGCATTTACATCATAACTGCGCGATTCCGTTCGAGAATATCGACGTAGTTTTGCCGCGTGAGATCCACCTCGACGACCAGTGTCTGGTCGACAAGCTGGTGACCGCGCGACGCGGGGGCTATTGTTTCGAACAGAACGGCCTGTTTGAGCGCGCCTTGCGCGAAGTGGGCTTTACCGTTCGCAGCGTGCTGGGGCGGGTGGTGCTGGCGAACCCGCCGCAGATGCCGCCGCGCACGCACCGCCTGCTGCTGGTAGAGCTTAACGGCGAACGCTGGATTGCGGACGTCGGCTTTGGTGGCCAGACGCTGACGGCGCCGATTCGGCTGCTTGCCAACGAAGAACAGGAAACGCCGCACGGGCTGTATCGTTTGCTGAGCGAAGGCAACGACTGGGTGTTGCAGTTCCGCCATCACGAGCACTGGCAGTCGATGTATCACTTTGACCTGACGACCCAGTATTTCAGCGACTACGTGATGGGGAACTTCTGGTCGGCACACTGGCCGCAGTCGCATTTCCGCCACCATTTGTTGATGTGTCGCCATCTGCCGGACGGCGGCAAGCTGACGCTGACCAACTTTCACTTCACCCACTGGCTGAACGGCCACGTTGAGGAGCAGATCCACCTGCCGGACGCGGCGGCGCTTTATCAGCTGATGCAGGAGCGGTTTGGTCTTGGCGTGGACGACCCGAAGCACGGGTTTTCAGAGGCAGAGCTGACGGCGGTAATGGCGGGGTTTGAAACGCATCCGCAGGCCGGGAAATAGCCCTCACCCTAACCCTCTCCCACAGGGAGAGGGAATAAACCTTACCTCGCCACCCGACAAATCATCTCCGCGATCTCACCACCTGATACCGCCGGGTGAAATACTCAAACGGCGCGCTCCAGACGTGAACCAGCCGCGTAAACGGGAAGATGAGGAAAATGGTCATCCCCAGCACCAGATGAACGCGGAAGATAGGCGCCACGCCGCTCAGCATTTCCGACGAACCGCCTTTAAACGTCACAATGCCCTGCGCCCAGCCGACCAGCTTCATCATCTCGCTTCCGTCCGGATACTGCGCGGAGAAAGGAATGGTGGTCAGCCCGAGGATGCACTGGATGAGCAGGATGCTCATGATAATGATATCCGGCGTGGTGGACGTGGCGCGCACGCGCTGGTTGAACAGGCGGCGGTAGAGCAGCATCGAGCCGCCGATCAGCGTCAGCACGCCGCACACGCCGCCGGCCATCATTGCCAGCTGCTGTTTGACCGCGACGGGCAGAAACCAGGCGTACATCCAGTGCGGGGTTAACATACCGAACAGATGCCCGAAGAAAATCCCCAGGATCCCGATATGGAACAGGTTAGACGCCCAGTTCATGCCGCGCTTGCTGAGAAGCTGGCTTGACGAGGCGCGCCAGGTGTATTGCCCGTAGTCGTAGCGCAACCAGCTGCCGAGGAAAAAGACGGTGGCGCAGATGTAAGGGTAGATGTCATAAAAAAACACGTTGAGGTAGTGCATCATTTTGGGCCTCCGGCGCTGACGTCCACGTACTGCGGCGCGACGTCCTGGCTAAAGCGTCGTTGATATTGCTGCATCGGCGAGCTATCGCACGACGTCGCGTTGTCTTCGATAAATTTCACCTGTTCCTCTTCCCAGACGGCGTCCAGCGCCTGACGGGTGTCGTCCCGCTTTTCGCCAGACACCTGCTTCGTTACGCTGTCGCTGGAGAGGCGGCTGCCCGCCAGCGCGAGCAGGGCGTCAAACAGCTGATAATGCGCCACGCCGCGCTGTTTGAGCCGCCCGCCAATCAGCGCCAGGATCGGCGCGACGTTTTGCAGCCCCTCCCGCGCGTCGGCGTCGGTCACAATGCTCAGATACTCCAGATAGAGCGGCAGGTAGTCTGGCAGCTCCCGGCAGTCCAGCTCCAGCCCGGCCTTTTCGTACTGGCTCATAAGATCGACCATCGCCTGACCGCGATCGCGTGACTCCGCGTGAACATGCTCGAACAGCAGCAGCGAGGTCGCGCGCCCGCGTTCAAACACTTCGCACCACTCGGCCTGTTTATCGAGCAGCGGGGCGCTAAGGTGCTGCTGCACAAACGGCAGCAGCGAGGGCGCCTCCTGCGCAATCAGGGAAATCGCTTCGTCGCGGCTCTCCCAAAGGGCCTCGTCGGGATACTCGATCAGCAGCGCGATGATTTTAAGGATCTGCATTATTCTCCCTCCCCGTGATCGCGCACCTCGGTGATGTTAATCGCGTCAATGCGGCTGCTGTTGAAGAGGTTGAATTTGGTGTCGGAGCCGTGGCAGCCGTCGCCGAAGGTAAAGCCGCAGCCGTTTTTCTCCGGGAAGGCGTCGCGCGCCATTTCACGATGGCTGGTCGGGATCACGAAGCGGTCCTCGTAGTTCGCAATCGCCAGATAGCGGTACATCTCCTCAACCTGTTCTTCCGTCAGGCCGACCTCTTCGATGGCGCGGGTGTCGGTCACGCCTTCAACGGTCTGGGAACGCTTATAGTGGCGCATCGCCATCATGCGCTTTAGGGCGCGCAGCACCGGGCCGGTATCGCCCGCGCTGAGCATGTTCGCCAGGTACTGCACCGGGATGCGCAGGTTTTCCACGGCAGGAAGAACGCCGTCGTTCATCGGCAGGCCGCCCGCGTCCGCGTAAGACTGAATTGGCGACAGCGGCGGCACGTACCAGACCATCGGCAGGGTGCGGTACTCCGGGTGCAGCGGCAGGGCGAGCTTCCAGTCCATCGCCATTTTGTAGACCGGGGAGCGCTGGGCCGCGTCGATCACGTTCTGCGGAATGCCCTGTTTCAGCGCCTCTTCGATTACCGCCGGGTCGTTCGGGTTCAGGAACACGTCGCACTGGCGCTCGTACAGATCCGTTTCATGCTCGGTGCTCGCCGCCTCTTCGATACGATCCGCGTCATACAGCAGCACGCCGAGGTAGCGAATACGCCCGACGCAGGTTTCCGAGCAGACGGTCGGCTGGCCGGACTCAATGCGCGGATAGCAGAAAATACACTTCTCGGACTTGCCGCTTTTCCAGTTGAAGTAGATTTTTTTGTACGGACAGCCGCTGATGCACAGACGCCAGCCGCGGCATTTGTCCTGGTCGATCAGCACGATGCCGTCCTCTTCGCGCTTGTAGATCGCGCCGCTCGGACAGGTGGCGGCACAGCTCGGGTTCAGGCAGTGTTCGCACAGGCGCGGCAGGTACATCATGAAGGTGTTTTCAAACTGGCCGTACATCTCTTTCTGGATCTTCTGGAAGTTACGGTCGCGGGCGCGCTTCTCAAACTCGCCGCCGAGCAGCTTCTCCCAGTTAGGCCCCCAGACGATTTTGTCCATTCGCTTGCCGTCGATTAACGAGCGTGGGCGGGCGGTTGGCAGGTGATCGCCATCGGGCGCGCGGTGCAGATCCTGATAGTCAAAGGTGAACGGCTCATAGTAATCGTCGATTTGCGGCATGACGGGGTTCGAGAAAATCTTCGACAGCACGCCGAGCTTGCTGCCCAGACGCGGGGTCAGCTTGCCGTGAATCCCCCGGATCCAGCCGCCTTGCCACTCGTCCTGATCTTCCCAGTTTTTCGGATAGCCGATCCCCGGTTTGGTTTCGACGTTGTTAAACCACGCGTATTCCATGCCTTCGCGCCCGGTCCAGACGTTCTTACAGGTCACCGAGCAGGTGTGGCAGCCGATGCATTTATCGAGATTCAGTACCATGCCAACCTGTGAGCGTATTTTCATTTTTTCGCCTCCTGAACCTGATCCCGACCTTCGCCGTCCAGCCAGTTAATGTTTTTCATTTTGCGGATCATGATGAACTCGTCGCGGTTGGAGCCGACGGTGCCGTAGTAGTTAAAGCTGTAGGCCAGCTGCGCGTAGCCGCCGATCATGTGCGTCGGTTTCGGGCAGACGCGTGTCACCGAGTTGTGAATGCCGCCTCGCCGTCCGGTCACTTCTGAACCCGGAATATTCAGGATGCGCTCTTGGGCGTGGTACATCATGGTCATGCCCGGCGGCACGCGCTGGCTGACCACCGCGCGGGCGGTGAGGGCGCCGTTGGCGTTGAAGCACTCGATCCAGTCGTTGTCCTCGATGTCCAGCTCGCGGGCGTCGGTTTCGCTGATCCAGACAATTGGCCCGCCGCGCGACAGGGTTTGCATTAACAGATTTTCGCTGTAGGTGGAGTGAATGCCCCATTTCTGGTGCGGCGTCAGGAAGTTGAGCGCTTTTTCCGGGAAGCCGTTTGGCGGGATCTCGCGCATGTGGGTCACGCTGCGGGTGTCAATTGGCGGACGATAGGCTACCAGGCTCTCCCCGAAGGCGCGCATCCACGCGTGATCCTGATACAGCTGCTGACGGCCGGAAATCGTGCGCCACGGGATCAGCTCGTGAACGTTGGTGTATCCGGCGTTATACGACACATGCTCGCTCTCAAGGCCGGACCAGGTGGGGCTGGAGATGATCTTACGCGGCTGCGCCTGGATATCGCGGAAGCGGATTTTTTCGTCTTCCTTGTTGATGGCGAGATGGGTGTGATCGCGCCCGGTCAGTTTGCCCAGCGCCTCCCAGGCCTTGACCGCCACCTGACCGTTAGTTTCCGGTGCCAGAGCGAGGATCACCTCCGATGCATCAATGGCCGTTTCAATGCGCGGGCGGCCTTTCGCCGGGCCGTCGAGCTTCACGTAGTTGAGCTTGCCGAGGAAATCGACCTCGTTCTGCGTGTTCCACGAAATGCCTTTTCCGCCGTTGCCGAGCTTATCGAGCAGCGGCCCGAGCGAGGTAAAGCGCTCGTAGGTTTCCGGATAGTTGCGCTCGACCACGGCGATGTTCGGCGCGGTTTTACCGGGGACTAAATCGCATTCGCCCTTGCGCCAGTCCTGAATATCGAACGGCTGGGAGAGTTCCCCCGGGGAGTCGTGCTGTAGCGGCTGGAGCACCACGTCTGTTTCGGTGCCCAGATGGCCCACGCAGACCTCGGAGAAGACCTTAGCGATGCCCTTGTAGATTTCCCAGTCGCTGCGGGACTCCCACGCCGGGTCGACGGCGGCGGAAAGCGGGTGAATAAACGGATGCATATCCGAGGTATTCATGTCGTCTTTCTCATACCAGGTGGCGGTCGGCAGCACGATATCGGAGAACAGGCAGGTGCTGGACATGCGGAAGTCGAGCGTCACCAGCAGGTCGAGCTTGCCCTCGATGGCGGCCGTCTGCCACTCCACCTCTTCCGGCTTCACGTCATCGGTCGAGCCTAAATCTTCCCCCTGAATGCCGCTTTCGGTGCCCAGCAGGTACTTGAGCATGTACTCGTGGCCTTTCCCGGAGGAGCCGAGCAGGTTCGAGCGCCAGACGAAGAGGTTGCGCGGGTGGTTTTTGCCGTTATCCGGCTGCTCGCAGGCGAAGCGCACGTCGCCCGACTTCAGCCCCTGAACGGTGTACTCCTGCGGCGTCATGCCCGCCGCGTCGGCACGGGCTTTGATGTGCAGCGGATTGAGGTTGAGCTGTGGGGCGGACGGCAGCCAGCCCATGCGCTCGGCGCGAACGTTGAAGTCGATCAGATGCCCGGTAAATTTCGACGCGTCCGCCAGCGGAGAGAGCAGCTCCCGTGCGGTGAGCTTCTCATAGCGCCATTGGCTGGCGTGGTTGTAGAAGTAGGAGGTGCTGTTCATCTGGCGCGGCGGGCGGTTCCAGTCCAGCGCGAAGGCCAGCGGCAGCCAGCCGGTTTGCGGACGCAGCTTTTCCTGGCCGACGTAGTGCGACCAGCCGCCGCCGCTTTGCCCGACGCAGCCGCAGAAGACCAGCATGTTGATCATCCCCCGGTAGTTCATGTCCATGTGATACCAGTGGTTCACCCCGGCACCGAGGATGATCATCGAGCGGCCGTGGGTTTTGTTCGCGGTATCGGCGAACTCGCGGGCGATCTGCTCAATATGGCGGCGCGGCACGCCGGTGATCTGCTCGCCCCAGGCCGGGGTGTAGGCTTTGATCTCAGCAAAATCTTGCGCGGCGTTGCTGTCTTCCAGTCCGCGGTCGAGGCCGTAGTTTGCCAGCACCAGATCGTAAACGCTGACTACGCGTTTCTGGCTGCCGTCGGCGAGGGTCAACGTTTTGCTCGGCACGCGGCGGGTCAATACCGGCTCCTGCTTCACGCTGCGGAAATGCGGGTTTTCGTTGCCGCCAAAGTAGGGGAAGGCGACGTCCGCGATGCTGTCGTGGGTAATAAGCAGCGAAAGCGTCAGCTCGGTTTCCTGGCCTGCCGCCAGCGATTCGAGGTTCCATTTGCCTTTTTCGCCCCAGCGGAAGCCAATGGAGCCGTTGGGCGCCACCAGGTTTCCGGCGATATCAAAGGCAACGGTCTTCCACTCCGGGTTATTGGCCTCGCCAAGCCCGTCCGCCAGATCCGAGGCGCGCAGCATCCGCCCCGGCACGACGCGCCCGTCGGCCTGCTCGTCGAGCAGCACCAGCATCGGCATATCGGTGTAGCGGCGGCAGTAGTTAAGGAAATACTCGCTCGGATTATCGAGGTGGAACTCTTTGAGGATCACATGGCCCATGGCCATCGCCAGCGCGCTGTCGGTGCCCTGTTTCGGCGCCAGCCACTGATCGCTCAGCTTGGCAACCTCGGAGAAGTCCGGCGTGATCGCAATGGTTTTGGTGCCTTTGTAGCGCACTTCGGTAAAGAAGTGGGCGTCGGGGGTACGGGTCTGCGGCACGTTCGAGCCCCAGGCGATGATATAGCTGGAGTTGTACCAGTCGGCGGACTCCGGCACGTCGGTTTGCTCGCCCCACGTCATCGGCGAGGCAGGGGGTAAATCGCAGTACCAGTCGTAAAAGCTCAGGCAAGTGCCGCCGAGCAGCGAAAGATAGCGCGTTCCGGCGGCGTAAGAGACCATCGACATCGCCGGGATCGGCGAGAACCCGGCGACGCGATCCGGGCCAAAGTTCTTAATCGTCCAGACGTTGGCGGCGGCAATCAGCTGATTGAGCTCTTTCCAGTTCGAGCGAATAAACCCACCGTGACCGCGGGCCCGCTTATAGCTCTGGGCTTTTTGCGGATCGTTCTGGATGGCGTCCCAGGCCAGCACCGGATCGGTGTGCTGCGCCAGCGCCTCGCGCCACAGCTCAATCAGCTTGCGGCGCACCAGCGGATATTTCAGGCGGTTGGCGCTGTAGAGATACCAGGAGTAGCTTGCGCCTCGCGGGCAGCCGCGCGGCTCGTGGTTCGGCAGGTCGGGGCGGGTGCGGGGATAGTCGGTTTGCTGCGTTTCCCAGGTGACCAGCCCGTTTTTGACGTAGATCTTCCAGCTACAGGAGCCGGTGCAGTTCACGCCGTGGGTGGAGCGCACGATTTTGTCGAACTGCCAGCGCTGGCGGTAGCTGTCCTCCCAGTCGCGGTTGGTGTTGTACACCTGTCCGTGACCGTTGGCGAAACTGTCGCCTTTGGTTTTGAAATAACGAAAGCGGTCCAACAGTTTACTCATGACATTTCTCCTGCTTCAGTCAGATGGCCGAAGGGCGCTGCGCATCCTCCGGCGAGGATATCGTTATTATTTTTTTGCGGACTTGCGGCCATACACCAGCCAGGTGACGAACACGCAAACGATGTAAAACACGAGGAACACCTTCATGGCGCCGACCGGGGAGCCGGTCATTGCCAGCGAGGTGCCAAAGGCTTTGGGGATAAAGAAGCCGCCGACGGCACCGATGGCGGAGATAAAGCCGAGCGCGGCGGCGGTTTCGGTCACCGCCTCGTGCTGCGCCTGCTCATCGCTGCCGCCCTGCGCCTTCACGCGGGTGAGGGTGATTTGGCGGAAAATCACCGCAATCATCTGGAAGGTCGAGCCGCTGCCCAGACCGGCGGTCAGGAACAGCCCCATAAACACCAGATAAAAGGCGATAAAGCTGCCGGAACCGGAGCCGGGGAGCGTGAGGAAGATAAGCGCGCTGAAAATCGCCATAAAAACGAAGTTGACGAGCGTTACGCGCACGCCGCCGAGCCGGTCGGAGATCATCCCACCCGCCGAGCGCGCCAGCGCGCCGATCAGCGGCCCGAAGAAGGCGAGGTGCAGAATATTGACGTCAGGGAACTGGGTTTTCGACAGCATGGCAAAGCCCGCCGAGAAGCCGATAAACGAGCCGAACGTTGCGAGATACAGCAGGCTCAACAGCCACAGGTGAAAGCGCTTTAGCACCGGAAGCTGGCTGGCGATCGAGGCCTTCGAGCTGGCGATATCGTTCATGCCAAAGAAGGCGGCGAGGGTCGCCAGCAGCAAAAGCGGGGCCCAGATCCACGCCGCGTTCGCCAGCCACAGGGTCGAACCGTCTTCCTGAGCCACGCCGTGTACGCCCGGGAAGGTAAACATGGGGAGGAAGATAACCAAAGGCGCGACCATCTGCATTACGCTCACGCCGAGGTTGCCCAGCCCGCCGTTAATGCCCAGCGCGCTGCCCTGTTTCGCTTTCGGGAAGAAGAAGCTGATGTTACCCATGCTGGAGGCAAAGTTGGCGCCGGCAAACCCGCACAACAGGGCGATGATAATAAATACCCAGTACGGCGTAGCGGCATTCTGTACGGCGATCCCCAGCCAGACGCAGGGAACGATTAAAATCACGGTGCTTAATACCGTCCAGTAGCGCCCGCCAAATATGGGCACCATAAAGGAATAGGGCACGCGTAATATCGCACCGGAAAGGGAAGGCAGGGCGGTTAACATGAAGAGCTGGTCGGTCGTGAAATTAAAACCGACTTTATTCAGATTGACCGTAACGGCGCTAAATAACATCCAGACGCAAAACGCCAGCAGCAGACAAGCGACGGAGATCCAAAGGTTTCTTCGTGCGATATGTTTCCCTTTGTTCTCCCAAAATTGCGCGTTTTCCGGTTTCCAGTTACTCAACAGATAATGATTATTCTTCTCACTTTGTTGTGACATATCGCCCTCATACTTTCTCAAAAAAGAAAAAATGGAATGAAAACAATGAAATGGAAGATGTTGATTTGTGAGGTTATTGGATGTTTTAGGATGCTTCTGAAAGGATAGATAAAAAAGCGAACCCCAGAGATTGTAATGATAAAGAGGGTTCGCTTTATGTGTTACTAATTGTAACTGTAGGCAGAAATTAATACTCCATAGTGAGTATTAATACAATTCGAGGCTGATTAACTTATCAAGATGATTATTAAACGCGGCGTCATCCATATCAGGCATATTTAAAACGTATATTCCATCCAGGCCGCAGACCAGGCCGATTAGACGCCACGCAATATTTTCTGGCCGGTCGGAAAGGGTAAAGGCTTTTTCATCCGCGCCCGCGCGAATAATGGCGACCGTTTCCTGATGCCACATTTCCATCGTCATGACGTAGGCGCTTTTGATCTCCGGATCGCGCGTCGCCAGCAGCTGTGCTTCCCGCCATAAGCGGATGTACGGCTCAAAACCGCCGTCATCGCTGCCCAGCATCGCGTGCAGGCGCTCCCGCCAGCTGGCGTTTTCAGCCACCACGTCCGCATCCAGCAGGGCGCGGATCAGCCGTACAAAGGCCAGCGATTTTAGCTCACCGCCGGAGGCGAAGTGGTGGTGTACCTGTCCCGTGGCGACGCCCGCTTCCGTCGCAATACGTCTTACCGTCATCGCGGCCAGCCCTTCGCTCAGGGCAACCCGCATGGCGGCCTGGAGGATCTCTTCCCGACGTTCGTCCTTGCTCAGATAACGCATTTTTTCTCACTCTCAATGGCGATGAAACAAGTGTAACAAAGGGCTGGACAAGTGTTCAACTTTAAGTAGGATCGCGTTCTGGACATGTGTCCAGGTTTTTAAGTGAAAAGGAAATTTATGTTTCGTCAGTGGTTAGCATTAGTGATTATCGTGCTGGTTTATATTCCAGTGGCGATTGACGCGACGGTGCTGCACGTGGCTGCGCCAACGCTGAGCATGACGCTGGGGGCCAGCGGTAATGAGCTGCTGTGGATCATCGATATCTACTCGCTGGTGATGGCGGGTATGGTGCTGCCGATGGGAGCGCTGGGCGATCGCATTGGCTTTAAGCGCCTGTTAATGATCGGCAGTACGCTGTTTGGTCTCTCTTCGCTGGCGGCGGCGTTTGCGCCGTCCGCAGGCTGGCTGATTGCCGCGCGCGCCTCGCTGGCGATTGGTGCGGCGATGATCATTCCGGCGACGCTTGCGGGGATCCGCACGCTGTTCGTCAACGCGCGCGAGCGCAATATCGCGCTGGGCGTCTGGGCGGCGGTGGGATCCGGCGGCGCGGCCTTTGGCCCGCTGATCGGCGGGATGCTGCTTGAGCATTTCTACTGGGGATCGGTCTTTTTGATTAACGTCCCGATCGTGTTGGTGGTCGTGTCTCTCGCCGCGCGTTTTGTCCCGGCGCAGCAGGGGCGGCCCGAGCAGCCGCTCAACATCAGCCACGCCGTTATGCTGATCGTCGCGATATTGCTGCTGGTCTACAGCGCCAAAACGGCGTTAAAAGGGGCACTCTCTCCGTGGATGGTGGCCTCTACGCTGGCGATCGGCGCGGCGATGCTGTGGGTGTTTATTCGCATTCAGCTGCGCGCCCGCGTGCCGATGATCGATATGCGGCTGTTTTGCCACCGCATTATTTTAAGCGGGGTGGTGATGGCGATGACTGCCATGATCGCGCTGGTGGGCTTCGAACTGCTGATGGCGCAGGAGCTTCAGTTCGTGCACGGCTTTACGCCGTTTGAGGCGGGGATGTTTATGCTGCCGCTGATGGTTGCCAGCGGATTTAGCGGCCCGATTGCGGGCGTGCTGGTGGGGCGTCTGGGGCTGCGGATCGTGGCGGCGGGGGGCATGGGACTGAGCGCGGTGAGCTTTATCGGCCTGTCGCTGCTCGATTTCAGCACCCAGCAGTGGCAGGCGTGGAGCCTGATGGTGCTGCTCGGCTTCAGCGCCGCCAGCGCATTGCTGGCATCCACGTCGGCGATCATGGCCGCCGCGCCAAAAGAGAAGGCCGCCGCCGCCGGGGCGATTGAAACCATGTCCTACGAGCTGGGGGCGGGGCTGGGGATTGCGATCTTCGGCCTGCTGTTGACCCGCAGCTTCTCGGCATCGATTGAGCTGCCGCAGGGGTTAAACGCGTCCCTCGTGGAAAAAGCCTCGTCGTCAATTGGCGAGGCGGTGAAGGTGGCGCAGGGTTTGACGCCTTCAATGGCCGAGTCGGTGATTGCCGCAGCGAAAGCGGCGTTTATCACCTCGCACAGCGTGGCGCTGGGCAGTGCCGGTGGGATGCTGCTGATGCTGGCGGTGGGGATTTGGTTTAGCCTGGCGAAGGTGCCGAAGGCGTAACAAAAACCGTTTTATCTCCTCTGCCTGTGGGCTGAGAGATCCTCAGTCATTTTGTCTTAAAGCGAAGAGATTAATTTTTATAGGGATAAATGAGTTACAGCGACGCCATCGTCCGGCTGTAAATCGCCGAAGCGTTTCCGTAAGGCCGGGGCGAGGCGCATGGAC